>CAYLZO010000094.1:0-18408 GCA_964387775.1 uncultured Anaerolineaceae bacterium
TGGCCACCAGGCCCAGCAGCATAAAGGTGATAGCCAGGCCGACGGCAAAGGTCAGCGACAGGGCAAAGGACCGGCCCCGGCCAAGACCCCGCCCTGAGCCGGCCGAAGGGTGCCCTGAGCCACCCACGAAACCGATGACCAGCGGGATCATGGCCACGTTGCAGGGGCCAATGCTGGTCACGATGCCGCCCAGAAAGACGAGCAGGTAGGCCAGCAGCGTTCCCGCCTGCAGAACAGTGGGGTCCAGGTCCATGCTACTGTCCTCCCGCCAGGGTCCGCATCTGCTCGCGGAACTGATCCGGCGTCATGGAGCCCATGATCACCCAGCCCTGGCCGGTCCGGTCGAAAAAGATCTGAGTGGGGATGGCCCGGATCTGGGCGCGCTGCAACAGGCTGGCGTTGGCCCTATCATAGACGTTGACGTCCACCAGCGCCACCGAGTCGTTGAACTCGGGGTAGACCTGGGCCACGACCTCCATCATCTTGATGCACTGCACGCAGTTGTTCGAGTGAAAGAAGGCCAGGGTCGGCTGTCCGGCGGTCAGCAGCCGCTCCAGTTGGGCCTCCGGCAGCTCACCCGGCAAGGCAGCCGCGGGCTGCTCAGGCTCAGTGGCCGCCGGCTGGCCGCCGACCGGCTCCATCTCGGCGGTGGCCTGGGTCTGGCCCACGGCTTCGGGCAGGGTGGCCGTCACCTGGGGCACACCCTCGGCCGCGGCCGGCGGATCTGCATCCTGGGTCTTGAGGATCAGGATGGCGGCCACCAGCAGTACCACCCCACCCAGGATGGCCAATTGGGGCCAGCGTGCTCTCCGCGTCTGTTGTGGTTTCTGTGACGATCGTCTTCTACGACGTTGTTTCTTGGTCATGTCAGATACTCTGCTCCACTAGATTCCGGTGCATAGCCAGATTCAATCAGTATCTATGCCGCCACCTCTACGATCCATCTCACGCGGGTTCAAGATCCAGCCGGAAGCCGGGCCGCACAATCAGCACCGAGCAGGGCGCGTGGGCCGTCAGCCGCGTCGCCACGCTGCCCAGGAGGAATTCCTTGATGCCGGATTCCCCCAGGCTGCCGGCGATGATCAAATCGGCTTTTTGCTCCTTAGCATGATGGAGGATCATATTGGCCGTGTTGCCGAACAACACCTTGCAATGCACCGCAACGTTGGCCTCTCGCGCAATGGCAAGCGGTTCCTGAAACACAGGCCATTCTTCCGGCAGATCCGGTCTCTCTGGATACTCATCTGTCCCCAATTGGCCGGGCTTGAGAGAAACGACGTGGACAAGGTGCAATTCATCCACCATTTGCAGCCGCGCCAGGTCCACAGCGGCTCGGGCAGCCGTCACGCTGTATTCAGATCTATCAATTGCCACGACAACTTTTTCCATTTAGCAGCTCCTTTTCTCACCTGCAGTTTGAACGAGCAGTGAGGGTTACCCCAAAGGTTGTACCTATTTGACCTGTGTTTACTGTGGTTTTCCAGGCCGCCTCAAGCGCCGTTGCTTGCCCGGCACACGGCTAGTCGGCGCTCTCCACGGCCTCGCGGATGGCCTTCACCGCCACCTGGAACTCCTCGTCGCCGTACTGCAGCGGCGGGCCTTTTTGCAGGCCGCAGTCTTCCACCAGGTTGATGATCCGGTCGGGCGTGAACCCCGCCTTCTCCACGATCTTGCGGGCACAGTTCAGCGGGCAGCCATCCACGGTGATGATCCGCTCCGCGGCGCGGGTCCTGTCCAGCACCATCTTGGCCTCGGTGGCCAGCCCGCCCAGGCAAAAGATGCCGGCCTTCTGCGGCCCGACCTCTTTGACCACCTCCAGCCCGGCCAGCCCGGTCAGCGTGCCCACGTTCGACAGGCATCCGAAACAGACGAACAGGGCGTTCTCGGGTACACCATTTGTTGACATCTTGTTTTCCTCCTAATCGTTTTCTTTGATCAGGCGTTCCGTGGACGGGCAGGCTTCGGCCGCAGCCTCCACCATCTCCGCCGGGGCGGCCTGTAATTCGTGCTTGAAGTAGCGGCGCTGGAAGGCAAAGGCCACGTTCACCAGCCCGATCATCACCGGCACCTCCACCAGCGGGCCGATCACGGCCGCAAAGGCCTCACCCGACTGGATGCCAAAGACCGCCACCGCCACGGCGATGGCCAGCTCAAAGTTGTTGCTGGCCGCCGTAAAGGCAATGGTCGTCGTCTTGGAATAGTCGGCCCCGATGCGGCGGCCCATCCAAAAGCTGACCAGGAACATCAGCACAAAGTAGATCAGCAGCGGGATGGCGATGCGCACCACGTCCAGCGGGATCTGGACGATGAGCTCGCCCTTCAGGCTGAACATGACCACGATGGTGAACAGCAGGGCGATGAGGGTCAACGGGCTGAGCCGGGGGATGAACCTGGTCTCGTACCACTCCCGGCCCTTGGCCCGCAGCAGGATGAAGCGCGTGAGAAAACCGGCGATCATGGGGATGCCCAGGTAGATGAACACGCTCTGGGCGATCTCGCCGATGCTGATCGCGACCACGCTGCCCTCCAGCCCCAACAGGGGCGGCAGGAGGGTGATGAAAAACCAGGCGTAGACGCTGTAGAACAGCACCTGGAAGACACTGTTGAAGGCCACCAGCCCGGCGGCGTACTCCCGGTCGCCCTTGGCCAGGTCGTTCCAGACGATGACCATGGCGATGCAGCGGGCCAGGCCGATCATGATCAGGCCGATCATGTATTCTGGATAGTTGTGCAGGAAAAGAACGGCCACCACAAACATCAGGATGGGGCCGATCACCCAGTTTTGGACCAGCGACAGGCCCAGCACTTTCGTATCCCGAAGGGCCTGGCCCAGCTCCTCGAACTTGACCTTGGCAAAGGGCGGGTACATCATCAGGATCAGGCCGATGGCGATGGGGATGTTGGTGGTGTCGACCTGGAACTGGTTGATAAAGTCCTCGACGCCGGGCACGAAATAGCCCAGCCCCACGCCGAGGGCCATGGCGGCAAAGATCCACAACGTCAGAAAGCGGTCCAGGACAGAGAGTCTCTTGACCACACCGCTGCTGTCGTTCGCTTGTTGAGCCATTTTGTCTCCTTCCACTTTTCGTCAGATTACAGACTTTTCAGATCTGCTATGAAAACCGGCTGTGGCCGGTCCACCCCACGGCTGTGGCCGGTCCACCCCACGGCTGTGGCCGGTCCACCCCACGGCTGTGGCCGGTCTCTGACCGAGCCACTGGGCTTATGGCCCGGTCGGGAGACCGGCCATAGCGGACTGCTGGCACTCGGGGCAGGTACAGTTGGACGGGTGGCGGGGTTTGCCTGCCGGCCCCAGGATGGTATCCAGCACCTGTACGACCTGCGGATCGCTCAGCCGGTAATAGATGTACAGGCCGTCTCGACGGCTGTCCACCAGGCCGGCGTCCCGCAGGATGCCCAACTGCTGGGAAACGTAGGGCTGGCGCTGCTTCAGTACGGCCTGCAAGTGGCAAACGCAGGCTTCGTCGCGCCGCCGCAGTGTGTCCAGGATGCGCAGGCGGGCCGGGTGGGACAGCAGACGAAACAACTGCGCCGTCTGCCGATAGGAAACTGCTTGCTTTTCCATCTCAAACCTCCCCGGTGCCAACCAGCGCCTCGTTCACTGCACTCCGTTTTGACCAGACCTGCAGGCCAGTGGAACGTCATACCGTAACGCCTCGGAGGCTGCATCGCACAGACGAGCAACCTCCGAGATCGCCCGGCACGCAGGGTGACTGGGCCGTCGCCTACCCTACGCCCCACCTTCGGCCATGGCGGCGTTGGCCACCCAGGTCGTCACCTCGGCCTTGGTCGGGATCCGCCCGGCAGCGACCACCTTGCCGTCGATGACCAACCCCGGCGTGGCGATGACGTTGTAGGCCATGATCTCGCTCAAGTCGGTCACCTTGCTCAGGGTCGCCTCGACGCCCATCTCTTCCAGTGCCTCACGCGCGACTTTTTCCAGCCGCTTGCAGTTGGGGCAGCCCGGCCCCAGAACCTTGACATCCATTGTGGTTTCCTCCCTTTCTTTCGATTTTGTTTTTGACCGGCAGCCGGCGGACCGGCAGCCGGTTCGCAACCTTTGTACTCAAGACCGCTGCGCTTCTGCGGCCATCTCGCTACGGCGTTCGCGCCGGCGGACCAGCCACAGACCCCCGGCCAATATGGCGATAATGGCCGCCAGATAGCCCAGGATCAGCCAGATGTTTTCCCCGTCTATCCAGGCGCCATAGAGCAGGCCGGCCAACGTGCTAAAGAGCGTCACCCAGGCTACGTACACCCACGTCTTTTTGTTGCCAATGATCTTGGTCGTGATCAGGATGCTCTGAATGCTCAACTCTGGGTCGGCCATCAGGTAAGCCAGCAGGGGGCCGCGGTGCATGCCCAGGCCCAGGAACATATTGGCGATGGGCACCTCGACCAGCGTCGGAAAGTACATGAACACGCCAAAGACCACGCCCACAAAGTTGGCCAGCAGCGTATTCTGCCCGGCCAGCGTCTCGATGAGCGAGCGGGGGATGATGACCCGCACCATGCCGGCGATGAACACGCCGACGATGAGCAGAGGAAAGATCTGCTTGACAAAGCGCCACATCTCCCACAGCCACTCCTGGACCTCGTACGCATCTAGCCATTTCCAGGCCACCAGGCCCACAGCGCCAAGGACGAGCAACTCGCCGATGAACCGCCCCGTGATGCCCACCGCCAGCCCGTCAGCAGCCGGGGTGAAGCGCAGAGCAGCCACCAGCAGAGTCAGGGCGATCAGCCCCAGCGCGACCCACGACCAGCGGTTGAACCCCTCGTCGATGTTGTTCAGCCCCTTCCAGGCTGTCAGGCCGATGAGGGCCAGCAGCCCGATGAGCAGTACGCCCTGGACCGACACGCCTTCCTGTCCCTGGCTGGCATCGTAGGGCACCAGCCAATCGAGCGTCGCCTGCCACTGCGCCGTGTCGCCCAGCGGCAGCGTGAACTGGGCATAACTGGCCGTAAACAGATCGACAGCCAGCGTGCCGACGACCAGCACGGCCAGCAGCAGCAGCAAAAAGACGACGGATGCCCGTTTGATGCTGGCCCCGGCGGCAAACGCATCGCCGTTCGTGGCCTGGTTGTGCGCCTGATCGTCACGCCGGAAGATGAAGGCCATGATCAGGCCGATGCCGACGCCAAACACCGCCGAGAGGATGATGCGCGCCACGGCGATGTCCAGGCCGATGGCTACGCCGGTATAGCTGACGGCCAGGATATTGATGGCCGGCCCGACGAAGAGGAAAGTGATGGCCGGCCCCAGGCCCGCGCCCTGGCGATAGATGCCGGCAAAGAGGGGCAGGATGGTGCAGGAGCAGACGGCCAGCACGAATCCACCTACTGCCGCCATCGGGTAGGAAACCCAGGGCGACGCATTCCGCCCCAGGTAGCGGGTGATGGCCTCCTTGGGAATCAGGGCGGTCATGGCACCGGCGATGAAAAAGGCCGGCACCAGGCAGAGCAGGACGTGGGCAGCCAGGTAGGAGGCCAGGCTGCCGGCTCCCGACTGCAACATGGTGACGATCCATTCTACGATAGACATTCTTTTGCCTCCAATGGTGTTTTTCTACGACTCTCTCCGCGAACACGCGGGCAGGTCCAATATCTCATAACTTGAATGTTGTAAATCCACAAAAGCCCCTCTCCGCCGGGCGTTCCTATCATGGATTACGCCTTCTTCAGCAATTCAAACAGCCCATTGGGGCTGAGGGGCATCTCCAGGACTTCCAGATCGCGATCGTACAGGGCGTTCTCCAATGCCTGGGCAAAGAGGGCAGGAACCGGGATGGTTCCCCCTTCGCCGACGCCCTTGCTGCCCAGGGGATTGAACGGTGAAGGCGTATTCTCGTGCGCAATCTCCACCCGGGGCACCTCCATCGCCGTCGGGATCAAGTAATCGGCCAGCGAGGCGTTGAGCAATTGCCCGTTCTCGTCGTAGACCAGCTTCTCATAGTACGAATTGGCCAGGCCCAGGGCGACGCCGCCCTGAAGCTGGCCCTCGACGATCAGCGGGTTGAGCATGGTGCCGCAGTCTTCGACGAGGATGTAGCGCTGGACCTCGACCATCATCGTCTCCGGGTCGACCTCGAGGATCATGGCGTGGCTGCCGGCGGCGGTGGCGCAGTATTTCGGCCCAAAGTAGTCGGTGGCTTCCAGGCCGGGCTCGGTGCCGGGCTCGACCGCGCCGCGCAGCGGATTGGCTCGGATCGCGAGGTCACCCAGGCTGATTGATTCGCGGGGCACGTCCATCACCCGCACGTGGCCATCCACCAGCTCCAGTTCCTCCTCGGGAGTGTTCAGCACCTTGCTGGCCAGCTTGAGGATCTTGCCGCGGACCGATACGGCCGCAGCGTGGATCGCATTGGCTGCGACCACCGCACCCCGGCTGGCAAACGTGCCCGTGCCCCAGTGAAACTCGGACGTGTCGCCGGTGATCATGCGCACATCACGGGGGCTCACACCCAACTGGTCGGCCACGATCTGGGCAAAGGAGGTAAAGTGGCCCTGTCCCTGTGTGCCGACGCCCGTGGCCACGCTGACCTTGCCGCTCGTCTCGACGGTGACCCGCGCCCCCTCGTAGGGGCCAATGCCCGTCGTTTCAATGAACGAGACGATGCCAATGCCCACGTGCTTGCCCTCGGCACGGAGGCGCGGCTGCTCCTCCTTGACGAACTTGTCGTAGCCGATCATGGCTGCGGCCTTGTCCAGCACCGGCTCATAGTTTCCGCTGTCGTACACCAGGGGCACGAAGGCCTGGTCGATGATCTCGTTGTCGTAGGGGAACTTGTCCGGCGGGATCAGGTTCCGTCGCCGGATCTCGATCGGGTCCAGGCCCAACTCCCTGGCCGCCAGGTCGACGAGGCGCTCGATGATGAACACACCCTGCGGCCGGCCAGCGCCCCGCAGAGGTGAGACGATCGGCCGGTTGGTGAACACGACCTTGATCTCGCCGTGGTAGCTCGGGATCTCGTATGGTCCAAAAGCATGGCATTGCGTATTGAGGGGGACGGTCAGGCCATAAGGATCGTAGGCCCCGGTATCATGCAAGAACAGGTCGCGCAGTCCGAGGATGCGGCCTTCACGGGTGAGGGCGATCTCGGCGTCGTGCACCTGACCCCGCTCCTGGTTCGTGGCAAAAAAGTTCTCGCGCCGGTCCTCGATCCACTTGATGGGCCGGCCCAGTTGCAGCGTCGCCCAGGTGAGGCACACTTCCTCCGGGTAGAACATCATGATCTTGGGGCCAAAGCCGCCCCCGACGAAAGGCGCGATCACCCGCACCTGGCTCGCCGACAGGCCAAACCAGGACGCGAGTCCGTTGCGGATGGGGATCGGCGCCTGCGTCGTGTCCCACATCGTCAACTGCTCACTCTTGGGATCCCAGGAGGCGACGATGCCCCGGTTCTCCATGGCCGCGGCGGTGCCCCGGTCGATGACGATGCGCCGCTTGATGACCAGGTCCGCCTGCGCCCGGGCGGCTTCGTAGTCGCCCTTGCGCTGGACCAGGTGGGCAGCCAGATTCGTCCCCAGCTCGTCGTGGATCAGGGATGCATCGGGCTCCAGGGCTTTTTCCAGGTCGATCACCGCGCCGAGCGGCTCCAGGTCCACCACAATATCCTCCACCGCATCCTCGGCAATGTAGCGGCTCTCGGCGATGACGATGGCCAACGGTTCTCCGGCAAGGCGGACCTTGTCCTTGACCAGGGGTGCCTGGGTGCGCGAGTGAAAGACAATGTCTGTAAGTGAGGGAGGAGGAGAAACGAGAGCCGGAGCATGGCGCCAGGCGTCACCCAGGTCGTCGGCGGTATACACCGCCACTACGCCCGGCCTCTGCCGGGCGGCAGAGACGTCAATGCTCACCAGGCGGGCGTGGGCGTAATCGCTACGCACAAAGGCGGCGTGGAGCATCCCCGGGATCTGGACGTCGTCCACAAACAGGGCCTGCCCCGTCAGCAAGCGCGGGTCTTCGGTGCGGGTCATGCGTTGGCCGACATATTTTTCGGTCACAGTTTCGCTCCTTTATGGTCAGGGAATCAGGGATCAGGTATCGGGTACCAGGTACCTGGTACCCGATACCTGATCCCTGCTATCTGGTACCCAATCTCTCCGCCGCCAGCCGGACCGCATCCACGACATGCTGGTAGCCGGTGCAGCGGCACAGGTTGCCGGCGACGGCCTCACGGATCTCCTCTTCCGAGGGGGTGGGATATTCCCCCAGGAAGGGCACCAGCGTCATCAGAAAGCCGGGCGTGCAAAAGCCACACTGCACGCCATGGGAGTCGCGAAATGCCTCCTGGAGGGGATGCAGATGATCGGGCGTTCCCAACCCCTCGACGGTCATGACCTCGTGGCCGTGGGCTTGCACGGCGAACATCAGGCAGGAGCGCACCGGCTGGCCGTCGAACAGGACCGTGCACGCCCCGCACACACCATGCTCACAGCCGACGTGGGTGCCGGTCAGGCCCAGCTCATGCCGCAGGAAATCACTCAACAGCAGGCGCGGCTCGACGGTGTAGTCGTACCGGGTGCCATTAACGGTTACAACGATGGACATCTGCTCGCTCATCGTACCCTCCTGGCGCGTTCAAAGGCTTCAGCTAGAGCCCGGCGGCCCAACACGTTGGCCAGGTGACGGCGATAGTCGGCTGAAGCGTTGATGTCGCTCTGCGGGTCCACGTCGGACCTGCTGGCCACCTCGGCTGCCTCGCGTATGGCCTCAGGTGTCGGCTCCTGGCCCGCGAGCACGGCCGCCGCCTGGGTTGCTTCCACAGGCCCCTCCCCCACGTTAAAGTACACCAGTCGAGCGTGCTTGCACTGCCCTCTGCCATTGAGTGTCACCAGGGCAGCAACGCCCACCAGGGCAAAGTCGTGATGGCGGCGGGCCACTTCCAGAAAGGACCAGCCGGCGCGCGGCGGCATGGGGGGCAACACAATCTCGGTTAGTATCTCGTCCGGCTTCAGGGCTGTGGTAAACAGGCCGATAAAAAAGTCGGGAGCAGCAACCCACCGTTCGCCGCGTTTGCTGCGCAGCAGGAATCGCCCCTCCAGGGCTACACTGACGGCCGGGAGCTCGGCGGAGGGGTCGGCGTGGGCCATGCTCCCGCCGAACGTGCCCCGAGTGCGAATCTGTGCGTACGCAATCCTGGGCATCGCTGCGTGGATCATGGGAGACGTTTCGGCGATCAGAGAATTCTGTTCCACTTCCCGTTGGCGGGTCATGGCTCCCACCCGCACGCCCCCGTCCCTGGCAGGCTGGATGTAAGAGAGCTCGGACACGTTGTTCAGGTCGACGAGCACGGAGGGCTGGGCCAGACGAAAGTTCATCATCGGGATCAAGCTCTGTCCACCGGCCAGCACCTTGGCCTCCCAGCCATGATCGGCCAGGTGCGCCAGGGCTTCGTCAACCGTCCTCGGTGCATAGTATCGGAATGGAGCTGGTTTCATGGCCTCTTTGCCTCCTTACCTCGGGCGATCGGTCAACAGATCCAGGGAAACTCTGTTGCTGCCAGATCTATCGGCGTTTCTGAATATTCAAAGAAACAGATGGTTGCTCGACAAAAAAACTGACAGATCATTCCTGGCAACGCGGGCAAGGGCAGTTGTCCAGGGCTCCCTCAGGAACCGGCGGGAAGGCGAGCGTCCCTTCCGCAAGATCCTGCACAGTAGTTCTTCCCTCTTCCAGCAGCTTGGCCAGGTGCTCGTCGGCGAGGCTGTAATAGATCAACGTTCCGTCGCGGCGGTCGGTGACCAGACCCGTCTCGCGCAGGGTCGCCAGTTGCTGCGAGACGTAGGGCTGCCGCTTGCCCAGGATGGCCGTCAAGTGGCAGACACAGGCCTCCTGTCGGGACAGGATGTCCAGGATGCGCAGGCGCACGGGGTGCGAAAGCGCCCGGAAAAGTTGTGCCTGTTTCTGATATCCGCTTGTGGCTTTCATTCTTCCATGCCTATCTTTGAATATTCATAACTACGAATTGATTGTACACCCAAAGCTGTGACCTGTCAAATCTTGGAGCTGTCGTGTACAAGGCATGGAGACTCGTCATTTGCTAGCCGCCAACATCCTCGGCCGCCAGCCACGCTCTGATCCGTTCGTCGATCTGGTCCCGCACCTCGCGGAACTTGGACAGAGTCTCCTCTTCGCTACCGGCAAAGGCGGCCGGGTCCTCGAATCCCCAGTGCAGGCGCTGGCCCATGCCGGGAAAGAAGGGGCACCTTTCGTCCGCATCGCTGCAGACAGTGATCAGGTAGTCAAAGTCGACCTTGCCCATGTACTCGGTCAATGGCTTAGAGCGATGCCCGTCCAAGGAAAGGCCGATCTCCCTCATGACCCGCACCGTGTACGGGTTGATGCCCTTGGGCTCCATGCCGGCGCTATAGACCTCGAACCGGTCGCCGGCGTATCTGCGGAGAAATGCCTCCGCCATCTGGCTGCGCGCCGAGTTGCCCGTGCACAGAAATAGGACCTTTGTCTTTTGCATTGGTTTATCCTCGTGGCCCGCACATTTTCCGGCGTGGCTTGATCCGGTCGGGATCAAAGAACACGTTGAAATGCCGGTTCAGTTCTTCCAGGGCCTCCCGATTCAGGGAGTAGTAGATCCACCGGGCGTCGTCCGGGTCACGCTCCACGTCGACCAGCCCGGCCTCACGCAAGACGCGCAAGTGGTGCGAGATCAAGTTGGGCGCCATGCCAAGTGCGTCGCCCAGCTCACAGTTGCACTGCACCCCTTCCATGAGCATGTGCAGGATCTGCAGTCGCTTTGGTTCGGCGAGCACCTTCAGTTGGTCCGCCAGCGCCGGTAGGTCGACGGGCGGCAGGTCGATGCCGTCGATCATCAAGGGTCGCTCCCTAATAATTCAATCATGATTGAATTTTACCACGATCTGCAGAATAGTCAAATAGCGAGGGCGCTGACGTAGGCCACGGCCAGCACGCCGATCAAAGGCGTGATTCTCTTGCGAGCTACGTCTGCCTTGGCGGTCGATACTGAATCGCGGGCCATTCTTCAAGATAATGTCGGAGCCAACAAGCTCTCGACGCCGGCGAGCTGCTCCTGGTCGCCAATCAGGGCGATCCGGTCTCCGGCTTGGAAAACCGTCATGGATTTCGGGTTGGGCATCAACTGCCGGTCGCGCAGTATGGCGATCACCGACGCACCTGTGCGAGCACGCAGGTTCGCTTCCAGCAGTGTCTGGCCAACCAGAGGGCTGTCTGCGGGCACATCAAGCCACAGGATCTCGATGCTGCTGGCAGCGTCGAGCAGGCCAAGCAACATGTGGTGCTCTTTTTCGGGATTGACGAACTGATTGTAGTGATCTTGGCGGACCGACTCGGCGTACTGGTATACTTGTCGCAGCGAGAAACCGAGCTGCAACAGCAAATGCCGGACAATTTCGAGGCCGCCTTCCATCTCGGGATGGATGACGGTCTGCGCGCCGAGTTCCGACAGCCGCTTCGCACCCTCTCGTGTCGCAGAACGGACCAGGATAGGGAGGTCCGGTGCCATATCGTGGGCGGTGGCGACGATCAAGGCCACAGCGGCTTCATCAGAGATCGTGATGACGAGAGCCCGAGCGCGGCTCAGGCCGGCATGAATGAGCACCTCGGAATTGGCCGCATCGCCGAAAAGAGTCGGTATCCCTTGGCTGTTCAACTCCTCGACACGTTCTGCATCCGACTCGACGACAAGTTGCGGTAGCCCGAGCACGTCCAATACCTTGACAATGTGATGCCCGACACGCCCGCTGCCGATAACAACCACGTGGTCTACCAGCCCTTCTTGCGGGGGTGTTGGTGAAGGGCCGTGCCGATCTAGCACCCTCCAGAGTGCGGGCATGGAACGAAACCGTCGTTCCACGACAGGCATGAGTCGAAACATGAACGGATTGATCACCATCGACAACAGTGCGCCGGCCAGGATGAGGGAGTACTGGTCTCGATCGAGCAGGCCCAACGACACGCCCGCTTGGCCCATGATGAACGAGAACTCGCCGATTTGGCTCAGGCTGGCAGCCAGGATCAGGGTTGTGCGGGCCGGCCACGGCAGGAGAAAGCCAAGCAGCAGGACTGCTACCGCTTTGCCGATCACGATCAGGCCGGTCAGCGCCAGGACCGGGAGAATGTTGGCCAGCAGAAAACCGGGATTCACAAGCATTCCCACAGAGACGAAGAAAAGGACGGCAAACGCCTCGTGGAAGGGCAAGACATCCGCGCCGATCTGATAGCTGAGCGGCGATTCAGTAATGACAACGCCTGCCACAAAGGCCCCAAGAGCCAGCGAGACCCCGAACAGCTCTGCGGCGCCGAGCGCCATGCCCAGGGCGATGGCCAGAATTGCGAGGATGAATAGCTCTCGAGAGCGAGTATGGGCGATATTCCGCAATAGCCAGGGAATGAACCTCGTGCCGACGAACAGAGAGAGAAGCACGAACACACTGGCTTTGAACAGGGTGAAGAGCAGGCCTGGCCAGTCTGATCTGCCCGAAGTACCGGACAGCGCCGGCATCAAGAGCAGGATCAACACCGTCGCCAGGTCTTCAAGGACCACCCAGCCAACGGCCGCTTGCCCGGGCGGTGCGTTCAGCAGCCCGTTATCCATCAAACCTCGGAGCAGAACGACAGTGCTGGCGACAGATATGGCCAGGCCCAACACCAGGCCTGCGGGTAGCGTCCAGCCCCACAGTTGACTGAGGCCCAGGCCCAGGAGGGCGGTGAGTGCCATGCGGCCCAGAGCGCCAGGGACCGCGATGTCCCGCACTTTCCACAGGTCGCGGAGGGAGAAATGCAACCCGACGCCGAACATGAGAAAAATGACACCCAGTTCGGCCAACTGACCAATCGTGTCCGTATCACCCACAAAACCGGGAGTAAACGGGCCGATGGCGATCCCGGCCAGCAAATAACCCACGATGGTGGGCAGGCCAATACGGCGGGTGAGCAATCCACCAAGGAATGCCACCACCAACGCCACAGCGATATTGATGAGCAGAGGCACTTCACTCACGAATTCACTCGCGTACAAAAAGGTTCAGACCACAAAATACTCTAACATGACTCCTACGGATCGCCAGGTTTGTCACCATCTGGACAACCGCACATCTGATCTTGTTTTCCCCCCTCACCGCGGTGCGCTTTTTAGAAAAGATTTGCGCACACCACCAGAGAATAGCGGGCGCTAGAAGGCTATCGGAGTGAAGCTGGCCTGCCTCCCACGCCCGGCAGTTTCCGACAGAATCGCACAGAACCGGCGGCGTGGGAGTCGCCTCTGCTGGGTTCTCCGACAAGCTGCTAGACCAGTCTAGCACACAATCAGACTGCCGACAAATCTGACCGAAAGGGGCAGCATGCCAGCGCTTTCAACAGCACAATCAGCACGCCCACCACAAGACACCATAGACGGCCCGGTGGTCACAACCGCGGCCGCCGTCGAGGCGTTCCGTTCCAGGCGACTCACCCAGGACCTGGCAAACGCCCGTCAGGAAGTTGCTGACCACGTGGTCGTAGGTGCGGGTCAGCAACGGGTAGCGCAAGGTTGGATAAGGTGGCTGCTTTTCGGCGATGCCGCTGTGGTAGACATACGCACGGTTGCCAGCCTCGCCCACCTGCTGCCGCCAGTAGCGCGTACTCACATCGTCCTCTCGCCACGGGTCCATGTTATAGTCGCCCACGAGCAGGACCTGAGGTTCGCGTACCAGGTGGTCGCCCTCAAAGATCTGGCGGATGGCAGCCAGGCGGCAGGCGGGGTCCCTGTTTTCGGCGTGGGCGTTGACCACGTCAAAGGTGCGGCCCTTGATCTGGACCGTGGCCGCCACGATGGATACGCTGCGGCGACAGCCCTCGGCGCCGTCGCTGTCGATGCGGTCGGTGATTGTCAAGCCGCCCGCTTTCACTCCCTCGATCCGGCCGGCGCTGGTGTGGACGGCGATGCACTCGAACTGGTTGCGCCCGTCGCAGGCAATGGAATAATCGGGGCCGACCAGCCGCCGGACCTGGGGCACCTCGTTGTCGCCCGCACAGACGCTGCCGGGAAGGGCAAGGCGCCACTTTCGGCACAGCCAGGGGGGCAGGACTTCCTGAATAGCGACGAGATCGGGGCAAAGGGCCTGGATGTTGCGGGCCAGGCGTTCCTCGACGTCCCGGCGGCAGAGCTTGACCATGTAGGGCCAACACCAAGGCGCGGTGTTCCCCACGTTGGCTGACAGCAGGCTAAATCCGCGGTGATGATCGCCCATCTTTCCGTTGCCACGCATCCTACAGAGTTGAATCCACGTCACCTGGGTTCGGCTAGGACACTGAGTATAGCAGACCCCTAACAAAGATGCAACCCCCTCTTGGCCAAGAGAGCGGGTAGCAGGTGCGATCCAGGCGCAAGGGCAAAGGGCGCCGCAAATTGGCCCAGGGCCGGAGCAGATGGTATAATGGCCGGGTTCTTGGCTGGCCTGGCAGCCCCGGTGGATGTTGGGGAAGCGGTTGGAGATTCGATCGAGAAGGGGGCCAGGGCCATCCGGGTGCGCCAACGGCTTCTGTTAGGGGCCAACCTCGACTGAGCGCCCGGAATCGGTCCTGTTTGGGGTTCTGGCCCGTGAGATCCGGAGGATGTTTATGCTCGAGTTTGCGCGCCGTCCTGTGTGGACGCATGTCTTTGTCTTGGCCTTTTACAGCGTCTTGGCCGTGGTTCTCACCTGGCCTCTGGTCCAGTATCTGGGTACCCACGTGCCGGGCAGCGATACCTGGGCCTATGACGAATACACCTTTATCTGGAATTCCTGGTGGCTGCGTTACAGCCTGTTTGACTTGGGGCAGGATCCCCTGTACACGACTCATATTTTCTACCCTGTGGGCATCAGCCTGGTCTTGCACACGTATAATATTTTCAATGCCCTTCTCTCTCTTCTGCCGCAGGCATTCTTGCCACTTCCGGCCATCAGCAATCTGACCTTTCTCCTGGCCACGGTATTCAGTGCCTATGGCGCCTTCCTGCTGGCCGATTACCTCCTGGCAGGCGAAAGACGCGGCGACGACCGGCCCCGAGATGCGTCCACGAGCGCGCTACTGGCGGCTGGCCTGGCGGGGCTGGTGTATGGTTTTGGCTCCTATCGCATGGTCTATGCCGCCATCGGCCACTATGACATGTGGAGCACCGCCTGGATCCCGCTCTATGCTCTGTTTCTCATCCGAACGATCCGCGAACCAAAGCTGAAAAACGCAGTGGTGGCCGGGGTCATGCTGGTCCTGGCCATGTTGAGTGAGATGATCTTTGGCGTCTTTCTGGCCATGTTGTCGGCTATCCTGTTGGCCTTTTCCCTGGGCGGGCGGGGCCGGCCGGAGGTTGCGGGCGGCTGGTCGGCGTTGCTGAAACGGTTGGCAGTGCTGGCCCTCGTGGCCGGATTGCTCTACTTGCCGCTGCTGGTGCCCATCGTGCGCGAGATGTTGATCGGGTACGAGCTGGCGGGTTGGGGCGACGCCGAAAAGCTGTCCGTCGACCTGGTGGGGCTGGTGACGCCTACCGCCCTGCACCCCTGGGGGGGCGACTGGACCGGCACCATGCGGC
Organism: uncultured Anaerolineaceae bacterium; assembly: GCA_964387775.1. GTDB lineage: Bacteria > Chloroflexota > Anaerolineae > JAAYZQ01 > JAAYZQ01 > CAYLZO01. Next base: position 15,570 of record CAYLZO010000094.1, read on the forward strand.
AGGTGCTGGAGGGCACAGCCCGGTTCCGAGACATCAATACCGTCTTTCTGGGCTGGGCGGGTCTGGCGCTGGCAGCCGTTGGGGTGCTTTGTTACCGGCGGCGCCTGGCAGCCTGGATCACCTCCTTTGTCGTCTTTGTCCTGTTTAGCCTTGGCCCACTCCTGCAGATCAACGGTCGTTCTCTTTTCGACCTGGATGGCTTGCAGGTCAACGTGCCACTGCCCTTCATCCTGTTGCACTACATCCCGATTGTCAAAGCCAATCGGGTGCCCAACCGGTTCAGCGTGGTGCTCATGCTGGCCCTGGCGGTCTTGGCGGCCTTTGGCGCCTACTGGTTGCTCACAAAGCTCCGCACGTCGCGGGCCTTGATGGCAGGTGGGTCTTTGCTGCTGGCAGGCCTGATCCTCTTTGAGCATTGGTCTGTGCCGCTGCCCCTGACCGATGCGCGCATTCCCCCCGTATATGAGCAGGTGGCGGCCGAGCCGGGTGATTTTGCCATTCTGCAATTACCCCTGGGTTGGCGCAACAGTTTCGGCATCCAGGGTAGCGAGAGTACCCAGACCCAGTACTATCAAACCTACCATAAGAAGCGCCTCCTTTCGGGGAACATCTCGCGCAACCCGCCCTTCAAATTCGACTATTTCGCCCGGATCCCGATCCTCGAATCGCTGATCGCGGTCCAGACCTATGACCCAGTGGATGCGGAGCGGCGGGCCGAGGACCGGGAGATGGCCGGTGATTTCGTGAGCTTTTACGATATCCGCTATGTGGTCGTAGCCCCCGGCGTGCCGGGACGCCCGCCGTATGTGGACACCCGGGACGAGGCAGTGGCCTACGTCGAAGAGGTTCTGCCGGTGGACAAGATCTATGACCAGGAGGGCTGGCTCCTGTACCGGGTGAACGTGCCGGCCTTGGCGGAATCGTTTGAAGTGGACATGGGGACAACCGAGCCGAGAACCCTGATGGCGCAAGGCGAAGGTTGGGCCGCGGCCGAAGCGATCCAGGGCATCAGCGCCAGTTGGGCCCAAGAGCAGGACGCCCGGATCTTTGTGCCGGCCCGCGCGGAGCAGGCCCACCGGCTGACCATCCGCGCCCTTCCGTTCGAGTTCGAAGGGGCCCAGCCCCAGACGGTGGCACCCGTAATCAACGGCAAGATGCTGGATCCGGTCACTTTGACAGCGGGCTGGAACGACTATGCCTGGGACGTTCCGGGGGGGCTTTTACTTCAGGGATTGAACGATGTGCGCTTCCAGGTGGCCCGGCTCGATGCCCCTGCCAAAGTGTTACCGGGCAATGGTGTCATTGGCGGCACAGGCGTGCAGGCACCGGTAGCCATCGAAGCCAGCAGTGGTGGGCCAGAGGGTTTTGCGTTCATCACCCTCGGCGAAGGTGGGCGAGCGGTCGATGGCTCGCAGCACCACCCGGGGTACAATGTCGCGGTCGTCGACCCGGAGAGCGGCAGGATATTGGATAAGGACGGCTTTGACACCACCCCAAGTGGCAGTGAGGACAATTCTCGATCGCTGGCCAACTATATCGCTGCCGTGCCCGAGGGCCGGATCGTGGTGGTGGTTATGCAGGGCGACGGCGCCGCGCTGCTGACCCAAGATGCCGTGGCGGCTTTCCGGGCCATCGGCGGGAATCTGGACCCCAGAGGCCAGGCCGGCTGGAAACATGCCATCATCGGCGTCAAAGGAGCAGGCCCGGGCGCGGCCATGGAATCGGGGGGGCCGGAGCCCGGCGACGGCTGGTTGCGCGTCGCCCCTGACCGCCGCACCCTGTCGATCGCCGTCGACCGGATTCTCTGGGAAGCTGTGAGTCCGTGAGCGGGAGTACTCGGGCCTCGCCTTTTCAGGGGGAAAGCAATCTATCTTTCACAACCCGCTGCCCCGCCTCTGTTCGCCTATCCGGCCGCTGAACGGCAGAGCCGGGATTCGTTGAGCGCGCCCGATCCGGGAGGCGCAGCTCCAGGGCATAGCCGCCCTTCAGCGCCAAGGCGGATCCTGCCCGGCAAACAATCGAGCCAACAGCCGCTCGAAAGCCACCCGCCGCTGCAAGCGTTGCAGGTCAGTGCCTCGCTGGCAGGCCACGTTTCACAGCCGGGCTTGTAGGGCAGCGCAAAAGGCCTGGGGCGTGTCGTAGGGACCGGTCATGGACGCGCTCCTTCTTTGAATGCGGCCAGCGCCCGATCCAGGCGGCGCCGCGCCTCCAGCGGGCAAGCCGCGTCTTCCAAGCGGCGCCGGCCGTGTCGTGCGAGACTACTGCCTGGGGAACCCCCTTCTGATTGCGGCTCCACAGCGACCAGCGGATCAGATCCTCGCGCTCGCCGGGGGGCATAGTCACGCAGGCGAAAGGGGCCGCGATCCACCCGTTGCCAGTTGCCCCGCCCCAATGTCATCAAGTTAGTGTCATTGCGAGGAGCGAGCGTCGTTTGCGAGCGACGCCTGTCCTGGGCGGTCAGGCCAGGGAAGCAATCTCCTCCTGCGTTGAGCAAGCGGTTTCTCTCTCGTAGATGGGGATTGCTTTCCTTCGATCTGGCTCAGGACAGGCGCTTTGCTCGCAATGACACATTTCCTTAACCTAACCCGGATAAACCGGAACCAAAGGGCCGAAATGCTGCCCACAAGATCCTTGCTCAATGTGCCAGGATTTCATGGGTTAGGCCTTAATGACATTGCCGCTCGACGTGAAGGTGCTGCTGGCTGTAGGCGTACCCGGCCTGCCGCGCCTGGGAGGTTGTGATGATTCTGCCAACGGCCTGTTCGTGATTTGACACTGCGGCTATCCTAACCCGGATAAACCGGAACCAAAAGGGCGAAACGCTGCCCACAAAATTCTT
>CAYLZO010000095.1:0-18182 GCA_964387775.1 uncultured Anaerolineaceae bacterium
GTAACCGCCTCGGGCACCGTGGGCGCGGCGCTCGAAGCGGCCGACGAGGGCGTGCCGGCCCTGGCCGTCAGCCTGGAGACCCACAAGCAGTACCATTACAACCACTCTGAGGACGTCGATTTTGCGGCGGCGGCCCACTTTACCCGCTATTTCGCCGCCCAGATGCTGGCCCGCGAGTTGCCGCCCGACGTGGACGTGCTCAAGCTCGAAGTCCCCGACGACGCTACCTCCGAGACCCCCTGGCGCGTGACCCGGCTCTCGCAACAGCGCTACTACCGCGCCCTGCCCAGCGGCCGCCGCCACCTGGCCGAGAAACGGCGCCTGGGCTACGAAATGGCCATCGATTACGACACGCTGGAATCCGATTCGGACATCCAGGCCGTACTGGTGGATCGCGTCGTCGCCGTGACGCCCCTCAGCCTGGACCTGACCTCGCGGGTCGCCTTCGAAGACCTGGAGGCGCGGCTGGGCCACTCGAGCTAGTGGAGGGATCATGGCTGGAGAAACAGTACTCATCGTCGAAGACCGCCGGGAGAACATCGTCCACCTGGCGAACAACGTGCTCAAGCCCAACGGCTACCAGGTCATCACCGCCATGGACGGCCAGCGGGGCCTCAAGCGCATCCTGGCCGACCGGCCGGACCTGGTCGTCATGGACCTGAACATGCCCAAGATGGATGGGCTGGAGGTGCTGGGCGCCTTGCAGGAGCGTCAGGTGGACGTGCCCGTCATCCTGACCACCTTCTACGGCTCGGAGCACGTCGCCGAGCAGGCCCTGCGCCTGGGCGCCGTCGAGTACGTCGTCAAGCCCTACAAGATCGAGGACATGCTGGCCGCGGTGGAGCGGGCGCTGAGCCGCCACCCCGCCTCTCTCCCACCTCCCGAGCCCAAACCCGAAGAGGTCATGCCCCTCACCCGCCAGGTCGAGCGCTGGATGCGCGACATGAACATCCTGACCCGCGTCGGCAAGGCGCTGGTCGCCCAGCTCGACCTGGATCGGGTCTGCAAGCGCACCATCGAGGCCGCCATTTATATCACGCGGGCCGACCACGCCCTGCTCTTCCTCCATCCCGAGGGAGAGCAGGATGACCTGCACCTGCGCGCCCGCCGGGGGCCGCGCGATCCCCAGGTCCACCTCGCAGAGGAGCCCATTGCCAGCCCGACGATCCAAAGGGTAGCGAGGACAGGCCGGGCGCTGCGCCTGGCAAACACCCAGAGGGACACGACGCTCACGGACCTGGCCCAGGATCTGCTGGGTCCCATCGCCGCTGCGCCGCTGCGCTGGCAGGGGCAAGGCCAGGGGGTCTTGCTCGTGGCACGGATGTCGGGAGAGTTGGACTTGACCGAATCAGACCTGGAATGGCTCAGCGGCCTGGCCGACTATGCCGCCATCGCCGTGCGCAACGCCCGGGCGGTGGCCGAACGGGCGCAACAAGTCCCGGCGCCATCGCCAGATACAGAAATCGTACGAGAGATAAAGCAACAACTGGACGAGCTCGGGGATCAACTCGAATCGGCCGCCGGTACCATTCACGGCCTGGTGGCCCGGCTGGACCAAGAGAAGCCTACGGAACGTTAGCAGCCTGTGGGAGAAGTCGGTTTCCCCCTGCTGCTAGGACGCGGATTCGCGCAGATACACACTGATTTTGCCTTTTATCTGCGTGAATCTGCGACATCTGCGTCCCATGATCCTTTCTCCGACAGCCTGCTAGACGCCAAAGAGCTGATCGGCCAGGACCGACAGGCCTAAAACGATGGCGCCGGCCAGCGCAAAGAGAAAGGTCAGCGAGACGCCCCGCTCGCTGCGGGGCCGATCCGCTTCCAGCAGGTCCTGGGCGCCCTTTTTCTGGACCAGCACGCGCAGCGGAATGGCCAGCGTCGCGCCCACGTCAAAGAAAAAGGGCAGCATGGCCAGCGCAAAGAGGGCGATGGCACCCAACAGCAGCGCCCCCGCCGGCGAGCCAAAGTGCCCTTCGACGAGGCTCACCACCAGCCACACGGCGAGGGTCAGCCCCACGTCGATGACTACGGCCAGGAGTACGCCCCTGGCAAAGCTACAAACCCGCAGCCATCCGCCCCGTTGAGATCCTTCGCCCATCTGGTTCAGCCTCCTCGCTAACTATAAACCCTGCCGACTGTCCGGCAGGTTCCTAGCCTGCATCCAAGCGCGGATCCAAATGAACGGGCAGAGCCCGCTCGATCTCGACCCGGCCCGGCTCCACCCGGCAGCCATAGGCATAGACCTCGACGCCGCACCGGGCCGCAGCCCGCAGTGCCCGCCCGAACTCCGGGTCCGACTCGTCGTGGGGGCGAAAGCCCACGGCATCGTCGCGCTGCACGACGAACGTCACCGCCGCCCGGTAGCCGGCCTCGACCGCCTCGGCCAGCTCCTCGACGTGGCGCCGGCCTCGAGCCGTGACCGCGTCGGGGAAGCAGCCCAGGCCGTCCACCACCAGCGTCACCGACTTGACTTCGAGCAGGCACAGGCGCCGGTCGGGCGCGTCCAGGAGAAAGTCGAAGCGGCTACGGCCCCACGTCACTTCACGGCGCACCGCCGAATAGCCGGCCAGCAGCGCCAGCGCCCCCTCGTGCAGCGCCTCCGCCACCAGCTCGTTGGGCAGCCGGGCATCGACCGACACCCAACGCCCCTTGAACTCGATCAGGGCCATGTCGTAGTCGGTCTTGCGGTGGGGACCAGGCCGCTCGACGAGAAGGGCACGCCGCCCCGGCACCAACAACTCGCCCAGCCGCCCCGAGTTGGGCAGGTGCGCCCAGACCGCCTGCCCGTCCACCTCGACCGTCACCCGGAAACGGTTATCGCGGGCCAGAAAACGACCTTCCACAACCTGGCCCTGGATCTCCACAATTGGCTCGCAGAGAAATGGCCCTGACACGGGGGCCATTTCAAGCATATGGTGCTATGATTTGCTGAGCAACGGACGCTGGCGAACCCAACCCCGGCCCACTACTGTGAATTGCCCTCTAAACTGGATGCTGGCCAATTTGAGCAACCCCACAAGACGTTCAGGAGAATCCTCGATGATGCTCGCCACATCGTGACTAGCAGCCCGCAAGTGGCGGATCGTTGCCACAGGGATATTCTCATTCGCCAGAAACCGCATCAAGCCAACCCAGCAGGTTCGAGAACAAAGAGAGACTCCTCACGCATACACTCCTGGGCAAAGGCAAAGACGGACCGCAGCTTCTCTCTGGTCAGTGTCGGGTAATTGGCCAAGACCTCTTGCTCGGTCCAGCCAGCAGCAAAGAGACTCAGCAAGAACTCGACAGAAAGACGCGTCCCTTTGACCACGGGTTTGCCTAGCAACACGTCTGGATCAGAATGAATGTGGTCTCGCCAATCCATAGGAACCCTCCATGTCGCCACTAGCCCTTCATCACCGCCAGCGGCCGCAGGCGGGCCACCTTGCGGGCCAACCCCGCGCCGTGGACCACCTCGATGACGGCGTCGATGTCCTTGTAGGCGTCGGGCGCCTCTTCGGCCAGGCCGGCCATGCTCCCCGCCCGCACGCGGATGCCCCGCTGCTCCAACTCGTCGCGCAGATCTTGACCCCAGATCTTCTTTTTGGCCGCCGTGCGGCTCATCGTCCGGCCCGCGCCGTGGGCCGTGGTGCCAAAGCTCTCCTCCATCGCGTCGGTCGTGCCGACCAGCACGTAGGACGCCGTGCCCATGTCGCCGGGCACCAGCACCGGCTGGCCGATGTCGCGGTAGACCGGCCGCACCTCGGGATGCCCCGGCCCAAAGGCCCGCGTCGCGCCCTTGCGGTGCACGCACAGCTTCATCGTTTCGCCGTCCACCACGTGCTCCTCGATCTTGGCCACGTTATGGCAGACGTCGTAGACGGTGTGCAGGTCAAAGTCCTTGACCTTGCCGGCCAGGATCTGCTCAAAGCTCTGGCGGGCCAGGCCGGCCATCGACTGGCGGTTGGCCCAGGCATAGTTGGCCGCGCACTTCATCGCGCCGTAGTATTGCCGGCCCTCGGGTGAGTCGAGGGGCGCGCAGACCAACTGCCGGTCGGGCAGCTCGATGTTGTACTTGCGCACCGCGCTCTGCAGGCTCTTGACATAGTCGCTGCACACCTGGTGGCCAAAGCCCCGCGAGCCGGAGTGGATCGAGACCACCAACTGCCCCTGGAAGAGGCGGAAGGCGTCGGCCACCTCCTCGTCATAGACCACGTCCACCTGCTGGAGCTCGATAAAGTGGTTACCCGAGCCCAGGGTGCCGAGCTGAGGGCCGCCCCGCTGCTTGGCCCGCTGGCTCACGGCCGAGGGATCGGCGCCCTCCATGGCCCCGCCCTCCTCCAGACGCTCCAGGTCCTCGGGCCGGCCGTAGCCGGCCTTGACTGCCCAGGCCGCGCCTTTGACCATCACCTCGTCCATCTCGCGGGGCGACACCTTGCGCGCGCCGCCGCCCTTGCCCACGCCGCTGGGGATGTTGTTGTACAGCGCCGTGATCAGGCCGTCGATCTCGTCCTCGACCTCTTTGGCCAGCAGGTCCGAGGCCATGAGGCGCACGCCGCAATTGATGTCGTAGCCGACGGCCCCCGGCGAAATGACGCCATCGGGGTAGCGCGTCGGCACCACGCCGCCGATGGGCGGTCCGTAGCCCTGGTGGGCGTCAGGCATGACCAACACCCACTTGACCACACCCGGCATCGCCGCCGTGTTGACCAACTGCTCCAGCGACCGATCGCCGAAAATCAAGCCTAGCAACTCGTCGCTGGCATAGATCCGCGCCGGGACCCTCATATCCGACCGGAAACTCATCGGGATCTCCCACACGTATTCACTGATCCGTACCAGATCTGATTTCTTGACCATGTTCTCATCCCTTCTGAGGGTTAAGGTTGAGGATTAAGGTTGAGTCTCAAACCGCACCCCAACCTCAACACTAACCTTAACCCTTAGCCTCAACACTCACACATCAAACGTAATAGCCGTAGTCCAACCACCTTTGTCTTTCTTCAACCTTAAATTGTGAAACGTCGCGGCCTTGATGTCGGCCTTGGTCTCCTCGGCGGGGACGCCGCCCACCCGGGCCTTTAGGGCCACCGGCTCGGCGTCATCAGAAGTCCCGCCGTCCAACGTATCCACGCGAAAGTCAACGAATAGAAGCTCCTTGGCCTCGGCCAGGTAGAGCAGTTCGTTCAGCCAATCGACCAGGAGCATTTCCAGGTCGTCGGCTTCCAGCGAGACCTCGTGCCACTCCGTCGGCGCCTGGCCCTCCGCGCGGTCAGAGACCGGGTCGCCCATCAAACGGTACATGCCCTCCGCCGCCCCGACAAAGAGATCGGGCAGTTCGGCACCCCACACGTCCAGGGCCCGGTCAGCAGTGTGTTCCAGCTCTTCGTAGTGGTAGTGGCAGGGGCTCGACTGTAGCCCGCCCGCCGCCAGCGCTGGCTCTTGCTCGCTCAAAATGCGCCTCGCTTCCCCTCCGTCCCGCTCGATCTGGGCTACGAGCTTGCTGATGTCCTCGAATCGCCGCTCGTCGCGCAACCGGGCCACGAACTCGACCACCAGGTCACAGCCATAGATGTTCCGCTCGAAATCAAAGACGTGCGTCTCGACCGTCCGCTGGACCGTCGTCCCCGCGACCGGATTCTGGAAGCTGGGCCGCACGCCCACGTCGGCCACCGCCGGATAGCGCTCTGTGCCGAGCACGGCATAGACGGCGTAGACGCCGTCGGCCGGAACGGCCCGCTCGGGGCGCACCTCCAGGTTGGCCGTCGGAAAGCCCAGCGTGTGGCCTCGCTGCGCGCCCATCACCACCTCGCCGGAGAGGCTCGGATATCGGCCCAGGAGCCGCGCCGCCTCCCCCACGCACCCCTCGGCCAGAAGCGCCCGGATGCGGCTACTGGAGATCACCTCTTCGCCGATGGACACCGGCCCGTAGGCGTGGACCTCGTAGCCCAGCTCTTTCCCCAGCTCCCGCAGACGAGGGACGTCGCCTTCCCGGTCGCGGCCGAGGGCAAAATCCTCACCGACCCACAACTCGCGTATTCGCAGGTGCGCGGCTACGTCGGCCATAAACTCGCGGGCCGTCGTCTTGGCCACCTCGTGGTTAAAGGGCATCAACACGACCAGGTCCACGTCGAGCTTTTCGAGCAAAGCCACCTTTTCCCCGGGCGTCGTCAGGTAGCGGGGCGCCCGGCCCGGGGCCAGCACCACGGCCGGGTGGGGATGGAAGGTGATCAGCGCCGCCAAGCGGTCGGTGGCCCGGGCCCGGGATACAACCTCGCCGATGAGGGCCTGGTGCCCGCGATGGATGCCGTCGAACGCGCCGATGGTCAGAATGGTTTCTTGTCGCAGATCGACCTTCGATAGGTCATCAATTACGTCCATGTTGGATGCCAGGAGTCACAAGGGTTATCGAAAGACCTTTTTCGGCCGCCAGCGCTCGGCCTCCAAATCGTAACTCAAAATCGCCAGGAAATCGCCGTCGAGGTCGTAGGCGCGGCTCAGCGCCGGTTCTCGCCCATTGCCTCCAGGCGGCGGCCCACCGAGCACAGACTGCCCATGCCGGATCCGCCGCGCATCGTCGGCGCCGACGACTATCGCCGGCCAGTCAAAGAGGGCCTCGTCCAGCGGGAGCAGGTAACGATCCTCCTGGCCGTGTTCGAACGCTTCCTCCAGGCACTCCAGGCTGACAGCGTCCTCCAGCGTGAACCGCCCGCTCTGCAAGCGGACGAGGGTCGCCAGATAAGCTCCGCTGCCCAGTTTTTTGCCAAGGTCGTGGGCCAGCGAGCGAACGTAGGTCCCCGGCGAGCAGGCCACCTCGACGATGAGGGCCGGCTCCGTCCAGTCGAGCAGGACGATCTCGTGGATCTCGACGGGGCGCGGCTCCCGTTGCACGGTCTTGCCCTCGCGGGCCAGCTTGTAGAGGGGCTGGCCGTCCCGCTTGATGGCCGAGTACATGGGCGGCACCTGCTCGATGCGGCCCTGGAAGAAGGCCAACACCCCCTGGATCGCCTCCCGGTCAAAGTCGGTCCGTCCCCCCTCCCGGACGACCTCGCCGTCGGCGTCGTAGGTATCGGTGGTCGTCCCCAGTACGATGGTGGCCCGGTAGCGCTTGCGGCCGGCCATCAGATATTCGGCCACCCGCGTCGCCTGCCCCAGGCAGACGAGCAGCACGCCGGTCGCCAGGGGGTCCAGGGTGCCGGCGTGGCCCACCTTGCGCTGGCCGGCCACCCGCCGCACGGCGTTCACCACGTCGTGGGAGGTCACGCCCGGCGGCTTGTCCACGTTCAGGATGCCCGAAAGCGGCTCCTGGCGCCGGGGCGCAACCCAGCGCCGCCCGGTCGCCTGCTCGCGTTTTGGACAATTGGCACAATCAGCCATCGGTTTCCGCCCTTTGACAAACCGCCCCGATCTCGGGATCGGAGCGGAAGACGTTACTCACCTCAATGTCCAGGTGGCGGGCATCCCGCCCCTGGTTCTCGACTACGGGCACCTCAATCGGGTGGCCCGCTTTGTTCTCCGCTCGCTCGGTCACTCGTCCCCAAAATGCTCGTCCATCGGTGGTGGTGTTCTAGTGAGTGGTGACGTGGGCTTTCCCCACGTCGTCACTCACTACGTTACCACTCAGATAGCGCTCGATCTCGGCCAGCACCCGTTCTTTAGCCTGGGACAGATCGGTCTCTAGCGTGCAGCCGGCGGCCCGGGGATGACCCCCGCCGCCCAGGCGCAGCGCCACGGCTGCCACGTCGTAGCCCGGTGCCGCACGCATGCTGACGTCGATGACGCCCTTGTCGCGCTCGGTAAAGACGGCGACGATGTTCGACTCTCGCACGCCGGACAAAAAGCTGGCCAGGCCCGACGAACCCTCCTCGCCCACGCCCCATCGCTGTCGCATGGCCCGCGTCACCGCGGTCCACAGGACTCCATCTCGGGCCTGGAGGGCCGTGATGGCGTCACCCCACAAACGGACCGTGGCCAGTGGGCGCTGCTCCAGGACCCGCTGGATGATCTCGCCCAGCGAGGCCCCGGCTTCAATGAGCCGCATCGCTGCCTCAAAAACAGCCGAATCGACGTTGGACGTGCGGAAGGAGCGGGTGTCGGTCACCAGGCCGGTGAGCAGGCACACGGCAATCCGCTCGGTCAATTCCCAGTCGAGGCCCTCGGCGAGGGCCAGGATCATCTGCGCCGTGGCTACGGCCGAAGGTTCCACCCAGTTGACCGTGCCAAAGAACGTGTTGGTCACGTGATGATCGATGTTGATCAGCGGCAGCGGAGCCAGCGATTCGTCATAGACCTCGCCCAGGCGGCGCTCGTCGCTGCAATCGAGGCTGATGACCAGGTCATGGCGGCCCTCGCCTTGCTGGACGACCTCGTCGCTGCCCGGTAGCCAGGTGAAGGCTTCGGGCACCGGGTCCTCGCAAGCCAGCGTGACACTTTTGCCTCGATCTCGAAGCAGCCAACCGAGGCCCAGCAGCGACCCGATAGCATCGCCGTCGGGAGCCACGTGACAGATGACCAGGATGCGGCCAGCCTGGCAGATCTCCTCACCGACCTTTTTCAATTCAAGAAGGCTCTGATTCATCGCCCAGCAGGCCATCCTCCCTGAGTTGATCCAGCAGTTGGTCAATACGCCGCCCGTACTCCCCACTGCGATCTAGCTTGAAGACCAGTTCGGGGACGAAGCGGAGCTCGATGCGGTTGGCCAGCGCCGTCCGCAGGTAGCTCTTGGCGTGATCGAGGGCGGCGATGGCCTCCGCCTTGGCCTCCTCCTCCCCCATAACGGTAAAGTGAACCTGGGCCAGCAGCAGGTCCTTGGTCACGTCCACGTCGGTGATGGTCACGTCGCTCAGGCGCGGGTCGCGGACCTCCAGCAGGAGGAGCAGGCTGAGTTCCCGCTTGATCAGTTCCGATACTTGACGTTGGCGTCGAGTTGGCATATCCGTGAATCGCCAATGGCGAATGGCGCACAGCGCCATCAGCCACTAGCTGACCCTCACGCTCCGGTAGAATTCGAGGACGTCGCCCTCCTCGAAATCGTCGAACCCGGCAACGCTGATACCACACTCGAAGCCGGCCTTGACCTCGGTGACGTCGTCCTGAAAGCGCTTCAGGGAATCGAGCGAACCGTCGAACAGCTCTTCACCATCGCGCAGGACGCGGACCATGGCGTTGCGCGCAACCTCGCCGTCCGTAACGTAACAGCCGGCGATGTTGCCCCGGCGTCGGATGCGGAACACCTGCCGAACCTCGGCGTGGCCGATGACGACGTCCTCATACTCGGGCTCCAGCATACCGCGCAAGGCCCGGTCTATGTCGTCCACCAGCCGATAGATAATGTCGTACTGGCGGATGTCCACACGCTCCTGGGTCGCCATGCGGCGCGCCGCCGAGTCGACGTTCACGTTAAAGCCGATGACGATGGCGTCAGATGCCGAAGCCAACATCACGTCCGATTCAGAGATGTTGCCGATGCCCTGGTGGAGGATGTTGACCTTGAGATCTTCCGTGCCCAACTCTTTGAGAGAGTTGAGGATGGGCTCCACGGAGCCCTGGACGTCGGCCTTAAAGACGACGTTCAACTCCAGCACCTCACCGGCCTGGAACCGGCTAAAGACCTCGTCGAGGGTCATAGTCCGGGGACCCACCGGCCCTTGCTCGGCGATCCGCTGGCGATCGGCGCGATCTTCGGCCAGGGACCGAGCCTCACGCTCGCTCTCCAGCACCTCAAAGATGTCGCCCGGGGAGGGCACGTCAGAGAGGCCCATCACCTGCACCGGCATGGCCGGCGGCGCCTCTTTGACCGTCTGCCCCCGGTGATCGAGCATGGCCCGCACGCGCCCCGAGATCGTCCCGATCAGCAAAGCATCGCCCTGGTGCAACGTACCCCCTTGCACCAGAAGGGTCGCCATCGGACCTCTGTGCCGGTCCAACTGGCTTTCGACCACGGTCCCTACCGCCGGGCGGTTGGGATTGCTCTTGAGGTCGGCGAGCTCGGTCACGAGTAGGACATTCTCCAGCAGCTCATCGATCCCACGTTTCATCTTGGCCGAGACGGGGACGAGGATCACGTCGCCGCCCCACTCCTCGACGGTTAAATCGACGTCGGCCAATTGCTGCTTCACCCGCTCCGGCTGGGCCCCGGTCTTGTCCATCTTGTTCAGGGCCACCAAAATGGGCACCCCGGCCGCTCGGGCGTGGTCAATGGCCTCCCGGGTTTGGGGCATCACGCCATCATCGGCCGCGACGACCAGCACCGCCAGGTCGGTGACCTGGGCGCCCCGGGCCCGCATTGCCGTGAACGCTTCGTGGCCGGGCGTGTCGAGAAACGTGATCTTGCGGCCATCCTTTTCGACCTGGTAAGCACCAATGTGCTGGGTGATGCCGCCCGACTCACCGCCAACCACGTTGGTCTCGCGGATGGCATCCAGGAGCGTCGTCTTGCCGTGATCTACGTGACCCAGGACCGTCACCACCGGCGGACGCGGTTGAAGCTGCTCTGCCGGCTCTTTCTCCAACAGGCGTTGCCACAGCGTCAGCTTTCTCTCTTCGCGCGGCTCCTCTTCGACGACCTCTTCCACGACCTCCGGCTCGCTTGGGCGAGTCTCGAATCCCAGTTCGGAGGCGACGATCTCGGCCGTCTCGTAGTCAATTTGCTGGTTGATGCTGGCCACGATCCCATTGGACATCAGCTCTTTGATGACGTCGATGGGACTCATGCGCAGCGCCCGGGCCAGATCCCGGACCGTCAGCACCTCCGGAAGCTCGATCACCTTGGGTGGCGGAGGGGGAGAGGGCTTGGACGATCGCGAAGGAGGCGCCTCCTTCGCCTTAACTTTTTGGCGAGTGGGTTTCTGTTCAGGCTCGCCAGTACCCCCTGGCTTTCGAATCGGCGGTCGTCGCTGATCGCCCTTTTTACCTCTTTGTCCCATGCGTTTCTCTCCTCCCCCAATATCCGGGTCGAATCAACCTCTAGGGTTGTACGTAGTTATGTTTCCGAGGCCGCCTCTTCAGCCAACAGGTCTTGAGCAGATGCCAACAATACTCGGGCCGTGTCCACATCGAGCGGGCTTTTTAAGGCCCGGGCCAGCGTCCCACGCTCCAGAGCGGTCTCCCAACAGCGGCGCTTGTGACACAAATACGCCCCCCTGCCCGGGTGCTTGCCCCGGGGATCGATCTCGATGGTGCCTTCCAGCGTGCGCACGATTCGGATCAACTCCCGCTTTGGCAGTTTCTGCCGGCACACCACACAGGTGCGCAAGGGAACGTGTTTTCGACGCTTCTGGGTCACGCCTGGCTACCTCTCGTCCTGTCACTCAAGCCTGGGCGCCTAGCCCCAATACTCGTCGTCCGTGTAACGCGGGCTCGGCCTCCGATGGCGCTTCCCCTTTTTCTTCTTGCGGGCCCTTTCCCGGCGCTCCTCAAACTTGTCAAAGTCTTCCTTCACCCACTCGACCGTGGGCTCGGGCTCTTTCTCCTCTTCCTCTTCTTCCCAATCCGCTTCTTCGTCCCAGCCGCCAAAATAGTCGATCTCGGGCTCGACCGGCACCCAGCCCAGGGAATCCTCGATAGGTTCCCCTTCAAAGGTAGGCTCAGTTTCTTCCCCCGGCTTGGTGACCCAGTCAGGAAGCTCTTCCTCCTCGGCGACCTCTACCTTCTCTTCGACCTTGGCTTCAGCCTCAGCTTTGGCATCCGGCTCCGCCACCTCTGCCTCAGACGGAATCTCTTCCTCCGCCTCGACCTCGACGGTTGGCTCTTCCTCCGGCCAGTCCAAGACCTCGTGGCTGGCTTCTTGCACCTGGGCCCGAACGATCTCCCGATCCTCCTCACTCAGGTCCTCACTCTTGCGGAGAAGCACCTCGGCCAGAGAGAGCAAATCCATGTCCTCCGTGGGGAGGGTGGCATCCTCCAGACGGCCCAAGGTCTCTTCGGCAGCCTCGGTCGCGCTCTTGATGTCAATGCGCCAGCCGGTCAGCTTGGCAGCCAGCCGCGCGTTCTGGCCCTCCTTGCCAATCGCCAGCGATAGCTGGCGATCGGGGACGATGACGGTCGCCGTCTTGCCCGTCTCCGGATCTTCGTCCAGCAAGACGTTCATCACCTTCGCCGGGCTCAGGGCATTGGCAATAAACGTCCCCTTCTCCGAATCCCACTGCACGATGTCGATTTTTTCGCCGTTCAGCTCGTTGACGACGTTCTGAATGCGCCCACCCCGGACACCGACGCAGGAGCCGACGGGGTCCACGCCCTCTTGTGTTGCGTGCACCGCAACCTTGGAACGTGAGCCAGCCTCGCGGGTGATGGCCTTGATCTCGACCGTCCCGCCAAAGATCTCGGGCACCTCCAGCTCTAGCAAGCGGCGCAGCAAACCGGGGCTGCGGCGCGAGAGGGTAATCTGGGGGCCGCGGTTCCCACGGCGCACCTCCAAAACGTAGGCCCGCAGGCGCATCCCGCGCCGGTACCGCTCTGACGGCACCTGCTCCCGCAGCGGCAGAAGAGCTTCGGCCCCATCCAGACTGATGATCACGTCCTTGGAATGGTAGTCAAAGCTTTGGATCGTCCCATGGACGATCTCGCCCGCACTCTCGGCAAAGTTGGCGTACTGCGTCTCACGCTCTGCCTCGCGGATGCGCTGCAAGATGACCTGCTTGGCCGTCTGGGCCGCAATGCGGCCAAAATCGCGCGGCGTGCTCTCGATCAAGATCGTCTCCCCGTGCTGGATCATGGGATCGTACTTGCGCGCCTCTTTCAACCCGATCTGCTCTTTGGGATCCTCCACTGTCTCGACGACTTCCTTCGCAGCATAGACCCGAGCATCCCCCGTATCGGGATCGATCTCGACCTCTATGTTGTTCGCCGAGCCAAAATTACGCTTGTACGCCGAGATAAGCGCAGCTTCCACAGCCTCGAGTACTACGTCGGGCGAAAGCTTGCGCTCGGAGCACAAAGCATTGATTGCCAGCATGAAATCACTTCTCATTTTCAAGCTACCTCTACTCCATATCCCCTGATAGCAAGAAAAGTGGGGGGTCCCCACTTTTCCAGAAACGAATCCAGGACTATGCTTACCACTACACGGAAGAGATTATAGCACAATCCCTACCCGCTTGCAAGTTTTCCCTGACCTTTCGCTGCCCAAACGGTCTCCCAACTCCACACTATGTCACGCTGGAGAATGGTCGGGGGAATTGGACACCCCTCGGAGAACGTGGTACAATGCCCCCAACACAGTTCGATGGGAAGGACCATGGACAGAAAGCCTAGGACACCCGAAGAGACCTACGGCCCGGCCCTCCACAAGGCCCAGCAGGCATTCCCCACCCTGGAGCCGGCAGACGCAGCGGCCCGGGCCGCTGTGGTTTACGAGCCCCTCGAGCCGGTCCGGGGCCGGTTCACAGTGCCCTTCTTCGGGACGCTCTACCACGTGACCTGGCCCGAGGGGCAGGTCCGCCCAGGCGCCGGCGATGGCCAGGATGCCGACGTGGCCACACAGATCCTGCTCTTGCACTACCTTCTCACCGCCGACGGCACCCCCCTGGCCAGCAAGTGGATCGCCTTTCGTAATCTGCCCGGGGGTCTGGGCTACGACGCCGCTTTTCAGGGCCGGGCCAATCGCCGGCTGGCCGGGGCTTTTGGCCGCGACCGCGCCGCCTTCCAGGCAGCCGCCCGCTCGCTGGGCGGCGAGCCACTCGCCTTCGGCGACGCCTCCTTCCTCTTTCGCGCCCTGCCCCGCCTCTGGCTGGCGACCGTCCTCTACCTGGCCGACGAAGAGTTCTCAGCCACCGCCAACGTCCTCTTTGACGCTTCGGCTCCCCACTACCTGCCTACCGAGGACCTGGCCGTCCTGGGCGGCATGCTGGCCGGACGGCTGATCAAGGCCGGGCGATGAACAAAACAAAAGGTGCAACGCGCTCGCCTGCGTTGCACCCATGAACCTGGCGGAGAGGGCGGGATTCGAACCCGCGGAGGTGTTACCCTCACACGATTTCCAATCGTGCGCATTAGGCCAGACTATGCTACCTCTCCACGTCTGAGCCGGGAAACCGTCTCCATTATACCACCGTTGCCTGTCTGGGCCAAATCAGCATCCCGCAAAAGTGCCCCCGTCGAAGGTTAAAATTTAACGCCTTTCCCGAAAAACCCGCCTGCAGCCCTTGCAAAAATAGGGCAGGTGGGGTATAATGTGGTGCAGAGTGGTGAGTAGTGGGGCATAGTGGATCAAAAGCCCCGAAAAACCATTTAGAACGCATGTTCGGTGGGGCAAATGTTCCTCGGAGAATTCGAGCACAGCATCGACGACAAAGGACGCATTACCATTCCGGCCAAGTTCCGGGGGCGCCTGGCGGCCGGCCTGGTCGTGACCAAGGGCATCGACAACTGCCTCTGGCTCTACCCCGAGGATGCGTGGAACGTCCTGGCAGAAAAAGTCAGCGACCTGCGCCTGACCGATCCCAACGCCCGCGAGTTCCAGCGCCAACTCTTTGGGGGCGCCGCGGACGCCGTGCCCGACAAGCAGGGGCGGATCAACCTCCCCCCTTATCTACGTGAATACGCGAACATTGACAACCAAGCGATGATCATTGGCCTGCACAACCATTGTGAGATCTGGGACCCGGCCCGCTGGCGCGAGCGCCAGGAGCGGAGCCATAACGACCCCGAGGGCCGCGCCGCCCAATTCGAAAGCCTGGGCATCTAGCCCGGTGGATGGAACTAGACGGATGGCCGAGCCACGAGAACACGTACCCGTCCTCTACGACGAGGTGTTGGCCGGACTCGACGTGCGGCCGGGCCAGCGCTACATCGACGGGACCTTGGGCGCGGGCGGCCACGCCGCCGGTATCCTGGCGGCATCGGCCCCCGACGGCCAATTGCTGGGGCTGGACGCCGATCCAGAAGCCGCCGAGTTTGCTCGAAAGATCCTGGCCCCTTTTGGCGAGCGGCTGATCGTACGGGTGGCCAACTTCCGGCGATTGAGCAAAGTGGCCGAGCCCCTGGGCTTTGGGCAAGTCGCGGGCATTTTGCTCGACCTGGGATTCTCCTCGCGGCAACTGGCCGACGCGGGCCGGGGCTTTTCCTTCAGCCTCGAAGGTCCCCTCGACATGCGGCTCAACCCCACACAGGGCCAATCCGCCGCCGAGCTGGTCAACGACCTGCCCGAGGCCGAGCTGGCCGACGTCCTGTGGCGCTATGGCGAGGAACGTCACTCGCGGCGCATCGCCCGGGCCATCGTCGCCGCCCGCCCACTGGAGACGACGGGCCAACTGGCCGACGTGGTCGCCCGGACGATAGGCCGCCGGGAAAAGATCCACCCCGCCACCCGGACCTTTCAGGCTTTGCGCATTGCGGTCAACGAAGAGCTGGAGGCCCTGGCCGAGGCGCTGCCCCAGGCCCGGGACCTCCTCCAGCCTGGCGGGCGGCTGGCCGTCATCGCTTTCCACTCGCTGGAGGATCGACTGGTCAAGCGGTTTTTCCGGCGGCAGGCCCAGGACTGCATCTGCCCGCCAGAGTTGCCGGTGTGCAGTTGCGAGCACCGGGCCACCCTGCGGATCGTCACCCGCAAGCCCATCCGCCCGGCAGCCGACGAGATCGAGCAAAACCCAAGAAGCCGCAGCGCCAGGCTGCGGATCGCACAACGCCTTGACGAAACGGCGGCCGACTAGCCTGAAGCCGCTTCACCATCAGCCCACAACCAGAGAGGAATGAGAGAAAGGAGCGCCCTGTGGCCGGCCAGTCCCAATCGAGTCTACCGCAAGAAATCTCCAGGCGTATCCCGTTGCGCCTGATCGGCCGCGTCCCCTCCACCCGGACCATCCTGATCATCTTTGTCGCGCTGCTCATCCTCTTCAGTTGGCTCCATTTCATCCTGGCCCTGCAAATCGCTTCCACGGGACGCCAGATCCAGATCCAGACAGAGGAACTGCAAAAGATCGAGCGGGAGAACACGGCCATCCTGCAAGACATCGCCGAAGCCGAGTCACCCCGGCGCCTGGCCGAGCGGGCCCGGAGCCTGGGCTACGAGCCCCAGCAGCCGATCTACCTGCCCATCCGGGGCGCTTCTGCCGGGGCCGATGCAGCGACGGGCAGCCAGGCCCCTGGGCCGGCGGCAGAAGCGGCGACACCCACAGCCCTGGATCGCCTGGGCCGGGCCATGAGCACCTGGGCCCAGGCCGACCGGACACCCTAGAGAACCAGTACCAAGGAAACAAAGATGCTCACCAGCGAAACAAAACAACTCGATAATCGGCGGCTCATCATCCTGGCCCTGCTGCTGACCTTTGGCCTGGCCGTCATCATCGGCCAACTGATCCGCTTCCAGGTCCTGCTCCACGGCCCGCTAAAAGCCCGGGCCGACGAGCAACGCACCTGGGAGAAGGACGTCCCCTCCCGGCGCGGCTACGTCGCCGACGTGCAGGGCCACATCCTGGCCATGGACGTCGTCCAATGGGACATCTCGGCCTCGCCGCCACTGGTCACAGAGCCGGAGGAACTGGCCGACCGGCTGGCCGGCCTGCTGGGGCTGCCCCGTGACGAAGTTTATGCCAAGCTCACGGCCGACGTGCCCTGGGTCCAGATCGCCCGCCGGGTGGACCAAGAGACCGGCGAGGCCGTCGCCGCCCTGAAGGCCAACGGCATCGACTGCGTTCCCCAACCTCTGCGCGTTTATCCCGAAGGCAGCCTGGCCTGCCACGTTGTCGGCATCGTCAACGACACGCGGGAGGGCTTTTACGGGGTCGAAGGGTATCACAACCAGTTGCTCGAAGGTGTCGTCGGCACGGAGCAGGTCGAGCAGGACCCGGGCGGGGACAAGATCCCGGTCCCGGCCTTGATGGAGAACCCGCCCAAAGCAGGGACCAGCCTGATCCTGACCCTGGACCGCAACATCCAATACATCGTCGAAGACGAGCTCCGGCGGGCCCTGGACGAATATGGCGCCCAGAGTGGCACGGTCATCGTCCTGAACCCCAAGACCGGCGCGCTCCTGGCCTCTGCCAGCTATCCATCTTACGATCCCAACGACTTTCCCGAGGATCTGAGCCTGCTGGCCGACCCGGCCGTCAGCAAGATGTGGGAGCCGGGCTCGATCTTCAAGATCGTGACCTGGGGCGCCGGCCTGGACTCGGGCACCATCAGCCCCGGCACGACGTTCTACGATAAGGGCGCCCTGGAGGTCGGGGGGCGCGTGATCCGCAACTGGGATCGCCGGGGCTACGACCAAGTCACCATGACCGACGGCCTGGTCCACTCGCTGAACACCGTCGCCGCCTTTATCAGCACCTCGATGGGCAAGAGCCAGTTCTACACCTATCTGCGACGCTTTGGATTTGGCCACCTGACCGAAGTGGACCTGGCCAGCGAGGGGCCGGGCATGGTCAAACTGCCCGGCGACTCCAACTGGTTCCCCTCCGAGCTGGGGACCAACTCCTTCGGCCAGGGCGTCGCCGTCACGCCCATGCAGATGATCCGGGCCGCAGCGGCCGTGTCGAACCGGGGCCTGATGATGAAGCCGTACGCCGTGCACCAATACATCACCTTTGACGAGGACACGGGCCGCGAGCGCGTCATCCAGGTCGAGCCCATGATCGTCCGCCAGGCGATCTCGCAGGATACGGCCAGGACGCTGACCAACTTGCTCGTCCAGGTCGTGGAACGGGGGGCCACCAAGGCCCAGGTTCCCGGCTACCGGGTGGCCGGCAAGACGGGCACCGCCCAGATCCCGACGCCCTACGGCTACCACCCCTCCGACACCATCGCCTCTTTCGTGGGCTGGGTGCCGGCCGACGATCCGGCCTTTATCGTCCTGGTCAAGCTCGACAAGCCGACCGAGTCACCCTGGGGCTCGCAGACGGCAGCACCTACCTTTCGGGCCATCGCCGAGCGCCTGCTGGTATACTTGCAGGTCCCGCCGGACCCGGCCCGCCTGGGACAGGATTGACGACACCCATGCCCCAGATCGCGAACAGCTTGACCCTGGCGCACCTCATCGCCGGGCTGGCCGACGGCCCCCTGCCCCCCGGCCAGGTGCCCCACGCCGTCATCGAGAACGCCGTTGTCGATTCGCGACAGGCGACCGCCGGCAGCCTCTTTGTCGCCCTCCGGGGCAAGCGGCGCGACGGTCACGACTTTATCGCCGACGCCGTCCGGCGGGGCGCCGTGGCCGTCATCGCCGAGCGGCTGCCGGAGGCGGATATTGGATATTGGATACTGGATATTGG
>CAYLZO010000096.1:0-17923 GCA_964387775.1 uncultured Anaerolineaceae bacterium
CGGCCAGGGCGTTTTCGCCGACGTCTTCCCAGGGCGGCACGTGGCCGGCGGGCACCCGCTCCAGACCGTCGCCCCCGGCGATCTGCCGGCCGGCCCGGTCGCCCCACAGCAGGCCCTCCAGCAGCGACGTGCTGGCCAGGCGATTGGCGCCGTGGATCCCGGTGCAGCTCACCTCACCCACAGCGTAGAGTCCCTCAACCGTCGTCCGTCCCCAGGCGTCGGCCAGCACACCGCCACAGAAGTAGTGGGCCGCCGGTACGACCGGGATTGGCTCGGCGGTAATGTCCACGCCCGCCGCCAGGCAGGTGGCATAGATGGTCGGAAACCGCTCGCGGATGCGGGCCCCCTCCATCTGGCCGGCCAGGTCGAGCAGCACGTGACGATAGCCGTGCTCGATCATCTCGTGATGGATGGCCCGGGCTACCACGTCGCGGGGAGCCAGGTCGCCCCAGCGCGGGGCGTAGCGGTCCATGAAATGCCGCCCGTCGGGCGTGTAGAGCCGCCCGCCCTCGCCGCGCACCGCTTCCGAGATGAGAAAGTTCTCGGCGCCGGGCACGGCCAGCGTGGTGGGATGGAACTGTACGTATTCGGCATTGACAACCCGAGCCCCGGCGCGATAGGCCATGGCCAGCCCGTCGCCGCGCGCTCCCTCGGGATTGGTGGTGTAGCGGTAGATGCGCCCCAGGCCGCCGGTGGCCAGCACGGTAGCCGGGGCCAGCACCCGGTGGACCGCGCTGGCCTCCCGGTCGAGCACGTAGGCGCCATGGCACGTGATCGGCCGGTAGACGGCCAGCGGATCGCGGCTGTGGTGCGGCGACGTGATCAGGTCCACGGCCGTCGCAGACGTCATCAGGGTGACGTTGGGCAGGGCCTGCAACCGCGCCACGAGCGCCTGCTCGATGGCCCGGCCCGTGGCGTCGCCCACGTGCAACACGCGCTGCACCGAGTGGCCCCCTTCCAGGGTGTAGCGCAGCTCGCCATCGGCGGTGCGGTCAAAGGCCACGCCGGCCTCCTCCACCAGGACGCGCAGCACCAGCTCCGGCCCCTCCTCGGCCAGCAGTTTCACCGCCTCAGGCAGGCACAGCCCCGCCCCCGCGGCGAGCACGTCGTGCGCCAGCAACTCGGGCGAGTCACCCTGGCCGCGCCCCACGATGCCACCCTGGGCGTAGCGCGTGGCGGACTCGGCCACGTCGGCGGCCCGGGTGACCACCAGCACCTGCCGCTGGCGGTCGCGCGCCAACCGCAGGGCGGCCGCCGCCCCGGCGATGCCGCAGCCGATGACGAGAGCGTCTGTCTCGATGGGCATTCTCTCAACTCCTTCACATCACGCGTTACGTCTCAAATAGCCAACATCCGTTCCAGCGCGACCCGCGCCCAGCGAGCCACCTCGGCATCCACCGTCACCGCGTTGACGAGCTCGCCGCCGAGCAGGCCTTCCAGGACCTCCGCCAGGTTGTCCAGCGTGATCTGGCTCATCGTCTGGCAGAAGGGCGGCACCTCGGCCAGGGGCACGATCGCCTGCTCGGGATGCTGCGCCTGGAGCCGCTGCACCAGCCGCGCCTCGGTGCCAATGGCCCACCGGGTTCCCGGTGGCGCGGCCTCCACCCTGGCAATGATGTGTGCCGTCGAGCCGGCATCGTCGGCCAGGTCCACCACCTCCATCGGGCACTCGGGGTGGACGACGACGCGGACGCCGGGCAGCCGCCGGCGCACGGCGCGCACCTGTTCCGGGCGGAAGCGTTGGTGCACGTTGCACGCTCCCGGCCAGAGGACGACCTTTGCCCGGCGGATGGCGTTGGCGTCGGGCGGATGGTGTGCGTCCCACAGCAGCATCTTTTCCAACGGCAGGCCCATCCGTTTGGCCGTGTTGCGCCCCAGGTGCTGGTCGGGAAAGAAAAAGACGCGGGGGCGCTGACTCAACGCCCAGGCGATGGCCCGCTCGGCATTGCCCGAGGTGCAGACGATGCCGCCCTGCTGCCCGCAGAAGGCCTTCAGCGCCGCCGACGAGTTGACGTACGTGATCGGCGTGAACTCGTCGGCGGGCAGCCGCGGCCAGGCAGCCTCCACCGCCTCGACCGTGGCCGTGTCGGCCAGGTAGCAGCCGGCCGTCGTGTCGGGAATCAGCACGTGTTGGCCCGGTCCGGCCAGGATGGCCGCCGTCTCGGCCATGAAATGCACGCCGCAAAAGACGATGAACTCGGCATCAATCCTGCCGGCGTCGCGCGCCAGCTTGAGCGAGTCGCCCCGAAAGTCGGCAAAGGCCAGCACTGCGTCCCGTTGATAGTGGTGGCCCAGGACCACCAACCGCTCGCCCAGCGCCGCTTTGGCCGCAGCGACCCTGCTTGCCACCGCAGCACCGCGCGCCGCTTCAGGCCGCCCTACCCGTCCCGGCTTGGCGATCTTCATGCTCAGATCCAGTGCCTCGACAGAATGGGTCAGCGCCCCCACCGAAAGATAGTCCACCCCGGTGGCGGCGATCTCGGCGGCACGCTCCAGGGTCACACCCCCGGAGGCTTCCAGGGGCACCCGGCCGGCGGCCAGGGCCACCGCCTGCCGCATTTGCTCCAGGGTCATGTTGTCCAACAGGATGCGGTCCAATGGCGGATCGATGCCCAGCGACTGGCGCAGCTCGTCCAGGGTGCGGACCTCGACCTCGATGGGTAGCTCGGGGTGGGTGTCGCGGGCCCGCGCCACGGCGGGCACGATGCCCCCAGCGGCGTCGACGTGGTTGTCTTTGACGAGCACCATGTCGTAGAGTGCCTGGCGGTGGTTCTGCCCGCCGCCCATGCGCACGGCGTACTTGTCCAGGACACGGTAGCCGGGCGGCGTCTTGCGCGTATCGAGCACCGTCGCCCCGGTGCAGGCCACGGCGTCCACGAAGCGACGGGTGCCTGTGGCGATGCCCGACAGCCGCTGGAGAAAATTAAGGGCCGTGCGCTCGGCGGCCAGCAGGCCGCGCCCCGGGCCGCGGACCTCGGCCACCAGCTCGCCGGGCACCACTTCCTGGCCATCGTCGGCGTGGGCCACGAACTCGAGGGCCGGCGCTTCCAGCGGCGTGCCGCGCAGATAGGTGTGGTGCAGATCTTGGACCTGGATCAGCGGCTCGCCTTCTGGTTCCCCCGCGCCGGCCGGCCTTTGAGGCCCGCCAACCGGCTCCATAGCGCCGTCCCATCGGCCGGGCACCTCGGCGACCCGCTCGACCGCGTCGGCCAGCTCGCCAACGGTCAGCAGGTCAGGCGGGAATGTGGGGAGCCGCCGGCTGAGGCTGTACGCCATCTCGGTGACCTGCGGCACGTCGAGTTGCAGGGCGCGCAGCTCGTCGATGCGGGCGAACACCTGGCGGGGCGCGCCTTCCAGGGCGATGCGGCCCTCCTCCAGGACGATGACGCGGTCGCCTTGCGCCGCTTCTTCCATAGAGTGGGTAATGGCCACCACGGTCAGGCCCTCGCCCGCCAGCTTGCGCACCGCAGCCAGCACGTCGCGCCGCCCTTCGGGATCGAGCCAGGCCGTGGCTTCGTCCAGCACCAGCACCTCGGGCCGCATGGCCATCACCCCGGCGATGGCCACCCGCTGCTTCTGTCCGGCCGAGAGGCGGTGGGGTTGGCTGTGGCGATAGCGGGTCAGGCCCACCAGGTCCAGGGCCCAGTCCACCCGCTCGTGCAGTTCATCGCCCGGCAGCCCCAGGTTCTCCGGCCCAAAGGCCACGTCCTCTTCGACCACAGTGGCCACGATCTGGTTGTCGGGCACCTGAAAGACCATGCCCACCGCGCGGCGCACGGCCAGGATGTTGGCCTTGTCGCGGGTGTCCAGGCCCTTGACGCGCACCTCGCCGCCGGTGGGGCGCAGCAGCGCATTGAGCTGCTTGGCCAGAGTCGATTTGCCCGAGCCGTTGTGGCCGATGATGACCAGGTACTCGCCGGGATAGACGTCCAGATCGATCCCTCGCAGGGCATCGATTGGCTGCTGCGACTGGGGATGGTAGGAAAAGGCGAGGCCGCGGGTACGAATGATCGGGTCGCTCACTGCGATAGACAATGCTCCATTCCCTTCGGCCTGTTCGATAGGCGCATTATACCACCGAAGGGAAGGATCGCCCAAAAAACCGGAGGCGCTCGGAAGAGCGTAACCGCTCTGGCAAAGCAAAGGGCGCCCATGCCGTGGGCATGGGCGCCTGTCTTGCCGTGCGGGGATGTACCTGGCCCCTCGCGAGGGGTATGAACGCTCCTTGGGAACGAGGCGGCTAGCGGCTCCGCCCGTCACCGCCGGCCGGGCCGCCGACCTCCAGATCTGGCTCCCAGTCGAGAAACGCCTCCTGGGTCCCTATCTGTGCTTGTGGCTTTTCCGCCACCGTCACCAGGTCGCCGAACAACCGGTACTCGTCCATGCGGCAGGAGTTGATCAGCGTGCCGTTCCAGACGGTCATGTCGGGACAACTGTCGCACATGTCGGCCTGGCCGTTGGGCTGCACGTCGGGCGCCTGGATGATGCCAATGGTCTGTACGCGCAGCAGCGAAAAGAGCCGGCCGGGGTGGCGCACCACGTCCACCAGCCATTGCCCGGCGGCCCGCCGCACCTGCCGGTCCCACGGGGCCATGAGGAAGAGAAGGGGGGCGGCCTTGATCTGCGACAGGTAGGCGAGGTAGGTGCCAAAGAGCAAGTGATGGCCGGCCTGGGCCACTTCCATCGTCTTCTTGCCGATCGAGCCATAGGCACCGTGCCGCGAGCCGACGAGGGCTGCGGCCAGCCACTTGTACGAGTCGTGGCGCAGGGTTCCGCCCAGGTAGCCCGAAGGCTCGTATTCGGGGCAGGCTTCCTTGATAAGTCTATACACCTCGGGGCTGGTCACAAAGCTCTCCTCAAAGTGCCGGGTGCTATAGGTCAGCTGGCTGGCGTCTACGGTCCGGCCCTCGACGTCGACCGCCACGCTCGCCTCGGTGTCGAGGATGCGGTAGGTGATGAACACCAGTCCATGCACCCGGCCCACGTTGGCTTGCCCCCAGCGTACCACGTCGGGGATCTCGTAGGCGGTAGAGGGATAGACGGTCGGGTTAAAGATCGTGATCAGCCCACCCTCTGCGGTGATCATGTCGGCATAGTGTTGGCGCAGATCGTTGTGCTCGGCCTCGTTCTTGTTCCGCCAGCCGGGCCGCCCCTGGTGGCTGTCGATGTGGATGGTGAAACCGGTTAGCCCCACCGCCTTGAGCTCGCGCAGCAGGGGGGGGTTGAGCAAGGCTGCATTGGTGAGCACGATCGGCTTGATGCCGTTCTCAGCGATAAATGCCACAATCTCTACAATATCGGGGTGGACCAGCGGCTCGCCGCCAGCGATGGACACATTATCGGGGTTGCGCCACCGCTTGAAGAACAGGATCTCTTCCTTGATCTGCTCCAGCGGCTTGTGATCGGTCAGCTTTTGCCGGTAGCAGCCCTCACATTGCAGGTTACAGATGTCGGTGACCTCCAGCCAGGCGATGGGGTTATCGTTCTTGGACCAGGGAAAACGGTACAGACGCTGTTTCTCCAGGCTCATGGTAGTTCCTCCTTTGGATGTGTGGAATTGCCAATCCCTCTCATCAGCCCAAGGTAACACAGGGAGGTTAACGTTTGGTCAAGCAGCCGTTAAGGTTTGGTTAAGGCCATGTTAAGGCTGGCGGCAGGAGGTTTAACAGGATCTTAACCACTTGTTAAAAGCTTGATAATCGATACTTAACATTCAGCGCCTATACTGGGCAGGGAACGGAAGGAGCACAGGGGCAAGGAGGAGCAAAGGAGAGTCCAGAGTGAGAGGATTAAACGTTAGATGAGCATTCTGAGCGACGGCGTCTCAATCGGAGCACTGCCCCGCCGCCTCCCTGAGGCCACTCAGGAGGGCTGGCGCACCTATGCACATCGCCGACTCGACGCTGTCTATGCGTCGGCGCCGGAGCTGCCGTTCAGCGATTCAGCGCGCATCATATTCATGAGCGACTGCCATCGCGGGGATGGCAGCCGGGCGGATGCTTTTGTTCGTAATCGAACCCTCTTTTTACACGTTCTCACCGACTACTACAACCAGGGTTATACCTACGTCGAGGTAGGCGACGGCGACGAGTTGTGGAAGGGCTGGGGCCTTCAAGAGATTCGCCAGGTTCACAAGCCGGTCTTTGACCTGCTGCACCGCTTTGACTGTGACGGTCGCCTGCACCTCATCGTAGGCAACCACGATCTGGACAAGGGGCGCGGACGGCGCAGCAATGGGCGAGGCAACGGGGCAGGCCCGGTCACCTTTGACAAGGACGGCCTGGCCGCCCACGAAGGGCTGCTCCTGCGCCATTGCCGGACGGGCCAGCGATTGTTTGTCATCCACGGCCATCAGGCGGATCTGAAGAGCGACTACTTGAGCCGGGTGAGCCGACTCGCCGTCGGCTACGTCTGGACGCGCCTCCAGCTTCTGGGCCTCGTCGAGGCGACCAGCCAGATGAACCAGGTGTGGAAACTGAAGCGGATGGAGCGGGCGATCATGAGCTGGGCAGCGGCCCGGCAGCAGGCCATCATCTGCGGCCACACCCACCGGCCCATGTCGGCGGTTCACGGCGAAGCACCCTATTTCAACGCCGGCAGTTGTGTGTTTCCGGGTTGTATCACAGGACTCGAACTGGCCAACGGCGAGATCAGCCTGGTAAGCTGGCGCCTCCCAGGCAATACGCGGCAGCCGTCTCCTTCGCGCCTGGAGCGCCAATTGGTGGCGCCGCCGCGAAAGCTATCCACGCTCCTGTCCCTGGATTCGAGGTGAACGATGCTGGTTCGTAAAGTGGACACCAGGGACAAGGACGACGTCGGTCGTTTTATCCGATTTCCATTTGATTTGTATCGTTTCTGCACCCAGTGGGTGCCGCCCCTCGTGTCCGGCGTTCGGGCCGACCTCGACCGGCGCAGGCATCCCTTTTACCGCCATTCCAAAGCCGATTTTTTTCTGGCCGAGAGCGAGGGCCAGACCCTGGGCCGCGTCGCCGTGATGTACAACCGCAACTTTAACGCCTATCAGCGCAGCAACGTTGCTTTTTTTGGCTATTTTGAGGCCGTACAGGACCGCGAGGTGGCCCGCGCCCTCTTCCAAGCTGCCCTGGGTTGGGCTCGTGCCCGGGGTGCGAGCGAAATCGCCGGCCCTAAGGGACTGATCGGCAGCGACGGCGGCGGCGTCTTGGTGGATGGCTTTGGGCATCGCCCCGTAGTAGGCACCAGCTACAACTTTCCCTATTACGAGGCCCTGCTCAGGGACGTGGGCCTGGTCAAGGATCGGGATTTTCTCTCGGCGCGTGTCGACCATCGCCACCGCCTGCCCCAGCAATTCTACCAGGCGGCGGAGCGGGTCCGCGAGCGACGCGGCCTCCAGGTCTTGAGCTTTCGCTCCCGGCGCGAGATGCTTCCCTGGGTGCAGCGGGCCGTGGAGGCCCATGGCCGGGCATTTAGCCACAACTATACCTACTATCCGCCCACCCCCGAGGAAGCGACCCGCATCGTTGACACCGTATTGCGCATCGCCGACCCCCGATTGATCAAGCTGGTACTGAAGGGTGACGAAATCGTGGGTGTGGTGCTGGGCCTGCCCGACGTGGCTGCCGGCCTGCAGCGGGCCAGGGGGCGGCTGTGGCCCCTGGGCTGGTTCCACATTCTGCGCGAAAAGCGCCGCACTTCGCACGCCCTCCTGCCTGCCCTGGGCTTTTTGCCCGGCTACCAGGGCCTGGGGGGCAACGCCCTGCTGTACGCCGAGCTGGCCCGCACCCTCGCCTCGTCCCACTATCGCAGCGTCGAGTTTATGCAGGTGGACGAGGAGAATTTTAAAAGCATCCGCGAGATCAGGATCATGGGCAGCGACTCGGCCGGCGACGTGGAATGGTACAAGACCCACCGCCTGTACCGGCGGGCAGTGTGAGGCCGGGATCATGCTCAGCCCTGCTTACAAGGCCACCCGAATCTCCAGGGCCACCGTCGCTCCCGAACGATACAGGGTTCTGTTCATCGGCGGCTCGCTGAACCAGACGACCATCGCCCACGCCGTGGCACGGCATCTCCAGGCAGAGTGTGATACGGACGCCTGCGACTGTTTCTTTACGCCCTTCTACTGCGACGCGGGGTTTCTCCGGCTGGCCGAGAGGAAAGGGTGGCTCGATTTCACCGTCATGGGGGGCAAGCCCCGGGAGCAGACCGAGGCATATCTGCGCGACCACAAGCTGCCAATAGATCCCGGCGGACAGATCCACGACTATGACCTGGTTGTGACCCTCAGCGACCTGGTGATCCAGCAAAACATCCGCGGCCGACGAATCGTGCTGGTGCAAGAGGGCATGACCGACCGCGAGACACTGCTCTACCACGTGGTCAAGGGGCTCCGTCTGCCCCGATACCTGGCGGGCACTGCGACCGCCGGCCTATCTCACGCCTACGACGCTTTCTGCGTGGCCTCGGAAGGCTACCGCAACCTGTTCATCCGTAAGGGATGCAGCCCGGACAGGCTGGCGGTCACCGGCATCCCCAACTTTGACAACGCGGCCGGTTACCTGGACAATGACTTTCCGCACCGGGGCTATGTCTTGGTTGCCACCTCGGACATGCGCGAAACGTTCAGGTACGACAACCGCAAGCGTTTCATCCGGCGGGCCCTCGACATTGCCGGCGAAAGACCCCTCATCTTTAAACTACATCCCAACGAAAACGCCGGGCGCGCCAGGCGCGAGATACAGGCGCTGGCACCCCAGGCCCTGGTCTATGAGAGTGGAAACACCAACCACATGATCGCCAACTGCGACGTGTTGATCACCCAATACTCGTCCGTCGTCTATGTCGGGCTGGCGCTGGGCAAAGAGGTCCATTCCTACTTTGATCTGGAGGAGCTGCGGCGACTGATGCCCATCCAGAACGGCGGCACCTCGGCTCGCAACATCGCCCAGGTCTGCCGCGGCTTGCTGGCCGGCAAGCAGGTCTGGCAGCTTCCGGCCGCCGCTGCCCGCCATGCGGCCAAGGTCCGCCCGGCGCATGCAAGTTGAAGGGAGGCTGGCGTGACAAAGGGACACAAGGTCGTCACCGTCATTCAAGCCCGGAACGGCTCGTCGCGGCTGCCGGGCAAGGTGCTGCGGCCCTTGCTGGGCCAACCGCTGCTGCTCCACCAGGTGGAGCGCGTGCGGGCGGCCCGGCTGGCCGGCAGCATCGTGGTCGCCACGACGACCCTGCGCGGGGATGCTCTCGTCGACGCCGTCTGCCGGGCGAAAGGGATCCCGTGCTACCGGGGCCATCCCACCGACCTGCTCGACCGCCACTACCGGGTCGGACGCCTATTCGCTGCCGACGCGGTGGTCAAGATCCCCTCCGACGTGCCCCTGATCGATCCCAAAGTCATCGATCGCGTGCTGGGCGTCTACCTGGACAATGCCACCACGCCGGACAGTTACGATTACGTGAGCAACCTTCACCCACCCAGCTATCCTGACGGGAACGACGTCGAGGTCATGTCCATGGCCGCCCTCGAGATCGCCTGGCGCGAGGCGACGCGCGACTTTGAGCGGGAGCACACCACCCCCTACCTCTGGGAGAACCCCGACCGTTTCCGCCTGGCCAACGTAACCTGGGAGACGGGGCTGGATTACTCGATGCTGCATCGCTGGACCATCGACTACGAAGAGGACTATCAGTTGATACGGACCGTCTATGAGCGGCTCTACCCCCGAAATCCGCTCTTTGGACTCGATGATATTCTGGATCTGCTAGCCCGAGAGCCCGAGATTGGAGCATTGAATGCGTCCTACGTGGGCGTAAACTGGTATCGTCATCACCTGGACGATCTGCGAACCATCGCCCCCGCGCAAACGCGCATGGAGCCGGTCCATGTCGGCTGAGACCTGCTCCTGTCTCATCCCGTTCCACAACGAGCGGGACAGGATCCTCTCTGTGCTGACCGTTGCCCACCAGGTGGGCGGGCTGCGGCCCATCATCTGCATAGACGATGGGTCGGACGACGGCGGCGCATCGTTGGTAAGGCGCCATTTCCCCGGCGTCGAGATCGTGCGGCTGGACCGGAGCCAGGGCAAGACGGCGTCGATCCGGGCCGGAATGCGCTTGGTACGCACCGAATACGTCTGCCTGCTCGACGCCGACCTGCGCTCCCTCGTCGCCGACGAGATCGAGGCGGCGCTGCAAGCCATCATGACCGATCCTGACATAGATATGGTCATCCTCCGCCGCGTCAATGCCGCCTTGACCAGCAGGATTATCCGGGGGGATGTCCTCTTTTCCGGCGAGCGCATCCTGCGCGCCCGTGATTTGGTCCGGGTACTGGAACGGGGCCTGGAGGGTTATCAACTAGAGATCGCCATCAACCAATATATAATGGAGCATGACAAGCGCGTCTACTGGATGCCGTCGTCGGCCCGGAATACGTTCAAAGTCGAAAAGCGCGGCTGGCTCGCTGGCCTGGAGCGAGAGGCATTCATGATTAAAAATATGCTCGCTTTTGCCGGGCTAGGTACGTATCTGAAGCAACTGTGGAATTTTGCTCGTGAGCGGGTGCCGAAACGATCGGCATTCCTTCTCTTGTGACGCTCTGGAGGTCAAAGGTGACGGGACGAGAAACAGAGATCTGTGTCGAGCAGTGGGCGGCCCGAGACGCTGGCTGGGAGCCCGCTCCGCACGACATAGAAGCAATGTTTGGAACCGATTCGTGGCAGGACGTACTGGCTCCGCTGCATGCCATGTCCCTCCGCGTGCGGGAGCGCATCCTCCGACTGGCCGTCGGTGGCGGCTGTTTCGTCGGCTCGGCCCTGTCGTGCGCCGACCTGCTGGTCTACCTCTATGCTCGCTTTTTGAACATCGCTCCGGAAAGGCTGCCCGTCCAAGAGTCGGAGGATCCGGCGCGCGACTACTTTTTCCTCTCCAAAGGGCACGCTGTGCCGGCCCTGTACGCCACGCTCGTCGAAGCCGGCCTGCTGGATGCCGGACGTCTGGAGAACCACCTCCAGGTGCACGACTCTGTGTACTGGCATCCTAACCGGGATGTCCCCGGCGTCGAGTTCCACGCCGGGTCGTTGGGCCACCTGCTGCCGATCGCCGTAGGCGTGGCCCTGGATTGCAAGATGCGCCGCGGTAGCAACCGCGTTGTCGTCCTGATGGGCGATGGCGAGTTGAACGAAGGCTCCAACTGGGAAGCCTGCCTCGTGGCGGCCGCCCACCGCCTGGACAATCTGATTATCGTCGTGGACCGCAACCACTTCCAGGCCAACGTGCGCACCGAAGCCCTCATTCCTCTGGAGCCCCTGGACCTCAAGTTCGAGGCGTTCCGCTGCCGGACGGTGCGGATCAATGGCCACAGTTTCGAGGAAATCGACCGGGCCTTTGCCGGCTTGCCCCTGGCACACGGCCGGCCCAGCGTCGTCATCGCCGACACCGTTCGCGGCCGGGGTGTGCCCAGCCTGGAAGAGCGCTCGGATCGTTGGTTTGTCAAGCTCGATGCGGCGGAGGTCGAGACCCTGGTGTGGGAGCTGCAAGGAGGCAAAGAATGAGCTACGAAGAGGCGCTGGCCGAGATTGTCCTGGCCGATGAGCGGTACGTGGTCATGACCGCCGAGAATCGGGCCGCCATCCGGGGCCTGCCGTCGGTGCTGGGCGAGCGTTTCGTCGACGTGGGCATCGCCGAGCAGGCGCTGATCGGCGCGGCGGCGGGGCTGGCCCTGCGCGGCCGGACGCCCATCGTGCACGCCCTGGCCACCTTTTTGACCATGCGCGCTTTCGAGTTCATCCGCACCGACGTGGGCCTCGGACACCTGCCCGTCAAGCTGGTGGGGGGCGTGCCCGGTTTCCTCTCCGAGGCCAACGGCCCCACCCACCAGGCCCTGGAGGACGTGGCGCTGATGCGCGGCATCCCCAACATGCAGGTCTTTTGCCCTGCCGACGAGCAAGACCTGGTGCTCGGCCTGCCGGCCGTGTTGTCCAGCCCTCATCCCACCTACATTCGCCACAACCTGCTTTCGGCCATAGTCGAACACAGCCGCGAATTTAAAATCGGCAGGGCCGAGGTCATCTCTGATGGGGACGACGTAGCCATCCTGGTGTGCGGCCTGCTCTTCCGGCAGGCCTATCAGGCGCGCAACCTGTTGCAGATGGCGGGCCTGTCGGTACGCCTGTCGAATCTGCGCACCGTCAAGCCCCTGGATGAGGATGAGATCCTGTGTGCGGCCCAAAAGTGCCGGCTGCTGGTCACCGTGGAGGACCATTTCCAGGCCGGCGGTTTGTATTCCGCCGTGGGCGAGAAACTGCTCCGGCACCGGGTAACGACGCCGGTGCTGCCCCTGGCCCTCGACGGCCGCTGGTTCCGACCTGCCCTGTTGAACGATGTGTTGGAGCACGAAGGCTTTACTGGGCCTCAAATCGCCGTCAAGATCCTCAACACGATGCGTGAGAACGTACAGACGTGAAGCGTGAGAGCGCGATTCTACGCAATACGATATACGGAGTACGCCCTCACCTCGGGCGCGCAATGAGTAGAAGGAGGGACACAGAATGCCAAACGGAGTTATGCTAAATGAGAGTTTTCCCGTGATAACCAAGTCGGACGAGTTATATGCCCGGGCCACGGGGCTGATCCCGGCCTATTCCCAGACCCTGGCCAAGGGGCCGACCCAGTACGTCAATGGCGTCGCTCCCAAATACCTGGTGCGCGGCAAGGGCTCGCACGTTTGGGATGCGGACGGCAACGAGTACATCGACTATAACATGGGCGTGGGGCCGATCTCGCTGGGTTATGGCTACCGGCGCGTGGACAAGGCCATCAGGCGCCAACTCAAAGATGGCATCACCTTCTCGCTGGTCCATCCCCTGGAGGTCGAGGTGGCCGAGTTGATCCGCTCGGTGGTGCCTAATGCCGAGGCGGTACGGTACAGCAAGACCGGGGCCGAGGTGACCAGTGCTGCGGTACGACTGGCGCGGGCCTATACCGGACGCGACAAGGTTCTGTGCTGCGGCTACCACGGCTGGCACGACTGGTACGTGGGTGTGACCGCCCGCGGCCGGGGCGTGCCCCAAGCGGTGCGGGATCTGGTGCAGACCTTTTCCTACAACGACCTGGATGCGGTGCAAGCAGCCCTGGATGCCGACACAGCCTGCGTCATCCTGGAGCCCACGATCTTTGAGGCGCCCAAGAACGACTATCTGTTCAAGCTTGGGGAGCTTTGTCACCGCAACGGGAGCCTGCTCATCTTTGACGAGATGTGGACCGGTTTTCGCCTGTCTCTCGGCGGGGCTCAGGAGTACTATGTGGTCGAGGCCGACCTGGCCTGCTTCTCCAAGGCGATTGCCAACGGCATGCCCCTCTCTGTGCTAACCGGCCGCCGGGAGATCATGCAACTGCTCGACGAGGAGGTGTTCTTTTTCTCCACCTTTGGTGGTGAGGCACTGTCGTTGGCCGCCGCCCGGGCTACCATCCAGGAGATGCACGACCTGGACGTGCCGGAATACCTGACGGTCCAGGGCGGCCGGCTGCAGGAAGGCTATAATCGGATCGCCCTCGAATTGGGCATCCTCAGCTATACTTACTGCCAGGGCCATCCCTGCCGCACCATCGTCGTCTTTTCCCCGGCCGAGGAGGCGCTGCTCATGAAGTCGTTGGTCCAGCAGGAGATGATCAAGCGCGGCGTGCTGTGGTCCGGCTTTCACAATATCTGCTTCTCTCACAGCGACGAGGATGTGGATTATACCCTGGGCGCCTATGGTGAGGTGCTGCTCATCCTCAAGCGCGCCGTCGAAACCAACACGCTGGCCGAACACTTGCGCGGCAAGCCGGTGCAGCCAGTGTTTCGCAAGACGACGGCGTAGGGCCACCGGCCAGCTCGACCACGGATGCGAACAATGAATGAATTCTCACTCGGAGGCAAAGTGGCTGTCGTCACCGGTGCGCTGGGGCTGTTAGGCCGGCAGCATTGCCAGGCCCTGGCCGAGGCGGGAGCCAACGTCGTGGCTGCCGACCTGGACGGGGAGGCATGCTGGGTCCTGGCCGAGAACCTGCCCGGGCAGGCCGTCGGCGCGGCCCTGGACGTGACAAAGCCTGATTCTGTCCGGGCGGCGCTGGATCTGGCCCTGCTCGAGTTTGGCTGTGTCCATGTTCTGGTCAACAACGCGGCTATCAACGACATGTTCGAGACGCCGGCCCTGGCCGTCGAGAAGTCCCGCTTTGAAGCCTATCCACTGGTCATGTGGCAGAGGATGCTCGACGTCAACGTCACCGGTGTCTTTGTCTGTTCCCAGATCATTGGGGCAAGGATGGCCGAACAGGGAAGTGGGAGCATCATCAACGTTGCCTCGACCTATGGGTTGGTCGCACCCGACCAATCGCTCTATCGCACGCCCGATGGCGGGCAGCCCTTCTGCAAGTCGCCGGCCTACCCCACCACCAAGGGCGCGGTGATCGCCTTCACCCGCTACCTGGCCGCCTACTGGGGCAGTTCCGGGGTGCGGGTCAACGCCCTTGTGCCTGGCGGTGTGCAGAATGGCCAGGATGCCTATTTTGTCGAAAACTATGCGGCTCGCACGCCCCTGGGCCGCATGGCCCAACCCAGCGAGTATCGGGGCGCGCTGGTCTTTTTGGCCAGCGACGCCTCGGCCTATATGACCGGAGCCAATCTGGTCGTGGACGGAGGCTGGACGGCATGGTAGATCTTGTCGATAGGGCGCTACACATCCGGCTTTTGCTGACCGACTGCGATGGCGTGCTGACCGACGGCGGCGTCTACTATTCGGCCCGGGGCGAAGAACTGAAGCGTTTCTCCATCCGCGATGGCATGGGCGTCGAACGGCTGCGCACCCTCGCTGGCGTAGAGGTAGGCATTGTCACCGGTGAGGCGTTGTCGCCGCCCCTGCAACGCCGGGTGGAAAAGCTGGGCATTTCAGAGCTGCACCTGGGCGCCAGAGACAAGGGAACGGTCCTGGACGGGATCCTGGAACGGCGCGGCCTTGCGGCGGAGCAGGTGGCCTACATCGGCGATGACACCAATGACCTGCCCGTGATCCGGCGCGCCGGCTTCAGCGCCTGCCCGTGCGACGCCATGCCCATGGTCCGGGAAGTGGTTGACTATGTCTGCCGGTCTGGCGGTGGCTATGGTGCTTTCCGCGAGTTTGCCGAACTGATTATCGCTGCCAGAGTGCAGGCGGATCAACCTCATGACATGGGGGATGCCGGGCAAAGCAGTACCACGCCCTATGTTGCGTTCCAAGATGTTGCCATACACTGGCCGTCCCGATGAGGAGGAGGGAAAATGCCGAACGGAGCTAGGGTCCGCGTTGGACGCAGGTACGTAGGTGATGGGGAACCGATCTATGTCATTGCCGAGATCGGCATCAATCATAACGGATCGATGGAAGTGGCCAAGCGCCTAATCGACGGCGCGATCTTTGCCGGCTGTGACGCCGTCAAGTTCCAGAAGCGCACGCCCGAGCTATGCGTGCCCCAGGATCAGTGGCGCGTCGAGCGGGACACCCCCTGGGGGCGGATGACCTACATCGAATACCGGCACAAGATAGAATTCGGCGCTGAGCAGTTTGCCGAGATCGACCGTTACTGCCGGGAGCGGGGCATCGTCTGGTTTGCTTCTTGCTGGGACGAGCCCTCGGTGGACCTGATCGAGCAGTTCGATCCGCCGCTGTACAAGGCCGCCTCGGCCTCGCTGACCGACCACGCTCTCCTGCTCAAGATGCAGGCCACGGGCAAGCCGCTCATGGTCTCCACCGGAATGTCGACGGCCGAGGAGATCGAGGCGGCGGTACAGGCCGTGGGCAGGGGCAGGCTGCTCATCGCCCACTCTACATCGGCCTATCCCTGCCCGGTCGAAGAACTGAACCTGCGCATGATCTGGACGCTGAGAGAGCGTTATCCCGGCGTACCCATCGGCTACTCGGGCCACGAGGTCGGCCTGGTACCTACCTGGGCCGCCGTAGCGCTCGGCGCCACCTTTGTCGAGCGACACGTCACCCTCGACCGGTCGATGTGGGGCAGCGACCAGGCCGCCTCGGTCGAGGTTATGGGCCTGCATCGGCTGGTGCGCAACCTGCGCGACATCGAGCAATCGCTGGGGGATGGGGTCAAGCGGGTCTATGAGAGCGAGCTAGGGGCTCTAAAAAAGCTGCGCCGGGTGTCTGGCGACAGGGCACCGGCCTTTGCCAGAGACCGCATCTCCCAACCTGAGAGCTACGGTCAAGAAGAACGGCAACGGGCGCAAGCCGCGGTCATAGGCGCACCCGATTGGGCTCCTCCCGAAATCGTCGGAACCAGTCGAGCGCCCAGCAGATCCCATCGGCCACAGTGTCCGCCCGTTTGGGATCGGCGTTGATGAAATCCAACAGCATCTGGTAAGTGGCCCGGCAGGCGGCAGGTTCATCGTGTTCCGGCATCACCGTCTGCCTGGCCAGGGCTATCACTCCACTGGGTGCCGTGTAGGGCGACACGTCTCGGTACGAGTACGATTGCGATGGGGATCCTGCGTCGAGCCAGCTTGACATCGAACGCCGATCCGTCGCGTCCAGACTGGCTACTGTCGTCTGTAGCCCCACAAAATCCACCGCCCAGCGATCGCGGCGAACGCCCTCGTCATCCCGGACCACCACCTCACAGCGAAAATCCATGGCTTCGGCGATCACGTCCCTGGCGACCTCCGTCACCGTGGTCTCCAGTCGTGCCCCACGCGCCAGCTTGCCCTCCAGGCTGCGCTCCTGGCCGTCCCAGGGGCGGACTTCCAGCCACTCGAGTCCCGCGGTCAAGCCGGCGCCATGTTGTAGCCTATTGTAGCTGTGCTGTACCAGGTAGGAAAAGGCGCCAAACAGGGTCGCCGCTGCTGGCTGCTCGGCTGCCGGCTGGAGGCCAAAGAGCGGGATCAGGACGCTCTGCTGCTGACGGCCGTGGAACAGAAAAGCGGTGGCGTGTTTGGCGATCACACCACTGGCCAGCAGTTGAGCCTTTTCCTGGTCGGCGGCTATCTCTGCGACGAAAGCCTGGGGCTGGCCCCCTGGCTCGAAGGATACCGGTTTGGCCGCCACCAGGGGCTGTCCACACTGTTGACAGAACTCACCCCGATCATCGGTGTATTGCTTGCAGGCATCGCAGATGACCATGATTGCCTGGCGGCACCCCGGCCAGGGACAACGCAAGGCCAGCGCAGCGATAGGCCGACCACAGTGACGACACGTCAGGCTGGGACCCTTCATGCTGAAGCTGCTCTCGGCGATACCGAGCTTGTCACTTCCAATGACTGGACACGACCCTCCACGGCCCTCGCCGGCCGGGCCAGGGAAGAGAGCCAGGTATCGATCGCCCTCTCACACAAGGAAGACTGGCCCCGCAGGCAGGCATCCAGCTCGCCAAAGTCTACGCGCGACGTCAGGTCCAATGATAGGGGCGTGACCGATACGACGCGATCTACCAGGACGGCCCACACGTCCGAGTCGAATTCGGCCTGCCGGCCATCGCCCAGCAGCCGGTAGCCGGGCCGTCCCTGGCCGTTGGCCCGGTCCGGGCGCAGGGGCTCAAAGTAGCGGCGGCGGGAGAGGCTGGCCAGCCACCAGGGCGTGTCGGGCGTGGCATCGCTGGGCACGTTGACGTTCAAGGCGTGCACGTCGTAGGGCATCCCGTTGGTGAGGAGATAGTCGGCAAAGAGGTTGGTAAAGGCCGCAGCCGCATCGAACCGCGCATTCTCGTCGCCCGTCAGGTGATAGGCGGGGTCCATCTCCAGCGAGACGGCCATGGCTGGGATGCCAAAGGCGCCGCCTTCCAGCGCCGCCCCCACCGTCCCCGAAACCGTGACCTCGGTGCCCAGGTTGGCCCCAAAGTTGATGCCCGAGACCACCAGCGACGGGCGCCTGGGGGCCAGCTCGACGACGCCGTGGATCACCGCCAGGGCCGGTGTGGCGTCGACGGC
>CAYLZO010000097.1:0-17836 GCA_964387775.1 uncultured Anaerolineaceae bacterium
GAACCGTCGTGCCGACGAACGCTTCCTTCCCTTCGCGCACCTTCTCGGCCTCGTCCAGGCGGTTCAGGTCCTTGACGGCGTAAAAACCCTCCAGCCGCTCGCGGATGCGGTCCTCGCGGGGCAAGAGCACGGCTGCCCCCTGGGGCGTCACCCAGCTCTGGACCTGCCGGGGGCCGACAGAACTGCTCAGGATGCGCTGTGGCTTGAGCCGCACGCCGATGTAGGCCAGGTTGATGACCTGCTCCAGGGGCAAGTCGGTCTCGAACGTGTTGCCCATCGTCCGCCACAGGCTGGGCAGCTTGGGGATGATGTCCAGCGTCAGTGCCTGCTCCCAGAGGGCCATCAGCACCTTGCGCTGGCGGCGGCCCCGGTCGAAATCGTTGGTGCTCTTGCGCGAGCGGGCGTAGCGCAGGGCCTGGCGCCCGTCAAAGTGGTGCATCCCGGCCGAGAGGTTGATGTCGGTCAGCGGGCACTCGACGTCCACGTCAATGCCGCCCACGGTATCGATGATCTCGATAAAGCCCTGGAAATCGACGCGCACGTAATAGTGGATGGGGATGCCCAGGTTGTAGTGGATGGTGCGCTTTACCCAGTCGGGACCGGTCCCTTTTTTGCTCAACTCACCCCACAGGTCGGCGGTGTTGATGCGGTTGTGGCCGTGGCCGGGGATATAGACCCACAGGTCGCGGGGCAGGGAAAAGAGGCGGACCACGTTCAGCTCTTGGTCCACCGAGACGATAATCATGCTATCGGTGCGCCAGGCGCCGCTGTGGGGCCGCTTGTC
The DNA here is from genome assembly GCA_964387775.1 of uncultured Anaerolineaceae bacterium. Lineage (GTDB taxonomy): Bacteria > Chloroflexota > Anaerolineae > JAAYZQ01 > JAAYZQ01 > CAYLZO01. The sequence goes on from CAYLZO010000097.1 coordinate 785, forward strand.
CGAGCCGAGGAGGACGATGTTCAGGTAGCGGTTGGGGATGTTGACCTTGAACGGCGAACGGGGCGTGGGCGTCGGCGGCAGGGTGGCCACGGCGCCCATCTCGACCACGGGCGTGGCCGAGGCGCCGGGCCGAGACGTTGCAGTCGGCGTCGGCGGCAGGGTCTCCAGGGGCAGGGGCAGGGTCGGCGTGGCGCCCAGGCCCGGCACGTAGAGGCGCTGGTTGATAAAGATGGTATAGGTGTTGAGGCAGTTGACGTACATCAGCGTCTCGACGTTGGTGCCGTAGCGCTGGGCCAGGGAATAGAGGGTGTTGCCCTCCTGGACGATGTGGATGCCCCAATCGACCGGGGGCACGCAGGGCGGCGGGGTGACGGGCGTCGGCGTAACCGCTTCTGCCGTGGGCGCGGCGGTAGCCAGGGCAGCGGCCTCCGTCGGCGCGGGATCGGCCGACGGGGGATCGGTGGGTGACCGGCCAGGCGTTTCGGTCACAGGGTTCGCCGTCGGGGCGATGGCCTGGGCCACCTCCTCCCCGGCCGCGTCGGACGCCGGCCACAGCCAGACGTCGGTGACGAGCGCCGCCAGGGCAGCAAAGAGAAAGAAAGCAATCCAGATGAGATGCTGGATCGAGCGGTCGGGGTGAGTGCCGTCGATCCTGGGCGCGCTGCCGATGGGTTCGATTTCTGTCGGTCTCATCCGTTCTCCGTGCGGACGGTGTTGGATGGCAAGTGGAAGTGTGGTCCCCCGCGCTTTCGCAGGTCTATCTGTTTGTCACTTGCTCTGAACCACTACCTCCCGTGCCTTGCCTGCCCTGATTTGGCGCCAGGATGATGATTATAGCACGGATCGGCCAGGAGGGCAATCTGCAGGCTCACTCGCTGTCGGCGTCCAGGGGCTCGCGCCCCGCCTCGAGTTCCCGCAGGTAGGCTCGATCCTCGTCGGTCAGGTGGGCGCGGCGGAGCAGGTCGGGGCGCCGTTCCCAGGTGCGGCGCAGGGCCTGTTGCCGGCGCCAGCGCACAATGTTGGCGTGGTGGCCGGAGAGGAGCACGTCGGGCACGGCGAGGCCTCGATACACCGGCGGCCGGGTGTAGTGGGGATACTCCAGCAGGCCCTCGGCGTGGGAATCCTCAAAGGGCGCCGAGGGGTCGCCCAGCACGCCGGGGATGAGGCGGGTGACCGCCTCGACGACGACCATGGCCGGGATCTCGCCGCCGGCCAGCACATAGTCGCCGATGGAAAGCACGTCGGTGGCCAGGTTGCGGTGAACGCGCTCGTCCACCCCCTCGTACCGGCCGCAGATGAGGATCAGCCGGGGCTGCCGGGCCAACTCGCGGGCGATCTGCTGGTTGAAGAGGCGGCCTTGGGGCGTGAGCAGGATGATGGGCACGCCGGCCCATTCCTCGCCGAGCACGTCCTCCATGGCCGTAAAGAGGGGCTCCGGCTTCATGATCATGCCCCCGCCGCCGCCGTAGGGCGTATCGTCGGTGACCCGGTGGCGGCCCAGGCCATAGTCACGGATGTCGTGCAACGCAATGCGCACCAGCCCGGCCTCGCGGGCGCGCTGGGTGATGCTGTGATCGAATACCCCTTCGAACATGGCGGGGAATAGGGTTAAAATGTCGAAACGCATGGCGCCAACCTCCTCTTGGGAGAATTGTAGCATAGGGGCCCTAGAACCGCAAACCGGGTATTCTTCGTTCTGAGCCCACTATCCAAGGCGCCTAACGGCAGGGCGCCTTTTTGCGGCGATCGTTGGTTGACAGTATGGTTCAAATGGTGTATAATAGCGGTGCTCTTGTGTTCCAGGAGAGCGGCAAGGCTGATCGCTGGCTGCCTGGCCGTCCAGGCTTCAAGGCGGTGGCAAAGGTACTTTGCCCCGCGAGGGGAGGCCGGCTTTAGGAGTACATCCGTTGGTTTAACGCCCAATTCAGCCTAGGCAGCAAAGAGGCTTCCCTGGTGAAAAATGGGAAGTTGCGAGCACGACGCTCGCAGCTTGGCTGGTTGGCCCAACCACAGATCGGGGTCGGAACTCGGCTCACCTCCTGGATGGCCGGGTTTTTTTATTGTCTCTACACAAGGGCAAATCAATCATTGTTTGTGAGGAGAAGTGTCTTCTATGAATTCTAGTCAGGAGATGACTGAAGTACAAATTAGCAAAGGGGTCACCGACAAAGTCGTAGGCGACCAGGTGACCGAGATCTTCGAAGAGATCGATCCGGTCAAGATGGACGCATTGCCCCTCGAGCAGTGGGACTATCAACGTCCCAAGCGGGGCGAGATCCGCACCGGCGTGATCCTGGCCATCCAAGATCAGGAAATCATCGTGGATGTGGACGCCAAGCGCGACGGGATCGTTCCCTACGCTGACATGCAGCGCCTGGGGGACGAGGAGGTCGAAAAGCTCTCCGTCGGCGAAGAGATCTCCGTCTACATCCTCAAACCCGAGGACAAAGAGGGGAATCTGCTGGTATCGATCTACCAGGCCCGCAAGATGCAATCTTGGGAGCACGCGGCCGAGCTGGCCGAGAGCGGCAAGGTTTGGGAGGGCGAGGTCACCGGGTACAACAAGGGTGGCCTGCTGATGCCCGTGGAAGAGATCCGCGGCTTTATCCCAGCTTCGCAGGTGCCGGGCTTCCCCCAGGGCCTGAACCATGAGGAACGGCTCAAACGCCTGTCCTCGATGGTCGGTGACAAGCTGATCGTCAAGATTATCGAGATCAACCGACGAAATCGCCGGCTGATCCTCTCCGCAACAGCAGCACGGCGCCAGTGGCGCAAGCGGCAGCGCGAGCGGTTGTTGGAGGAACTGCGAGAGGGTGAGGTGCGCAAAGGCACCGTCAGCAGCCTGGCCTCCTTTGGTGCGTTCGTGGACCTGGGCGGGGCCGACGGCCTGATCCACATCTCGGAGCTGAGCTGGCGGCGTGTGCGCCATCCCCGCGACGTGCTGAGCGTCGGCGACGAGATCGAGGTGTACGTGCTGCGGCTGGACCACGAGCGCAACCGCATCGGCCTGAGCCTGAAGCGGCTGCAACCCGAACCGTGGTCCCAGGTGGACGAAAAGTACGAATTGGGCCAACTTGTCGAAGGGGTCGTGACCAACGTCGTGGACTTTGGCGCTTTTGCCGAGATCGAACCCGGCGTGGAAGGTCTGATCCACGTCTCCGAGTTGGCCGATGGTCCCGTCTCGCACCCCCGCGAGGTCGTGCGTAAAGGCGACCTCCTGTTGCTGCGCATCATCCGCATTGACGTGCGGCGCAAGCGCCTGGGCCTGAGTCTAAAGCGCGTGCTCGAGTCAGAGTGGGCCGAATGGGCCGCTCGCCTGGCCGAGGAAGAGGCCAAGAAGAAAGCCGAGGAAGCACCCCAGGCCGAAACGGTTTCCGAGGAGCCGAGTGAGGAAGCTGAAGAGGAGGCCGGAACACCAGAGGCCGAAGCCGAGGCCAAGGAGGAAGAAGCCGCAGCTCCTGGTCCGGAGGTCGAAGGGCCCGCTGAAGAAACGACCGAAACGGAGGAAGCCTCCGAAGAGCCCGAATCGCCAATTGCAGATGCCGAAGCAGAGGCAGAAGCGGAAGCTCCTGTTGCCGAGGCCGAGGAGCCGAGTGAGGAGGCAGGCAAGGCTGAAGAGGCCGAAGCAACAGAGGAACCGTCCCCCCCCGGGGCAGAGGCACCCACGGCTGAAGCTGACGTCGAACCCGAGGAGGCTGAGGAACTACCTGCCTCCCAGGAAGACGAATCAGAGGACGACGAGTCAGAAGCCGCCGAGGAATCCATCGAAGAGCCAGAATTGGCCACGGTGCCCGCACAAGTCCGGTAACCCAACCTTTTCCTGGGCCACGGTCTACGAGTTGCAACATGGGCCGTGGCCCAATATGGGCGTTGGAACTGGATTTGCTCAAACAGGGCCAGTAAGAAGGTTTTGATTATGTCAACCAAAGAGGTAAGTCTCAAAGAGCGCTTACAAGAAGAGTTGGAAGAAGTCCAGAAGGAGATCGCCAGCCTGGAGGAGCGCCTGGAGCGCAAGGGCGACTATGGGCTGGGCAAGGGTGATCCCAGCATCTACGAGTGGGAGATGTGCCTGGCCCTCAAGCAGCGGGCCGAGAACAAGGCCCGCTCGCTGGAGGTCGCCCTGCGCAAGGCAGAGGAAGGCGACTATGGCATCTGCGAGGTGTGCGGGCAACCGATAGACCCGGCACGCCTGGCGATCCTGCCCGATACCAATAGATGCATCTCTTGTGCTCAAAAGAGATAGACAAACAAATCACAAGCGCCGCTTGGGCTCAGCTCCAAGCGGCGTTTTTTGTTCCCTCCCCCCCCGCAAAAAAACTGACCCTCGAAAGGAAAAGTGGGATGAGAGGCAGGGGCAGTTTTCAGCTTGGCGCAGTCAAGCTGGACTAGACGCCATACGCCTCATCATAGTCCTCGATAGAGGCCGCCACGACTTGCAGCGCATAGTCGCAGTCGTACACCTTTTCGATGGACATCTGCGACGCGCCGCCGGGATTCATCTTGTAGGTGCCAAAGTAGTGACGCAGGCGCTCGACCAGCACGTCGGGCAGTTGGGCTACGTCCTCGGTGTCGTGCCAGAACTCGTCGTTGTCCAGGATGGCGATGATCTTGTCGTCGGCCTCGCCGCCGTCGATGGCCTGAATGCCGCCGACGACGCGGGCGATCAGGATCACCTCGGCGCGGTTGAGGGGCCGCTCGCTGATGACACAAATGTCGAGGGGGTCGCGGTCGCCCCGCTCGGCCTTGGGCGAGAGGGCGTGGACCCGCCGCCCGCAATAGGTGCGCGGGATAAAGCCGTACAGCGTCGGCGGCTGGGACGACGTGCGCTGGGGCCGGTCGACGCGCATATAGCCCGTAGTTTTGTCGATCTCGTACTTGATCAAGTCAAAGGGCGTGATCTCGATGTAGGCGTGCACGACGCGCGGCGGCTCGGGGCCGACCTCTAAGCCGTGCCAGGGATGGGGCCGCCAGCGATAGAAGGGACTCGGAAAGGACATGATCGCACCTCCACGGTTTCTTGCTCGAAAGCTCGTGCTTTTCAGCCCGTTGATTATAGCCGAGCTGGGCCAGAAGCTCAAATCAACCGGCCATCGAGGAAGGGCAGGCCCTCAGGCCACCCAGTGGCGCAGAGGCTCGCCCCGGAGCAGCCGCAGGACGTTTTCGTAATCTTCCCAGCGGGCCGGTTCGCCCGGCGCCAGGCCCCCGCTGCCCCCTGCCGTGTGGGGCGTGAGCACCACGTTCCTCTTGGGATCGCGGGCCAGGGGTAGCAGCGGATTGTCGGGCCGGATCGGCTCCCACTCGAAGGTGTCGAGGGCGGCGCCGGCCAGGCGTCCCTTGCGCAGCGCCTCGGCCAGGGCCGCTTCGTCGATGACGCTGCCGCTGCCGCAACTGACTAGAAAGGCGCCCGGCTTGGTCGCCGCCAGCCGGTCCGCGTCGAGCAGCGAGTCGGTCTGGGCCGAATAGGGCAACAGGTTGCACAAAAAGTCACTCTCGGCCACGACCTGGGGCAGCGGGGCGTAGGTCAGGCCCAGTTCGGCCTCGGCGCCCCCGGGCAGGCGGCGGCGCTTGTGGTAGAGGATGCGGGCCGGGGTAAAGCCGCGCAGGCGCCGGGCCAGCTCGGCCCCGATCTCGCCAAAGCCCAGGATGCCCACCACCCGCTCGTAAATCTGGCCGATGCCCCGCCGTCCCGACCAGTTGTAGGCAAAGGTGTCCTCGTCGGTGCGCCGGGGGACCCGGCCCCAGGCGCCGGCTTCGTTGGCCGCCGCCGCCGCGTCCTCCAGGCGCTTGGCCAGGACCAGCATCTGCATGACCACGTGCTCGGCGACGAGGATGGCGCCCCGCACGGGCCAGGCACAGACCGGCACCCCGGCCGCCCGCGCCGCCGCCAGGTCGATGTCGTGGGTCAGCGAGCCCAGGCGCTGGATCAGGCGCAGCCTGGGGGCGGCGGCGATCATCCCGGCGTCGACCTCGCCCGAGCGCTCGCTGATGAGAAACTCAGCCCCGAACAGGAGGCGCAGGAGCTCGTCCCGGGCCGGCCGCCGCAACATGGTCACGATCAGCTCGGGCGGCGCGGCGGCCAGCGCGGCGGCCTGGTGGCGCCGGCCCCGGTCGGTGAGAAAGAGGACGGTGTGTCTGCCGGTCCCGGCTCCACCGGACCGGCCCGTTTTGCCTTCGGTGTGCACCCCTCGCCCCTCCTCTCCTCCACCCTGGACGGCATTTCGTTCAACAAGGGCATTATAGCCGATCCGGTGCCGGGCGTCAATCGCCCCCTGGCGGGTTTGCAGGCTGGTCGTCCCAACAAAAAAGGAGAGAGCGCCTGGGCTCTCCCCGGTCGGTTGCTCGATCTGGCTCAACTGAGCGAGACAATCCTGGTCTTTTCGGCCTCAATCTCGCTATCCTCGGTGAAAACCATCCACTGGGTGCGGCCGGCTTCTGTGCCAGCCCTCACTTCGTCGGCCATCTTTTCCAACCAGCGCTGGGATCCTTCCACCTCGGACACCCGCTCCGCCGGCAGCCGGCGCACAACCTGAAGCAGTTCTCGCTCGTGCGCCTCGGTTTCAAGCCGAGTCTCTGTGCTCATCGGTCCCCATTCCAGCCAGGAAAAGCCCTGACGCAGCTCCTGCCATCTTGCAAAACGGGGGAACCTTTTGGCAGGCTCCCCCATTGTTTTGGATACTGGGTGGATGACGGGGATCGAACCCGCAACAACCGGTTCCACAGACCGGCGCTCTACCCTTGAGCTACATCCACCACGAATGCGGCCCTAGTATAGCACACCCGGACCGAAAAGGCAAAATTTCCGCCAAACATAACCACAAAGGATCGGGAGCGCGCCTCACCGGCCTCCCGTCCGGGCCAGGAGCGCCTCCCAGCCGTGCAGGCTGGCCAGGGCCTCGTCGTCGGCAAAGCCCCGGTAGCCCCAGTCCACAGCAGTCGTCAGCCGGGCCAGGGCCTTGTCCGGCTTGCCCAGGCCGACAGCGAAGCGAATAGCGGCCGCGCTCGCTCGAAATGGGTGCAGTTGCTCTCATCTACCACCGCTGGGTCGGTACCACCTTCTTCTGGAAATCTCGCGGTTTCTTGGGGAGCCAGCCGTCAATCGTGGTTTGGGCACGACTCAAATCAGCTTATTTCTCCCGCTTTACTGGTGTGGGAGATAGGAGCAACTGCACCCGCTCGAAATCGTGTGACTCCAACTCGTGCAGCATCCAGTCCTCCTCGAATACCTTTTGGTGAGATCAGCCTTCCCAGACGTAGACCAGCGCCTCGCGGCGAAAGCCGGCCGCTTCCAGCAGCGCCGCCGCCGGGCTGTCCAGGATCGGCGCGCCGTTCCAGGCGCTCACGGTCAGGCGGCGCTCTGCCCGGCCGACGTGCCCGACCGCCAGCCGGAGGGCCCGTTTCACCGTCTCGGGCGACAGGTCGGGCAGGGTCGTCAGCCGCTCGCCACCGGTTTTGAGCAGCAGCACCGGGCGGCCGCGCAGTAACACGGCATAGTTGGCCGGGATGCGCGTAAAGTGGGCCGGGTCGTGCTCGGCCTCCTCCACGCCGGGCAGCGGGCCAAAATCCTTGGCCGGGCCAAAGACGTTGGCCGGGTCGGTGGCGTTGACCAGCACCAACCCTTCGACGCCGCTCAGGACGAGTGCCTCCGGCCCCTCGCCCCGGCCCGACTGCCGCGCCAGCCACAGGTCGTTGAGGCGGTCGGCGGTGCGCTCGGCCTGGCGGCGGCTGTTGGCAAAGATCAACGTCGTGCGGTGAGCCTCGATGCGGTCCATCACCTGCGGAATAATCGCCGGCCAGATGCTCCCGCCGGGCAACTCGCTGAAATCGTCCACGGCGGTGACGACCTTCAGGTCCATCGGCTTGACCATGCCGGCGTCTACAATCGTCACCGGCCGCGGCGAATATCCAATATCCAATATCCGCTTTTCAGAGGATTGGATGTTGGATATTGGATATTGGCCGCCGAGAAAGCGCGCTACCTCGTCCAGCGGCCGCTGGGTGGCGGACAGGCCGATGCGCTGGATGGGTTGTTCGGTCAGCGGCTGGCGCGCCAGCTCGTCCACGCGCTCCAGGGAGAGGGCCAGGTGGGCGCCGCGCTTGTTGCCGACCAGGGTGTGGATCTCGTCGACGATGAGGGTGTGCACCGTGCGGAACATGTCGCGGGCCACGGGGCTGGTCAGGATGAGGTAGAGCGACTCGGGCGTGGTGATGAGTACGTGGGGCGGATGCTTGACCATGCGCCGCCGGGCGCTCTGGGGCGTGTCGCCGGTGCGGACCAGGACGTCGAGCCTGGGCAGCGGCGCGCCCATCTCTTTGGCGGCGCAGCGGATGCCGGCCAGCGGGGCGCGCAGGTTGCGCTCCACGTCGTTGTTGAGCGCCTTGAGCGGCGAGACGTAGAGCAGGCGCACGCCCTTTTGCAGGTCGTCGCCGGCCTGGCTGACCTCGCGGAAGAGCCGGTCGATGCCGCACAGGAAGGCGGCCAGCGTCTTGCCCGAGCCGGTGGGCGACAGGATCAGGGTGTGCTCGCCGCGCTGGATGGCCGGCCAGCCCTGGGACTGGGGCGGCGTGGGATCGCCAAAGGTGTCGCGGAACCAGGTTTGGACTGCGGGCAGGAAGGCGTCTGTTGCGTGTTGCGTATTGTATGTTGTGTCATTTGTCACCTGTCGGACCATTCTAGCATGGGACTGCCTGTCCGTCAAAACTGCTCAGCCAATGCCTTGTCAACCCCGGTCGGCTGTGCTATACTACGCGCATACCAAGCGTGCGGGAGGGTCAATGCTACTGGAAGACTATTTTGAGTTTCTGGCGTCCAATGATATTCGCTTGAGAGGGCATCGCATCGGCGTCGAGACGATCCTCTTTGACTACCTGGAGCTGGGTTTGAGCGCCGAAGAGATCGCCCTGCGCTATCCGACGCTCTCCCTGGAGCAGGTCCACGCTACCCTGGCCTACTACTGGCGCCACCAGGACAAGATGGACGCCTACCTGCAAGCTGCCAGCGAGCACGAAGAGCACATGATGCAGGAGCAAGAACGCTATCCTTCACCGGCAGTCCAGCAGCTTCAGCGTTTGCTGCGGGAACGTCGTGATCGAGAGTACACGCCCTAGTCCACCGATGAGCCCTCTCTGCTTTCTGCTGGACGAAAACATGCCCCATCGGGCGATCCGCAAGCTGTTGCGAAAGCGCGAGCCAAAGGTCCGCGTCTGAGTCGTGGGTCAGCCGGGGGCGCCAGCGTTGAGTGCCCCCGATCCGATTCTGTTGGCCTGGATCGAGGAACATCGTTGCCTGCTGGTGACGCGCAATCGGGCCAGCATGCCGGGACATTTGCGAGAGCACCTGGCTGCGGGTGGGCACGTCCCCGGCATCTTGATCATGCCCAGGCGCCTGACGGCCTGGCAGGTTGCCGACGAATTACACCTGATTTGGGGGGCCAGCCGACCGGGCGAGTACCGGGATCAGATTGTTTACCTGCCAGCGCCATAGTTCGTCTCAGGTCCCATCACTTTTCACACTTGCTCAAATGTTCTGCCACTCACAATTGTAGTAATCATTCCTGCCAGTCTGTGACATCAAAACCGACCGATCCCCGGATCGCCGAGACACTGAACAGCGATCCGGGCAGAGGAGCGCCAACAAAAGAGGTGCAACTCGAAGAAAGGCTGCGTGTAGAAGTCTGGGTGCCCGAAGACAGGCAAGAATCCCTGGAAGACTTGTTCAAGAAACGCTTAGTCGAGGCCGGCCTGATGGAAACGATCAGGAGACCCTCCTCGTCGTCCGTGGTCCAAGATCGCACGCCGATCCAGGCCCGGGGTAAGCCTCTGTCCGAGCAAATCATCGAGGAGCGCCGCAGTCGGCCCTGCATCGACACGTCCAGCCCCAGCGTCGGCTCGTCGAGAAAGAGGACGTGGGGCCGGTGGAGCAGCCCGGCCACCAGCTCGCACTTCATGCGCTCGCCCACGGTCTGCCGGTAGTCGGCGGGCGGCACGTGATAGATCTCGGCCAGCACCTGGAAGGGGTCCAACGGCGGGATGTCCCACAGCATCTGGCTCTTGTTGCCCAGCACCATGCTGATCTGGCGCAGGTAGCCGGCCCGCCGCTCCCAGGGCGTAAAGCCGAGCACCCGCGTCTCGCCCGCCGTCGGGTAGAGCAGGCCCGACAGCATCTTGAGCGTCGTCGTTTTGCCCGCGCCGTTCGGCCCGATAAAGCCCACCATCTCGCCGGCCTCGACCGCGAACGAGATGTCGCGCACGGCCTCGACGTCGCGGTAGGTACGCCGCACCAGCCCCTTGAGCGAGGCCGCCAGCCCCGCCCCCCGCTCGGGCACGCGGTAGGTCTTGGACAGGTTTTGCACTTGAATCTGTGGTGTCATATCCCCCCTCACCCCAACCCTCTCCCCCCGGGGGGAGAGGACGTTTCTCCCCTCCCTTGGGGGAGGGGCCGGGGGAGGGGGAAGGCTGGTCACGCGTCGACAATCTCCCCCCTCACCCTAACCCTCTCCCCAGCGGAGAGGGCATGGATTCTCTCATTTGGAATCTAGCCAGTCCATCCTAGCAGACATTCCGATCAGTTTCTGGCATGAATCCAAGCCATTGTGACACAAATTGTCAGGATGGGAAACCATCCGCCTGCGGCACGCTTGCCAAATCAGCCGAGCCCGGCTATAATGGGACTCGATTCACTGAAAAGGAGCGACTATGTCATCCATTCCCAGAGCACGTGCCTTGAAACTGGCCAGCACCGCCCGCGACCTGGGCGCCGAAGTCTTGCGCGGCGTCCTCGAACGGCGGGACGACGGGCGCTGGACGGTCAGCTACATCGAGGTCGAGTCGTGGCTGTCGCGCCACGAGGGCCAGGAGCTGGTCCTGACCGTGGCGCCCATCGACGAAGAGACGCCCATGGCCTATACCCGGACCTGTCGCACCTGCGGCAACGACTACGAGGGCCGGACCTGCCCCCACTGCGAGGCGGTCCGGCGTCGATTGCGCGGGAGCTGACCCATGGCCGAACTCAAGTCGAAGCACCCTCTTACCGGCGCCCTGGCGTCGCTGGTCGTCTTGGCAGCCAGCCTGCTGCTCGTCGGCGCGGCAGGTTCCGGGCCGAGCCTGGCCGATTCGAGCACAGCGGCGCCTGGGCCGGATGTCCACCAGCCAACGGCAACCCAGGCCACCACGACGACCCTCTTTCTGCCCTTCATTGTCCGGCCCGAGACGGCGCCGGCCCACGTGTGGCTGGGCGAGTACTACGCCAACACCAGCCTCAGCGGCGACCCGGCCTACACCACCGAAGAGACGCGCATCGACCACGACTGGGGCGACGGCGGCGCGCCTGCCGGCCTGCCTGCGGACCACTTTTCCATCCGGTGGACCGGTGAATGGGACCTCGACATCGGCGAATACACCTTTTTCGTCTACGCCGACGATGGCGTCCGGCTCTGGCTCGACGGCGAGCTGCTGATCGACCACTGGTCGCCGGGCCTCGGCTCGCACCGGGCGACGACGACGGTCCAGTCGGCGGGCCGGCACACCCTCAAACTCGAATATTTCGAGGAGACGGGCGGCGCGGCCATCAGCCTGCGCTTCCGGCGCACCGACCTCTTTCCCACCTGGCACGGCGACTATTACAGTGAGCCCTGGGTCGAGTACGGCTGGCTCTACGAACGCACCGACGACGTCATCCAATTCGACTGGGGCGAGGGTTGCCCCGCCAATTTGCCCTGCGATGCCTTCTCGGTCGATTGGGACGCCACGCCGACCTTTCTCACCGGCACCCACCGCCTCTACCTCTACGCCGACGAGGGCTACCAGCTCTTTGTGGACGGCAACAAGGTCATGGAAGGCGGCTGGTACGACGGCCAGGGCGGCGGCAGCCAGGACGCCAGCTACGACTTGACCGTCAACAGCGCCCAGCAACACGAGATCCTCTACAACTTTCACGACCGGGGCACCCTGGCCGAGGCCCGCCTGTGGATCGTGGACCTGTCCCAGCCCAAGTGGACGGCCGAGTACTTTGCCAACATGGAGCTAAGCGGCACCCCAGAGACCACCAAGCAGGAGGCCGCCGTCTTTGCCGACTGGAAGCTGGGCAAGCCCTACCCCATCCTGCCCTCGGCCGACACCTTCTCGGCCCGCTGGACCGGCCAGCTCCACTTTTATACCGGCTGCTATCGCTTTGGCCTCTTTGCCGACGACGGCGTGCGCCTCTGGGTGGACGGCGAGTTGCTGGTGGATGAATGGCACCTGGGACGGGGCACCTATCATAGCCCCATCACCTGCCTGGCCCCGGGCCAGCACGACGTCGTCATCGAGTACTTTGAGAACGCCGGCGACGCCGAGATCCGCTTTTGGTGGGAATAGATGCTTTTCGACGAAGCCAAGATTTACGTCAAGGGCGGGGACGGCGGCGATGGCGCCATCGCCTTCCGCCGCGAAAAGTTCGTGCCCTTTGGCGGCCCCAGCGGCGGCCACGGCGGCCGGGGCGGCGACGTCTACCTCGTCGTAGATCCCAACCTCAACACCCTCGTCCATTTCAAGAGCCGCGTCCACTTCAAAGCCGAGAAGGGCGGCCGGGGCAGCGGCAAGAAGCAGCAGGGCAAGCAGGGCGAGGACCTGGAGATCGCCGTGCCGCCGGGCACGATGGCCTACGGTGCTGAGAGTGGCGAACTGGTGGCCGACCTGACGGAGGCGGACCAACGCGCCCTGGTCGCCAAGGGGGGGCGGGGCGGGCGCGGCAACTCGGCCTTTGCCACCTCCACCAACCAGGCGCCGCGCATCGCCGAGCACGGCGAGCCGGGCGAGGAGCGCTGGCTGCGCCTGGAGCTTAAACTCATCGCCGACGTGGGCCTGGTGGGCATGCCCAACGCGGGCAAGAGCACGCTGCTGTCGGTGGTCAGTGCTGCCCGGCCCAAGATCGCCGACTATCCCTTCACCACGCTGCAACCGAACCTGGGCGTGGTCACCGTGGACGGCTACCAGACCTTTGTCATGGCCGACGTGCCGGGCCTCATCGAGGGGGCCAGTGAGGGCGCCGGCCTGGGCCACCAGTTCCTGCGCCACGTCGAGCGCACGCGCCTGCTCATCCACCTGCTCGACGGGGCGGGTGCCGATCCCCTGGCCGATTTTGAGGCCATCAACCGCGAGCTGGCCCAATTCAGCCCCAAGCTGGCGGCCAAGCCCCAGATCGCCGCCCTGAACAAAATGGACCTGGCCGACACCCAGGCCTGGTGGCCGCTGGTCAAAGAAGAGTTGGAGGAGCAGGGGGTGGAGGTCCACGCCATTTCGGCCGTGTCGCAAGAAGGGGTGCGCACCCTCGTCCGGCGGACCTTCGAGTTGCTCCAGGCCCTGCCCGAGCCCGAACCCGAGCCGGAGGAGATGGCCGTCTTTCGCCCGCTGGAGGAAGACGAGATGGCCTTTACCATCGAGCCGGAGGCCGGCGGCTGGCGGGTGCGGGGCGAGCGCGTGGAGCGCATCGCGGCCATGACGCCCTTCGTCGTGCCCGAGGCGGCGGCCCGGTTCCAGCGGCAATTGCGGGCCCTGGGCGTCGAGGCGGCGCTGGCAGAGGCGGGGGTCGAGCCGGGCGACACGGTCTACATCGGCGACCGCGAGCTGGAATGGCAGCCGTGAGCCAGAAGCTGGGCGTGCTCGGCGGCACCTTTGACCCGGTGCACCACGGCCACCTGGTCGCGGCCCAGGAGGCCCTCTTTCAATTGGGGCTGGACTGGGTCCTCTTTGTGCCGGCCGGGACGCCGCCGCACAAGCCCAAACGCCCCATCTCGCCCGATGCCCACCGCCTGCGCATGCTCGAGCTGGCCCTGACCGACCAGCCCCATTTCGCCATCTCGCGCGTGGACGTGGACCGGCCCGGCCCCCACTACACGATGGAGACCCTGACCCTGCTCCACGAGGCGTGGGGACCGGACGTAACCTTCTATTTCGTTGAAGGTACCGACTCGCTGGCCGACATCCTGAACTGGCGGGACCCGGCCCGCATCCTCGACCTGTGCCGGTTGGCCGTGGTCAACCGGCCCGACGTTGAGGTAGACCTGGCCCGCCTGGAAGCCGCCCTGCCCGGCCTCCGGGCCAAGCTCCACTGGGTGGAGATGCCCCTGCTCGAAATCTCGTCCACCGATCTGCGCCGGCGGGTGCGCGAGGGCCGGCCCATCTCCTACCTGCTGCCCCCGGAGGTCGAGGCCTACGTCCTGGAAAATGGGCTCTATCTCAATGACCAATGGCGAATGACCAATGACCAATGACCAAATCCCGATCCTTCGGCTTTGCTCAGGACAGGTTTCCCAAGTCCCAATGTACCAATCTACCCATGTACTAATCACACACGGAGGCTGACCTATGACGCTGTTGCTCGAAGAACTCGGCTGGCCCGACGTCGCGGACTATTTACAGCGTGACGACCGGCTGATCCTCGTCGTCGGCAGTTGCGAGCAGCACGGCCGCCACATGACCTTTGCCAGCGACGTGTGGCAGCCGTGGGAGATCGCCCGGCGGCTCAGCGAGCGGACGGGCGTCCTGCTGGCCCCGCCGCTCAACTATGGCATGTCGCTGCACCACCTGGGCTTTCCCGGCAGCCTCAGCCTGCGGCCCGACACCCTGTCGGCCATCATCGTCGACCTGCTCGACAGCGCCTACGTCCACGGCTTTCGCCACGTGCTGCTCCTCAACGGCCACGGCGGCAACGTGGCCCCCATCCAGACGGCGCTGATGGAAGCCCTGCACGAGCTTCACGGCCTGGAGGTGCGGCTGGCCAGTTGGTGGCAGGCGCCCGAGGTCAAGGCCGTGTTCGACGCTGCCTTCCCCGAGGGCGCGCCCAGCCACGCCGACGCGGGCGAGACCTCGATGGTGCTGGCCATCCGGCCCGACGTGGTCCGCCTGGACCGCGCCGCCCACAGCCCCAACGCGCCCCGCCCCACGTTCTTGACCCGCCAGGTCTTCCTGGAGCACTTTCCCCACGGCGTCATCGGCGGCGATCCGCGCCGGGCGTCGGCCGAGGTCGGCGAGCGGGCGTTGGCGGCGGCAGTGGACGCCTACGAGCAGGTCTTGCTGGGCTGGAGCAGCCAAGCAGCCTAGACCTGACACCGGAACGGAAGCGGTCCTCCGCAGATCCCCGGAACAGGTTTGTCGAGAAAACTCTTTGTTAAGGACAGAACTTGGGGCCGACTCCGGGTTCTCAGGGACCTTTCAGGTCTGAATCGTGTTCGTCGCTCGCACAGGGAGGAGGGAGCAAAATGGAGGAATGGCTAGCGTCGCTGATGCCGTGGGGCACCGAGGTCATCCTCTGGTTCCAGGCCCAGAGTTCCCCCGGCCTGGACGCCGTATTCACAGGATTTACCTTTTTGGGCAACATCGAGTTCTACATCTTTGTCCTGCCCATCGTCTTTTGGTGCATCCACAAGCGAGTGGGCATCGGCCTGGCCTACGTCGCCATGCTGTCGGCCTGGCTCAACGATGCGCTCAAGTACGTCTATGCCCTCCCGCGCCCCACCCACCCAGACCTTCGCACCCCGCTGCCGGAGATTAGCCCCTCCTTCCCCAGCGGCCACGCTCAAAACGGGGTCGCAGTCTGGGGCTATTTGGCCTACCGGGTTCGACACTGGGCCTTTACCATCGCCGCTATCGTCATCATCCTGGGCATCAGCCTGTCGCGCATCGTGCTGTGCGTCCACTTTCCCCAGGACGTGATCGGCGGGGCGCTCATCGGCCTCGTGTTCCTGGCGCTCTACGTGCGCCTCGCCCCGCCGGTGGGCCGCTGGTTGGCGCGCCGGCGGGCCTCCATCCAGCTCGCCGCGGCCATCGTCGCGCCGCTGGTTCTCATCTTTGTCCACCCGGCCGACGCCGAAGGCTTTTATCCCGCCGAGGGCGCGATCACGCCCATGGCCGCCCTGCTCGGCCTGGGCGTGGGGCTGATCATGGAGAAAACCTGGGTCCGCTTCCGCGTGGACGGCCCGTGGTGGCAGCGCGCCCTGCGCTACCTGGCCGGCCTGGTCGTCGTCGCCATGTTCTACGTTGGTCCCCGGCTGCTGCTGCCCGAGGCGATGAGCTTCGGCCTGGAGGCGACGGTCCGCCTGTTGCGCTACGGGCTGCTGGGCTGGGCCGTCTCCTTTTTGGCCCCCTGGCTCTTTGTCAAGACGGGGCTGGCCGAACAGGAGCGCCAATCGCCTGGTCAACCCTGAGCCGGCGGGAGCGTGCACGACGCCGCAGACGGGTCCAACCTTGAGGGTTGGACCCGTTCCTTTTCATCCGGCCATTTGAGCGGCGCCAAACCGGTAGTTTTTGACAGGCGAGCGACAGCTTTTTGCTGGAGACCTGTGCTTTAATGGGGACAGACACGGCCCTGTCAGGAACCCGTGGGCCAAACACGCCCTGTCCATCGCCCAGCCGACTGGTCCGGGAAGGCCAAGTATGGTACAATGAACGTCGCGGCGGATAGAGATCTGAATCCTCGCCCCTTGGTAGACCGGCGTCGCTCACGTGGAGGCAACCATGCGCTGCCCGCACTGCAATGAAGAAGGTTTTCAGCCCGACGAGGTCTGTGCCCGGTGTGGCTTTGCCGGCGCCCCCGGCCAGGTCGAAGAACTCGCCCACGTCACCTACCTGCTGGGCGAGATCGAGACCTGGCGCGAAATCCCCCAGCCCGACCGCGAGCGACTGCGCGCCCGCTACCGGCGCCGCCGGGAGCAATTGGAGACCGACCTGAGCCTGCGCCCCCCACCCTTGGAGCCTGCCGAGGCCCGCCAACTCCAGTGGGAGATCTTTTGCCTGGATCGGCTCCAGGACGAGGTGGATACCTGGCTCCGGCGGGGCTGGGTGCGCGCCGATCCTGCCCGCCGGCTGCGCCAGGGCGCTCGGAAGCGCGCCCAGGTCCTGGGCCAGCGACTGGCCGACGCCGGGGTCCCCGCCAGCACCCCCTTCGCGGGCCGCCAGTATCGTCTGAAACTCCTCGATTACCTGGAAGAGATGCTGCAAACCGCCCACGAGCGCGGGCATTTTGTGGACGAGGCCGCCCACGCCGCCGCCCTGGCCCACCTTCGGGCGAGGCGCCGCGAA
>CAYLZO010000098.1:0-1985 GCA_964387775.1 uncultured Anaerolineaceae bacterium
ACCGCCGACGACTCGGCCCAGGCCACGTGCTGGCCGAGCGCGGGCACGTGGCCGACGAGGTAGGGCGTGCAGGTGCAGGTCGGCGTGACGCCCAGGGCGGTGTAAGCCTCGATGACGGCCCGCTGCCGCCGGGCAAAGGCTTCGGAAAAGCCCAGCTCGCGCCAGGCGCGCAGGTCCATGCCCGCCGGGTTGAGGGTGGCCGGCACCCGCGCCCGGGCGCCCTGGGCTGCCCAGGCCTCCAGGAATTCGAGCCCGGCGTCGCCCAGGTTCTTGTAGCTCACGCCGCTGACCTGGACACTGGCGACGGGCACCAGGTCGGCCGCGCCATAGATCCGGCCCAGGGCGACGACGATCTCCATCGCCTTTTGCACGCCAGGCCCGGCCTCGCCGGCCAGCATGGCCCGTTCCTCGGCGGTCAGCTTCATTGGCCGGCCTCCAGGTAGCGGTCGAGGTCCACGTCCTCGTAGCGGACCTTGCGGAAACCGGCCCGTTCCGCCTCGCTCAGCGGGCGCCCGGCGGAGTCGGTCCAGGGCACCGTCGCGTCGAGGCCCATCTTGGCCGAGCGGGCCTTTTGGCCGGGGACGAGTTTCGCGGAGGGGCCTGCCCTGAGCGTAGCCGAAGGGTCCAGGCTGCTGCTCGGTTGATCCTCGAACACCATCAAATCGCGGTCGGCCTGGAAGCGGGTGGCGATGGCCCACTCGACGGCCGCCGGGTCGAACAAGTCCACGTCCTCGTCCACGACGACCACGTGCTTGAGCGACGCGTGGCCCCGAAAGGCCGCCTCGGCGGCCCGCCGCCCGTCGTCGGGGCCATGTTTCTTGACCTGGACCACGGCGTGGAGCCAGCTCATGCCGCCGGGCGTGATGCTCACCGCCCGGCAGTCGGCCACCTCGGCCACGGCCTGGAAGAGGGTCGGCTCGCGGGGCAGGCCCATCAGCAGCTTGTGCTCCAGGCCGCCGGGCAGCAGGGCGTGGTAGATGGGCCGGCGGCGGTGGGTCAGGCAGTCGATCTCGACGACAGGCTGCTGCCGGACGACGTCCCACGTCTCGGTCAGGTCGATGAAGGGCCCCTCGTCGGCCCGCTCGCCCGTGATGCGGCCCTCCAGCACGGCCTCACATTCGACCGGGACTTCCAGGTCCACGGTCAGGCAGCGGGCCAGGGGCGTCGACGCCAGGGCGTGGGCGATGGCCAGCTCGTCCACCCCCTGGGCCGGGCTCATGGCGGCCGCCAGCAGGACGTGAATGGGCACGCCCAGGCAGATGGCGACTTGAAGATCTCGGCCCGCTGCCAGCGCCTTGCGCAGCGCCGTGTCGGTGCCCCGGCCCTCGACGATGCGGGCCGCGAAGCGGCGGGGGCCGATCTGCATCAGCCGGTGAAAGCTGACGTTGCGGCCCAGGTCGGGGTCGCGGATGATCGAGATGGCCGAGGTGACGTAGGGACCGCCGTCGCCGGGCAGGTGCTTGAGCAGGGGCAGCGCGTCCAGGTTGGGTTCTCGCTCGACGACCTCCTGGCAAGGGGCGTCTACAGCCAGGGGCGGCGGGGCAGGCGCGTTCAGCGCCTCGACCAGGCGGGGGACGATGCCGGCCAGGCCCTGCCGTGAGCGATCAGTCGAACGGTCAGTGCCCAGCGCCCAGGCAAAGTGCTCGCACCGGGCGCAGACGCCGGTTGCCACGCGCCAGCCGGGCCGCTGCGGGTCTTTGAACAACAGCGGCCGGCCCTCCAGGGCGTGGACGACGCGGGCCATCTCGAGATGAGGGTCCACCGGCGCGGTGATCCGCGTCAGCCGGCCCTGGGCCTCAGCCCATTCCAAAAAAGCTCGGAGGCTCATGTCCCCCTCCTCCCTGAGTAATGGGGTAATTGCATTTGTCATTGCGAGGAGCGTCAGCGACGCGCCGTCCTGCCAGAGGCACTACGCCCTTGGGGCGCGTGCGGCATCCCGGGGAAGCAATCCCCCCTTGCATAACAGGAGATTGCTTCGCTCCGCT
>CAYLZO010000098.1:2085-17615 GCA_964387775.1 uncultured Anaerolineaceae bacterium
CGCAATGACAGGTGCGAAAGGCTCGCAATGACAGGTGCGAAAGGCTCGCAATGACAGGTGCGAAAGGCTCGCAATGACGGGTGCGAAAGGCTCGCAATGACGGGTGCAATGCCTTGCGATCCGCTCACTTCTCGGGTATAATACCACAAGGTCGAGATTTGGCTAGAATTGAAGGTGAGACCATGCACGTGCTGACGCGAGTCGAAGTGGCGGAACGGATGAGCACCGACGAGTTCCTCCGCTACGCGCCGGAAGACCAAAAAGCAGAACTGATAGATGGAGTGATGACCGTGGCTTCCCCACCTTTGGACATTCACGAACGGTTGCAGATTTTCCTGATCCGCTTGCTTGCCGGCTACGTCGAGCAGCACGACCTGGGCGAGATCCGGGGCTCGCGCACGCCCATGATCCTGGCCGACGACCAGGTGTTCGAGCCGGACATCCTCTACGTCGCCCGCGAGCGCGTGGGCCTCATCGAAGAGAAAGGCGTCTTTGGCGCGCCCGAACTCATCGTCGAGATCCTGTCGGCCGGGACGGCGCCCCACGACCGGGGACCCAAGTTCCGCGCCTACGAGCGGGCCGGCGTGCCTGAAGTGTGGCTCATCGACCCCCACGGCCCCCTGGGCACCGAGTTTTTCCACCGGCGCGAGGGCCGGCTGGAGCCGGTCATGCCCGACGCCGAGGGTGTCCTTCGCTCCGTCGGGCTGCCCGGCTTTGCCATTCGGGTCGACTGGCTGTGGCCCAAAGAGCGCTTCCTCCCCATCGCCCAGGCCCTCCGCGAGGTCGAACGCCTCTAGCGCGCTCATTCCCCCCAGCGCCGGTACAACCCGTGCTCGAGGCCCAGCACGTCGAGCACCTTGCCCACGAAAAAATCGGTCACGTCGTCGAGGGTCTGCGGCTGCGGATAGTAGGCCACCATCGGCGGCAGGAGGATGGCCCCCGCCAGCCGCGCCCGGCGCATATTCTCGATGGCCGGCAGCGACAGCGGCGTCTCGCGGGGCATGAGGACCAGCGGCCGGCCCAGCCGCAGCATGACCTCGGCCACGCGCACGATGAGGTCGTCGGCGTAGCCGTGGGCCACCGCCGCCAGGGTTTTCATCGAGCAGGGGGCCACGACCATGGCCTCCGGGGCTCGCGACGAGCTGGCGATGGGCGCGGTGAAATCTGCCGCGTCCCAGCGGTGCGTCGCCGGCAGCGAGACCTCCCCGCCCACCTCGTGGCTCAGCACGGCCTCGCCGCCCCGCGACACGATGAGGTGGACGGTGTGCGCCTCCTGCTCGGCCAGGACCGCCAGCAGCCGGGCGCCGATGGCGACGCCGGAGGCCCCCGTGAGGGCTACGACGAGTTCCATCCTCCACTCCCCATCTGAAGAAGAGACCTAGCACACCACGGCGCAAATGTCGCCCCGGTTGTCATTGCGAGGAGCAGAGCGACGAAGCAATCTTTTTTTTTGAACAACCGGTTTCTCTCTCATAACCGGAGATTGCTTCGCCGCAAACGACGCGGCTCGCAACGACACGGCTCGCAACGACGCGGCTCGCAATGACGGAACCGGGACACGACTTGCGCCCCTGTGCACTAGCTTGCTCGCGGCGGATGTCCCATCCGCCGGCGCGCCAGAATTGCCTCTACCACAAGAAAAAGGATCACGTCCCAACGGCTGTGACGTGATCCTTTCCACGATCCAACGCGCTTCTAATCCTCTTCTTCAAAGCCCTCTTCGACGGCCCCCTCGGCTCCTTCCTCGACCATTTCCATTTCCTCGGGCAGGACCCCCTCGGGCAGCTCCAGCTCCTCTTCCGCTTCTGCCTCTTCCTCCAACGCCATGGCGGCCCGCGGCGGCACGACGCTGACGACGACCTCGTCCAGATCGGCCAGGAGGGTCACCCCCGCCGGGACTGTCAGGTCGCCGATGGTGATGCTGTCATCCATCTTTTCCAGGCCCGAGACGTCCACCGTGATAGAGTTGATCAGCTCGGTGGGCAGGCACTCGACCTCGATCTGGTTCAGGGGCTGGACCAATACCGCTTCACCCGACTCGACCAGGGGCGAGATGCCCGTGATCTCGACGCGGGGCGAGGTCTTGATCGTCTGGTCCAGCCGTACCCGGTAGAAATCCACGTGTTGCAGGCGGCTGGTCAGCACGTCGCGCTGGACCTCGCGGGCGAGCACCACGTAGGGCTCGGACTCACCGTCGAGGCGCAGGTCGATCAGAGACGTGCCCCCGGCCTGCTGCAAGACCTTGTAGAGCTCGATCTCTTCCAGCTTGATCGGCGTGGAGGGCAGGTCCGAGCTGTAGAGCACCGCCGGGACCCAACCCTCGGCCCGCAGGCGCTTGACCTTTTTGCCGCGAATTTCTCGTTTTTCTGCCAATAATTCAATATTGTCCATGTTCCGTCTCCCAGTTGACTAAAATCACGACGGCCGGGCTCGTGCCCGGCACAAACCGCCCTATTCTAATTCAAAGGTCGCCTTTCGTCAAAATCGCCGCCTGCCCAGACCCTATCGAAAGGCCAACAGGCAGGGCTCCCCTGTGCCGGGACGCAGGACAGGCCACACCCGGCCGATGCCACTCTACAGTTTTGCGCCATACGCCCGGATCGGGCATTCGAAGCAAACCGATCCGGTGGGTCAACACACGCTCAAAGCGGATGGCACATCCGCGTTGGTGGGGCGCAGAGCAAGCCCTCTGCCTTTGCGTTCTGCTGCGAAAGCCCGGATTACGTGAAGCTTGCGCCAGGCTTTGATTTGTGGTACACTGGACCGAGAATTGGTAACCCTGAACCCACAACAAGCTGCTTTGAACCAACAGACAACCCCCGACCGGCCGCCGGTCGGGCCGCGTCGAATCGCGCCGGACGGGCGCGAAGAACAGAGATAGAAGCATGGCAGAGGACCAAAGCGAAAAGAAACCCGCGGACGTGGCCGACGCCGCCTTCGAGATCGTGGCCCTGGCCGCCTCGGCCGGGGGGCTGGCCGCCCTGAGCAAGGTCCTCGGCGCGCTGCCTGCCGAGTTCCCGACGCCCATCGCCGTCGTCCAGCACCTGGACCCCCGCCACCGCAGCCTCATGGCCGAGATCCTGGGCAAACGCACGCCCCTGGAGGTGCGCCAGGCCCAGGAGGGCGACGAGCTGCACGCTGGCTGGGTCTACATCGCGCCGCCCGACCACCACCTGCTGGTCAACGGCGACGGCACGTTGTCCCTCTCCCACTCGGAAATGGTCCACTTTGTGCGGCCCTCGGCCGACCTGCTCTTTGAATCGATGGCCGCCGGCTATGGCGAGCGGGCCATTGCCGTGGTGCTGACCGGCACCGGCAGCGACGGCGACATGGGCGTCCAGGCCGTCAAGGAACAGGGCGGCACGGTCATTGCCCAGAGCGAGGAAACGGCCGAGTATTTCGGCATGCCCGGCGCGGCCATCGCCACCAAGAGTGTCGATTTCGTCCTCGACCTGGACGAGATCGCCCCGGCCCTGGTCACGCTGGTGATGGGGGAGGGTAAATGATCATCATCTGTCACAATCGGGGATTGCTTCCCCTCGGCCTGGCTCGGGACAGGCGGCCCAAACGACGGGCCTCGCAATGACGTGAGACAGATGAGCCAGAAGAAGAGGCTGAATGAGCGCCGACGAAGAGAAAAACCCGGCCTTTGAGCGGTTGCTGAAATACCTCAAAGAGCACCGGGGCTTTGACTTTACCGAGTACAAACGCCCCAGCCTCATGCGCCGCGTGCGCAAACGCATGGGCGAGGTGGACGTGGAAGAGTTCGAGGCCTACCAGGATTACCTGGAGGTCCACCCCCAGGAGTTCACCCAGCTGTTCAACACCATCCTCATCAACGTCACCTCGTTTTTCCGCGACCCGGAGGCATGGGATTATCTGGCCGACGAGATCGTGCCCCGCATCCTGGAGGCCAAGACGCCCACCAGCACCGTCCGCGCCTGGAGCGCCGGCTGCGCCTCGGGCGAGGAGGCATACAGCCTGGCCATGGTCCTGGCCGAGGCCCTGGGCGTGGAGGCCGCCCGCCACCAGGTCAAGATCTATGCCACCGACGTGGACGAGGAGGCCCTGGACCACGCCCGCCGGGGCGCCTACAGCGAGGACGCCATCAAAGACGTACCCCAGGAGCTCCGCGACAAGTATTTTGACCGCTCCAACAGCAACGGCCGCTACGTCTTTCGCCAGGACCTGCGCCGCACCCTGGTCTTTGGCCGCCACGACCTGATGCACGACGCCCCCATCTCCCGCCTCGACCTCCTTCTCTGCCGCAACACCCTCATCTATTTCAACCGCGAGGCCCAGGAGCGGATCGTGGCCCGCTTCCACTTTGCCCTCAAGGACACGGGCTACCTCTTTTTGGGGCGGGCCGAGACGATGTTGACCCACGGCGATCTCTTTGAGGCCGTGGAGATGAAACACCACGTCTTTCGCAAGGTCGATAGCGCCGAGCCCCGCGAGCGGATGGAGACCCTGGTGCGGGCTGGCCGGGACGTCCATGCCGAAGACGTAGAGACCGACCAGCAGTTGCTGCGGGCCACCTTCGAGACAGCGCCCGCCGCCCGGATCGTAGTCGATGCCCAGGGCGACCTGGCCCTGGCCAACGGGGCCGCCCGCCGGCGCCTGGGCCTCGACCCGCGCGACCTGGGCCGGCCCTTCCGCGACCTGGAGATCTCTTACCGGCCCCTGGAGCTCCGCTCCCTCATCAAAGAGGCCCGCGATGACCGGGAGACCGTCCTCGTCCAGGACGTGGAGTGGGGCCTGCCCGACGACGACGGCGAGCAGGTCCTGGACGTGGCCGTCACCCCCCTGTGGGGCAGCGGCGGCCGCTGGCTGGGTGCGGCCGTCACCTTCCGCGACGTCACCGAGCGCCAGGAACTGCGCAACGAACTGGAGCAGGTCCGCCACGAGCTAGAGACCACCTACGAGGAGCTGCAGAGCACCAACGAGGAGCTAGAGACCTCCAACGAGGAACTCCAGTCCACGGTGGAGGAATTGCAGACCACCAACGAGGAGCTCCAATCGTCCAACGAAGAGATGGAGACGATGAACGAGGAGCTGCAATCGGCCAACGCCGAGTTGTGGGCCATGAACGAGCAACTGCGCAATCGCACCCGCCAGCTCGACCGGGCCAACGCCTTCCTGGAGTCGATCCTGGCCAGCGTCGAGGTGGGCATCGTCGTCATCGACCGCGAGTTCGAGATCTCGCTCTGGAACGATCAGGCCGAGGACCTGTGGGGCCTGCGGGCCGAGGAGGTCGAGGGCCAATCGCTGCTAGAGTTGGACATCGGCCTGCCGGTGAAGGAATTGAAAGCGCCGGTCGAACGCTTTCTGGCCGGCGAGGCCAAGGACCACAAGGTCGAGTTGGAGGCCACCAACCGCCGGGGCCAGACTATCCAGTGTTACGTGACCCGCACCATCCGCCGCGACCGCGGCGGCGAGCCGGAGGGTGTGGTCTTGTTGATGGAGGCCAAGCAAGAATGACCGACGATCCCTTCGACATCGGCGGCGGGGCGGCCTACGAGCGCCTGGCGCGGCTCGCCCGCCGGGCCGAGGACCTGCCCGACGAGGCCCAGGCCCTCGTCAACGAAATCCTGGAGGCATTCAGCGTCAGCGTCGAAGAGCTCCAGGTGGCGGCCGAGGAGCTCCAGCAGCAGAACGAGGAGCTGCTGGCCGCCCGCCAGGAGGTCGAGGCCGGGCGCCGCCGCTACCGCAACCTCTTTGAATTCGCCCCTGACGGCTACCTGGTCACCGACCTCGGCGGGACTATCCACGACGCCAACGAGGCCGCCGTGGACCTGCTGGGCGTGCCCAAGGTGCAACTGCTGGGCAAGCCTCTCGTCCTCTACGTGGCGCCCGGCGAGCGGGACCGCTTTCACCGCCACCTGGACCGCCTCCTGGAGCGGCGCGGGATGCGGAGTCGCGAGGTCGAACTGGAGATGCGCATCCAGCCCCGGCGGGGGCCGGCCTTTCCCGCCGCCCTGACCGTGGCCCCGGTCCGCAACTTGCAGGGCGAGCTGACCGGCCTGCGCTGGCTGCTGCGCGACGTGAGCGCCAGCAAGCGGGCCGAGGAGCGCGAGCGGCTCCTGGCCGAGACCCGCTTGCAGCGCGAGGCAGCCGAGGAGGCCACCCGGCTCCTGGAAGCCCTCATCGAGACCATGCCCGCTGGCGCCATCATCGCCGACGCCGACGGCCAGATCTTGTTCACCAACGCCGCCGGGCGCGCCATCCTGGGCTCGGAGCCGGGCGGCACCGTCGCGTCGCCGGAGCGGTCCTACACAACCCACTATCCCGACGGCCGCCCCCTGCCCCAGGACGAGATGCCACTGGCGCAGGCCCTGGCCGAGGGCCGCACCGTCCGCGACGTCGAGGTCCTCATCCGGCAGCCTCACGGAGAGGAACGCATGCTCCTGACCGCCGCCGCCCCCGTCCTAGACCAAGCGGGCCAGGTGGTGAGCGGTATCGCCGTCTTTCAGGACATCACCGAGCGCAAAGAGGCCCAGGCCGAGCGGGAGCGCCTGCTGGCCATCCTCGACGAGACGCCCGACCTCGTCTCGATGGCCACCGTGAACGGCGAGTTGATCTACCTCAACGAGGCTGGACGCAAGATCCTGGACCTCCCCGCCGATGCCGACCTGTCGGACCGGACCATTGCCCTCGGACATCCGCCCTGGGCCAACCGGCTCATCGAAGAGGAGGGAATCCCAACCGCCATCCGGGAGGGAATCTGGCGGGACAAGACGGCCGTCGTCGACGGCGAGGGCCGCGAGATCCCCCTCTCCCAGGTCATCCTGGCCCACCAGGGGCCGGACGGCGAGGTAGCCTACCTGAGCACCATCGCCCGCGACGTCAGCGAACGGGAGCGCATCCTGGCCGCGTTGCAGGAGGAACGGGCGCGCTTTGAGGCCATCTTTGAGAGCGCGCCCCAGGCCATCCTGGTGAGCGACGCCGAGGGACGCATCATCCTGGCCAACGAGACGGCCGAGAAGCTCTATCGCCGGCCGGTGCCCTTTGGCCAGCCTTTCGACACGTCCGACTCGGTCCAGGTCCTCCACCCCGATGGGCGGCCCTTCGAGCGGGAGGAATATCCCATCCTCCGCACGGCCCTGGGCGGCGAGCACGTCCGCCCGGCCGAGATGACAATCATCTGGAAGGACGGCCAGCGGCAAGACCTGCTCGTCAGCGCCGCCCCCTTGCAGGACGTGGACGGCGGGCTGCTGGGCGCCGTGTCCCTCATCCAGGATATCACCGAGCACAAGGAGACGCAGCACGCCCTGGAGCTCTACGCCGACCGCCTGCACCTCCTGCACTCGGCCGACCAGGTCATCCTCACCGCCGAGACGGTGGACGAGCTGGTCGAGGCCGTATTGCCCCTGACCCGCGAGTTGGTCCGCTGCCGACAGGCCAGCGTGCTGGCCTTCGACCGGGAGGCGGGCGAGGCCGTCCTGCTCGGCGTGCACAGCGACGTCGAGACCCACCTGGAAAAGGGCTGGCGGATGCCCCTGGACGAGGGGTGGCCGCTGGACAAGCTGGCCGGGGGCGAGATGAGCCTCATCGACGACGTCTCGGACCTGGCCCTGCCGCCGTCGCTGGTGGAGGCACTACACGACGAGGGATTGCACGCCTTTGTCAGCGTGCCCCTCCTGGCCCAGGGGGAGCTGTTGGGCGCCCTCAACCTGGGCCTGGAGGACCCCGGCAGCCTGACGTCCGAACACCGCGAGATCCTGCGCCAGATGGCCGACCAGGTGGCCATCGGCCTGCGGCAGGCCCAGCTAAACGAAGAGGTGCAGCGCTACGCCGAGCGACTGGAGCAAATGGTGGCCCGGCGCACGGCCGCCCTGCGGGCCAGCGAGGCCCGGTTCCGGGCCATTTTTGAAAGCGCGGCCATGGGCATCGCCGTCCTGGACCGGGAGGGCCACGTCCTGGCCGCAAACCCGGCGCTCCAGGAGATGTTGGGCTACGACGCCGACGAGTTGCGGGCCATGTCCTTTTCCGATTTCACCCACCCCGACGACGCCACAACCGGACGGGAGCTGTACCGCGAGCTCATCGCAAGCAAGCGCCGGCACTATCACCTGGAAAAGCGGTACGTCCGCGCCGACGGGGAGACGATCTGGGTCCATCCCACCGTGTCCCTCATCCGCGACGGCCAAGAGGGGGACCGCTACGCCATCAAGGTGGTGGAGGACATTAGCGAGGAAAAAAAGACCCGCGAGGCCCTCATC
The DNA here is from genome assembly GCA_964387775.1 of uncultured Anaerolineaceae bacterium. Classification (GTDB taxonomy): domain Bacteria; phylum Chloroflexota; class Anaerolineae; order JAAYZQ01; family JAAYZQ01; genus CAYLZO01. The sequence continues at coordinate 10,308 of CAYLZO010000098.1, forward strand.
CAGGCCGAGCGGCTGGCCGTCGCCAACAAGCTGGGGGCCTCGGTGGCCCACGAGCTCAACAACCCCCTCCAGTCGGTCATCGGCTGCCTGGGTCTGGCCCAGGAGACGCTGGCAGAAGGCGGCGACGCGGATCGGCTCCTCGACGTGGCCATGGACGAGCTGCGGCGGGCCGCCGGCATCGTCTCCCAACTCCGCGACCTGCACCGGCGGGACACCGCCGAGACCCACGAGCCCACCGACGTCAACGCCCTGGTCGAGCAGGTGCTGCTCGTCAGCCGCAAGGAGCTGGAGAACCAGGGGATCGAGCTGGTCTGGGAGCCCGCGGCCGAGCTGCCCCCGGCCCGGCTCTCGCCCGACCGGATGAAGCAGGTCTTTTTGAACTTGATCCTCAACGCCGGGGACGCCATGCTCGGCGGCGGTACGCTCACCATCGCCACCGAGCCGACCACCGAGCCGCCCGGCGTGCGCCTCACCCTTGCCGACACCGGCCAGGGCATCGCGCCCAAGGACCGGCCCCACGTCTTTGAGCCCTTTTTCAGCACCAAAACGTCGGGGCTGGGGCTGGGGCTCTTTATCAGCCGGGGCATCGTCGAGCGGCACGGCGGGACCATCCGCCTGGATAGCGAGGTGGGCCAGGGGACAACCTTTACCCTGTGGCTGCCCACCCAACCAGACAAGAGCACAACCAGAACGACACCCGGAGAATGAACCATGCCAGAACTTGTGCAAACCCTGGTCGTAGACGACGAATCAGGCATTCGTTTTTTCCTGGAAGAGACCTTACAACGGCTGGGCCACACTGTCGTCACCGCCGCCAGCGGGGAGGAGGCCCTGGACCGGCTGCGCGAGAAGCGCTTCGACCTGATCATGCTCGACCTGCGGCTGGGCGGCCGCGTGGACGGCATGCGCGTCCTCGAGTCGGTCAAGTGGCGCTGGCCGGCGACGATGGTCATCATCATGACCGGCCACGGCTCCCTCGAGTCGGCCCTGAGCGCCATCGAGGAGGGCGTAGACGGCTACCTGCTCAAGCCGGTCGAGCCTGACGAGGTGCGGCAGGCCATCAAGACGGCCACAGACCGCCGCGAGCGCCTGGCCGAGGCGCAAGAGACCGAAGAACCCGGGCTGATCGAGCACGGTCCCTTCGCCGTGGACCAGATCCAGCACCAGGCCACCTACGAGGGCCGGCCCCTGGACCTGACGCCCCGCGAGTTTACGCTGCTGGTGCACCTGATGAAGAACAGCCCGGAGGTCAGCCCCCCGGAGGAGCTGGTCTGGGTCGTGCGAAACTACAAGCCCGAACACGTCTACGAGGCGCGGGAGATCATCAAGTGGTACATTCACCGCCTCCGCCAAAAGGTCGAGCCCGAGCCCTCGAGCCCCCGCTACATCGTCAACGTCCGGGGCGTCGGCTACAAGTTTACGGTCTGACACACATTCAGACCCTGCTTGACTGACAAAACTCGACCCGGGTCGTCCGGCTTTGATCGGACGCAGATAAACACGGATTTCCGCAGATTCTATACGTTTTTTTTATCTGCGAAATCTGCGTCCAGAGAGATCTGTCAGTCAACCAGCATTCAGCCCTGACGGGTTTTCGAAACCCGTCAGGGCTTGATCCGGATTGGAGACACCCATCATGGCCCAAGAACGACTGATCGTCATCGGCGGCGACGCGGCCGGCATGAGCGCCGCCTCGCAGGCCCGCAAGCGCCAGCCCGACCTGGAGATCCTGGCCTTCGAGCGGGGGCCGCACACCTCCTACGCCGCCTGAGGCATCCCCTACTACGTCGGCCGTGTCGTCGACGACGCAGAGAGCCTCATCGCCCGCAAGCCCGAGGTGTTTCGCCAGAAACAGAACATCGACGTCCGCGTGCGCCACGAGGTGACGGCCATCGACCTGGACGCGCGCCGGGTAGAGGTCCTGAACCGGGACAGCGGCGAGACCTTTCGGGAGGCGTTCGACCTGTTGCACATCGCCACCGGCGCCAGCCCCTTCTGTCCCGACGTGCCGGGCGCCGGTGCCCACGGCATCTTTGGGCTGAGCACGCTCCAGAGCGGCCTCGACGTGCGCCGCTTCGTGGACGAGCGCGCCCCCCGGCGGGCCGTCGTCGTCGGCGGGGGCTACATCGGGCTGGAGATGGCCGAGGCCCTGCTGCGGCGCGGCCTCAAAGTCTCGCTGGTCGAGATGGCGCCCCAGGTCATGAACACCCTCGACCCCGACATGGGGGCCGGGGTCTCCCAGGCGCTGCGCGACGCCGGCGCCACCCTCTACCTGGAGGAGCGGCTGGAGCATTTCGAGACCGAGGACGGCCGGGTGGCGGCCGTCGTCACCGACAAGCAGACCCTGCCCGCCGACCTGGTGATCCTGGGCATGGGCGTCCGGCCCAACACGGCCCTGGCCCGCGAGGCCGGCGTGCCCCTGGGCGTGCGGGGCGCCATCCGCGTCAACGCCCGGATGCAGACCGAGGTGGACGGCGTCTGGTCGGCGGGCGACTGCGCCGAGACCTTTCACCTGGTCAGCCGAAAGCCCTTCCACGTCGCCCTGGGCACGGTGGCCAACAAAACCGGCCGGGTGGCGGGCGTCAACCTGGGCGGCGGCTATGCCACCTTTCCCGGCGTGGTGGGCACCGCCGTCAGCAAGATCTGCGCCGTGGAGGTGGCCCGCACCGGGCTGATGGAAAGCGAGATCGAGCCCCTGGGCCTGGAGTACGTCACGGCCAAGATCGACAGCCGCACCCGGGCCCACTACTACCCCAACGCCGGGCAGGTTACGGTCAAGGTCCTGGCCGAAAAGGGGAGCGGCCGCCTGCTGGGCGGCCAGATCGTGGGCGTCGAGGGCGCGGCCAAGCGCATCGACGTGCTGGCCACGAGCCTGCACGCCGGCTTTACCGTGGACGAGATGCTCAACCTCGACCTCAGCTACGCGCCGCCCTACTCGCCCGTCTGGGACCCGGTCCTCATCGCCGTGCGGCAGGTCATCAAAAAGGTCTAGCCCTCAGACCCTTAGGGTTTGTATTACAGGCTTGTGAGGCAGCCTACTTGTTTCCCCCCCACTTTTGCGGTATAATGCTAATCGGATCGGGCTCCTTGCCTGACCGAGGAAGGACGGATTCGAGGGGGCCTGGCCCCCATCTTTTTTGTCGAGGCTGAATGGTATCCAACAAAAGCGCGAAAAACCTACTCCTGGCCCTGATGATCACCCTGCTGGTGATCGGGGCCTTTGGGGCCGGCATCGGCGCCACGTGGCTCTTGATGCACGACCAAATGGCCAGCGCCGACGAGGCCGCCGGGTTCAGCGTCTTTTGGGAAGCCTGGCACCTGGTCGAGGATCACTATTACGGCGACGTGCCCGACACACAACACCTGGCCTGGGGCGCCATCCGCGGCGCGCTGGACGCCCTGGACGATCCCCACACCAGCTTTCTGGAGCCCCAGCCCCGCCAGCGGGAAAAAGAGGAACTGAGCGGCCGCTTTGGCGGCATCGGCGCCTACGTCTCACAGGACGAGGATGGCACCATCCGCCTGGAGCCGATGGAGGACCTGCCCGCCGCCCAGGCCGGCGTCCGGGAAGGCGACGCCGTCCTCCAGGTGGATGACACCGAGGTCACGCCCGAAATGAGCGTGGACGACGTCGTGACCCTCATCCGGGGCGAGGTGGGCACCGTCGTCCGCCTGACGCTGGGCCGCGAAGGCCAGCCCGAGCCCGTCGTCGTCGAGATCGAGCGGCAAGAGATCCCCACGCCCTCGGTCGAGTGGCGGATGCTGGAAGAGGCCGAGAACGTGGGCTACGTCCGGATCACGATTTTCAGCGACCGGACCCCTGGCGAGCTGAGGGACGCCATCGACGAATTGCAGGCGCAGGGCATGACCAAGCTCGTGCTCGACGTGCGGGGCAACGGCGGCGGCATCCTCACCTCGGCCGTGGACGTCTCCAGCGAGTTCCTCGACGGCGGCGTGGTGCTCTACCAGGTCTCCCGGGGCGAGGTGGAGCGCAGCGAGGCCGCCGACCGGGGCGGCGCCTTCACCGAAGGCCCGCTGGTCGTGCTGATAGACGGCGGGACGGCCAGCGCCTCCGAGATCGTGGCCGGCGCCTTGCAGGACCACGACCGGGCGGCGCTCGTCGGCCAGAAAACCTTTGGCAAGGGCTCGGTCCAGTCGGTGTTCGACCTGAGCGACGGGTCGTCGGTGCACATCACCTCGTCCCAGTGGCTGACGCCCGACCGGCACCAGATCAGCGGCCAGGGCCTGGCGCCCGGCGTCGAGGTGGCCATCACAGACGAGGACCGCAGCGCCGGGCGCGATCCCCAATTGGAGAGAGCCATCGAGTTTCTCAGGAACGAGCCATGACTCTATTTGACGGGGTTTGAACTGAGTCAGGTGCCTGGCACCTGTCAATGACAAGATAGAGAGGTAAGTATGTCGAATTCATCAGGTTGCAGAATTGCCATCACCGCCCTCGTGGTTGCCATCATCATGGGCGGCCTGGGCTTTGCCACGGGCTTTTTGACGCACGCCCTCATCTACGCCGACGACCTGCCGGCGCCCGAGACCATCATCTTCGAAGTCACCTCCACCCCGGCGCCCACCGCAGTTGCGCCGACCGAGGCCGAAGCACCCGCCGAACCCACAGAGGTGCCCGCCGAGACACAGGACGAGCCGACGGCGCCGCCTCCCACGCCGGAGCCGACGCCCGCTCCGACCATCGAGATCCCCGAGAACCGGGGCACCACCTTCGACCTCTTTTGGGAGGCGTGGAACCTGATCCAGCGCGACTACTATGGCGACCTGCCCACCGAGGAAGAGATGACCTACGGCGCCATCCGCGGCGCGCTGGAGACGCTGGACGACCCCTTCACGGGGTTCATCGAGCCCCAGGTGGCCGAGATCAACCGCGAGGACGACACCGGCACCTTTGAGGGCATCGGCGCCTACGTCACGATGGAAGAGGGCCGGCTCCAGATCGTCAGCACCTTCAAGGACCAGCCCGCCGAGAAAGCCGGCCTGCGCTCGGGCGACATCGTGCTCGAGGTGGACGGCACCGAGATCGAGAACATGAGCATCTACGAGGCCATCAGCCTCATCCGGGGGCCGGCGGGCAGCGACGTGACCCTGACCATCCTGCGCCAGGGCCAGGAACCCTTCGACGTGACCATCACCCGGGCCAGCATCGAGATCCCCGTCGTCGAGTCCGAGATGCGCGACGACGGCATCGCCTACATCAGCCTCTTTGACTTTAGCTCCGAGGCCAGCGACAAGTTGGCCGAGGCCGTCGAAGAAGTGCTGGCCCAGAACCCCGAGGGCCTGGTGCTCGACCTGCGTGGCAACCCCGGTGGCTGGCTCAACGAGTCCATCCTCGTCTCCGGCCTCTTCCTGCCCGAGGACACCCTGGTGCTGACCGAGCGCTACAAAGAGGCCGATCCGCACACCCACTACACGCCCAACGAGCCGATCACGACCGACCTGCCCATGGTCGTGCTGGTCAACGGCGGCTCGGCCAGCGCCTCCGAGATCGTGGCCGGCGCCCTGCAGGACCACGACCGGGCGGTGCTCATCGGCGAACAGACCTTTGGCAAAGGGTCGGTGCAGTGGCCCCACGAGCTGAGCAACGGCGCCGAGCTGCGCGTCACTGTGGCCCGCTGGTTCACGCCCGACGGCCGCGCCATCCACGGCGAGGGCCTGGCGCCCGACGTCGTCGTCGGGTTCACCGAGGAGGACGCTGAAGCCGAGCGCGATCCCCAGTTGGACGCCGCCGTCGAATACCTGCTGGGCGGGGAATGAGTTGGGCAAATTGGTTATTTGCCCGGCGCAAGGTGACATCTTGCGCTACGCTGAGGAGTAACGCAAGATGAGCACCAAGACCATCGCCACCAACCGCAAGGCGCGCCACGAGTACCACCTGGAGCAGAGCTACGAGGCCGGCCTGGTGCTGACGGGCAGCGAGATCAAATCGATCCGGACCGGCCGGGTGAGCCTCCAACAGGGCTACGTGACCTTTCGTGACGGCGAGGCCTGGCTGGTGGACGTCCACATCGCGCCCTACGACCCGGCCAGCCGCGAGGGCCACGACCCCCGTCGCCGGCGTAAACTCTTGCTCCACCGGCGCGAGATCGACCGCCTGAAAAGCCAGGTCGTGGAGCGGGGCTATACCGTCGTGCCGACCCGCCTCTACCTGCGCGATGGCCTGGCCAAGGTCGAGATTGCCCTGGCCAAGGGCAAAAAGCGGCACGACAAGCGCCAGACCATCGCCGAGCGGGAGTCAAAGCGGCGCATCGAGCGCGCGCTAAAGGACCGGTACGGCTCATGAGCCACGACGAAGGCGCCGCTCCCGAGCGTTTCTTGGTGGACGGGACCAAGCTCCACTCCATCCGCCAGATCAACAAGCTGCCCGACGAGGTCAAGAGGGACATCTACTGCCACCTGCTGCCCGATAGCCTCCTGGAGCAGTTCGGCATCTCGCCCGAGCACCTGTGCGACCAGGAAGGCAACCCCCTCGTCACCTTTACCTGTCCCGAGGGCAGCCGCCTGGTCGAGGTGGACGTCCGGCCCGAGGTCGGCTTCTCCGATCCACTCCTCTACCTGGAGCTGACCGACACGCGCCTGAACCAGGTCGAGGTCTTGCTCTTTGTCGTCAACGACCCCAACGCCGAGCGCTTCGAGACCGACCGCGACTGGCAGGGCGAGCGGACCAAGTTCGGCACCTTCAAGCGCAACATCCCGGAGGAGATCCGGGCCATGGAGGCCGGGCTGGCGCCGGGCCAGGTGCGGCGCGGCCTGCGCCAGAGCCGGGCACTCATCCCCATCTTTGAGGATTTCGTCCGGCGCCTGGGCCACGACTACTACCTGATGGAGCCGCTGGCCTACCACAACGCCATCCTTTTCGAGCGGCTGGGCTGCAACTATGCCCAGGGGCTGCGCAAGATGCAGTGGATCGACCGCAACTTTCGCCCCGGCGGCGTCTTGCACGAGCGGCTGGATGGCTCGACGCCCTTCCGCCCGCCCGACGCCTGGCAGACCGTGCGCGGCCGGAGCTGGGCCATCCACGACGGCATCCTGGGCGAGCCGTGGCACGGCGTCAGGATGTACAAACGCGTCAGTCACCACGCCGGGGTGGATACCTTTCCCGATGGGCCGTATTAGAAATCCCAGAAACCCTAAGGGTCTCAGCCGCCGTCGGCCAGGCTACGCCTGGCCGACGGCGGCCAGACCCTTAGGGTTTGTCCTTCTCATCTTACTACTGCTGACCGCCTGCCGCGCCCAGCCGACGCCGACGGCCATCGAGACCACGCTACCACCACCCACACCCACGCC
>CAYLZO010000099.1:0-17592 GCA_964387775.1 uncultured Anaerolineaceae bacterium
CAGCTCCTCGATCTCGCCCACCAGCACGACGGGCCGCGCCAGCTCGGGCAGGCGCTCGGCCTGCTGCCGCAGCGCCTCGCCGTCGCGGCGGTCGCGGGCCAGCGCCCAGGTGCCGCCCTCGGGGGCGCGGCGCAGCAGCTCCCAGGTGAGCAGGCCACTGCCGGCGTTGAGGTCGAGCGCGACGTGGTGGCGCTGCACCCCGGCCGCGTCGAGCACCCGGTCGCGCTGACGGCCCAGCCGCTCGCCGGCGTTGCTCACTGTGCGCTGGAGCCAGCGGTCGTGGTCCCGGTCGCCGGGGGCGAAGGTCAGGATTTCGGGCGTGCTCTCGACCATGGCTGCCAGTTGCGCCTCGCGGCGGCGGGCCACCTGCTGGCGGATGGTCCGCTCGTAGCCCTGGTCGCCGGGGTCGTAAAAGGTCCGGCCCTGGAGCGCGGCCGGCAGGTATTGCTGGGCCACCCAATGGTCGCGGTAGGCGTGGGGATAGAGGTAGCCCTGGCCGTGGCCGAATCCCTCCTTGTCGCGGCTGCCGTCCTTGAGGTGGCGGGGCACGTCGGCCTCTTGCTCCCGCTCCACGGCCGACAGTGCGTCGAAAAAGGCCAGGGTCGAGTTGGACTTGGGCGCCGTCGCCAGGTAGAGCGTCGCCTCGGCCAGGTGGAAGCGGCCCTCGGGCAGGCCGACGCGGTCGAAGGCTTCGGCGCAGGCGGTGACGACGGCCACGGCGTTCGGATCGGCCAGGCCCACGTCCTCGCCGGCGAAAATGAGCATCCGGCGAAAGAGAAAGCGGGGGTCCTCGCCGGCGTAGACCATCTTGGCCAGCCAGTAGAGGGCGGCGTCGGGGTCGGAGCCGCGCAACGACTTGATAAAGGCGCTGATGGTATCGTAGTGATAGTCGCCGTCCTTGTCGTAGAGCACGGCCCGGCGCTGGATGCTCTCCTCGGCGACGGCCACGTCGATGAGGATGCGGCCCTTGGCCGGACCCTCCTCGTCCGGCGGGGTGGTCTCGACGGCCAGCTCCAGGGCGTTGAGCACGCCCCGGGCGTCGCCGTTGGCCACGTCGACCAGGTGGGCCAGGGCGTCGTCGTGCAGCTCGACCTCCAGCTGGCCGTAGCCGCGCTCGGGGTCGGCCAGGGCGCGGCGGGCGATGGCGTACAGGTCTTGCTCCGTGAGCGCGCGGAACTGGAAGATGCGGCTGCGGCTGACCAGGGGCCGGTTGACGCTAAAGTAGGGATTCTCGGTGGTGGCGCCGATGAGGATGACCGTGCCGTTCTCGACCCAGGGCAACAGGGCGTCCTGCTGGGCCTTGTTCCAGCGGTGGACCTCGTCGACGAAAAGGATGGTGCGGCGGTTGTGGAGGGCGCGGCGCTCCTGGGCTTCTTTGGTGACGCGGCGCACGTCGGCCACGCCGGCCAGCACGGCGTTGAGCGTCTCGAAATGGCTCTCGGTGGTGTTGGCGATGACGGCCGCCAGGGTCGTCTTGCCCGTGCCCGGCGGCCCGTAAAAGATGACCGACGAGAGCTGGTCGGCCTGAATGGCGCGGCGCAGCAGCCGCCCCGGCCCGACGATGTGCGCCTGGCCGACGAACTCGTCCAGGGTGCGGGGCCGCATGCGGGCGGCCAGCGGCGCTTCGCGCTCGATTTGGTCCTGGCGGGCGTGCTCGAATAGGTCCATGGCCGAATTGTAGCGGAAGATGGGGATTCGGTCAACCTGGGGCCGCTCAAGCACGGGTTCTGCACATCTCACCCTGCCATTTGCCAAGCGCACGATTTTCCCCTAAGATAGGGCCGGTTTCAAAATCGACGACGAGGAGGGCAGACCGATGAAGAACGCCGTTCCCATTCCCGAGCGCATCGCCCGGCTGGGCGACTTGGCCGACAACTTGTGGTGGAGCTGGCAACCTCCGGCCCGCAACCTCTTCAAGGCCATCAGCTACCCCCTGTGGAAGAGCACGCGCCACAACCCCCTGCGGATGCTGCAACAGGTGGCGCCGGAGCGCTTGCAGGCGCTGGCCCGCGACGCCGGCTTTTTGACCCAGTATGACGCCGTGGTCCGCGCCTTTGACACCGAGTTGAGCAATGGCCACCTCTGGTTCCCGACCGAACACTCCGAGTTGAGCCAGCCGGTAGCCTACTTTTCCGCCGAATTCGGCCTCCACGGCTCCCTGCCCATCTATTCGGGCGGGCTCGGCGTCCTGTCGGGCGACCATTGCAAAGAGATCAGCGACCTGGGCGTGCCCTTCGTCGGCGTGGGTTTTATCTATCCCCAGGGCTATTTCCGCCAGGTGATCCCGCCCGATGGCTGGCAGCAGGCGGTCTATGACATGCTGGACTTTGAACGAGTGCCCATCTATCCGGTCCTCGATCTTTACGGCAACCGGCTAATGGTCCAGGTGCGGCTCCGGGGCGTGCCCATCCACGTGCAGATCTGGAACCTGCGCGCCGGGCGGGTAAACCTCTACCTGATGGACACCAACGTGCCGCAGAACGCCCCGTGGGACCGGGACCTCTCGGCCCGGCTCTACGGCGGCGATCAGGAGACCCGTATCCGCCAGGAGATGGTGTTGGGCCTGGGCGGCGTGCGGGTGCTGCGCGCCCTGGGCATCGAGCCCAGCGCCTGGCACCTGAACGAGGGCCACTCGGCCTTTCTGGTCCTGGAGCGCCTGCGCGAACGGACCCAATCTGGCCAGCCCTTCCACGAGGCGGTGGAGACGGTGCGGGGCTCGACGGTCTTTACCACCCACACCCCCGTGCCGGCCGGACACGACGCCTTTCCCTACCACCTGATGGAAGAATACTTTGGCCGCTTCTGGCAAGAGATGGGCACCAGCCGCCAGGAATTTATGGCCCTGGGCGAATACGCGGGGCGTTTCAACATGACCGTTCTGGCCCTGCGGCTGTCGGGCCGGCAGAACGGCGTCAGCCAGCTCCACGGCGAGGTGTCGCGGCGGATGTGGCAGCCCGTCTGGCCCGACCGGCCGGTGGAGGAGGTGCCTATCCGCGCCATCACCAACGGCGTCCACGTGCCGAGCTGGATCTCGACGACGCTCAAGGACCTTTTTGCCGTCTATCTGGCCGAGGATTGGGTCGAGCGGCACGACGATCCGGCGCTCTGGGAACAGGTCTATGACATTCCCGACGACGTGCTGTGGCGGGCCCACCAGCAGCTCAAGGCCAAACTGCTGGCCTTTGTGGACGAGCGCACCCGCCAGCGCTGGCGCGGCGGCCAGATGGCGGCCAGCCAGGTAATGGCCTCGGGCGCGCTCCTCGATCCCGAGGCGCTGACCCTGGGCTTTGCCCGCCGCTTTGCCACCTACAAGCGGGCGACCCTCATCTTTCGCGACGCGCGGCGCCTGAAGCGCATCCTCCACGCCGAGCACCGCCCGGTGCAGATCGTCTTTGCCGGCAAGGCCCACCCGGCCGACGGCGGCGGCAAGGAGTTTATCCAGCAGGTCTACCAGTACGCCCAGGACCCCGAGTTCGGCGGGCGCGTCGCCTTCCTGGAAGATTACGACCTGCACATGGCTCGCTTCCTGGTGCAGGGCGTGGACGTCTGGCTGAACAATCCCCGCCGGCCCAACGAGGCCAGCGGCACCAGCGGCATGAAGGCGGCCATGAACGGCGTGCCCAACCTGAGCGTGCTCGACGGTTGGTGGCCGGAGGCCTACCACCCCTGGACCGAGGACCGGCCGGCCAACGGCTGGGCCTTTGGCGAGGTCCAGTACGACAATTGGGACACCCAGGACGAGGTGGACAGCCAGACGCTCTACCGCATTCTGGAGGAAGAGGTCGTGCCCCTCTACTACGACCGGGATGCCACCGGCATCCCCCGGCACTGGGTGCAGGTCATGAAAGAATCGATCCGCACCAGCGCTGCGGCCTTTTCCATGCGGCGCATGATCAAAGAGTACGTGGAGCAGATGTACCTGCCCGCCATGCGCGCCTAGTGATCGCTTTCTCGCCGCCCCCCCGCCATTTGCCCATTTGCCCGATCCTTGGTACAATCGCCCCACTATGACTGAACAAGACAAACTACCACCACCCATTTGGGTGGACAAGCCGGCCGGCTTTCGCGCCATGTTGAGCCATCTCAAAGGAGAACCGGCCCTGGCCCTGGATACCGAATCGAACAGCCTGTACGTCTACGAGGAGCAGGTCTGCCTGATCCAGATCTCGGTGGCGGGCACCGACTACCTCGTGGACTCGCTGGCCCTGAGCGATTTGTCGGGTCTTGGGCCGCTGCTGGCCGATCCGGCCATGCTCAAGGTGCTGCACGGCTCCGAGTACGACCTGATCGTCCTGGACCGGGACTATGGCTTTACCTTCAGGAACCTCTTTGACACGATGTGGGCCAGCCGCATTTTGGGCTGGCCCAAGAGCGGCCTCGCGTCGCTGCTTAGAGCGCACTTTGGCGTGCGTCTGAACAAAAAGTACCAGCGGGCCAATTGGGGTCGCCGCCCGCTGCCCGAGGATCAACTCAACTACGCCCGCCTCGACACCCACTATTTGCTGCCCCTCTACCAGATCCAGGCGGCGGAGCTGGAGGCCACCGGGCGATGGCCGCAGGCCCGTCACCGGTTCCGAAAGCTGCTCAACACAAGCTGGGAGCCGAAGGAATTCGACCCCGAGGGCTTTTGGCAGATTTCAGGGGCCCGCGACCTGGACGACGCGGGCCGCGGCGTGTTGCGCGCCCTCTACCTCTTTCGGGAGGAGCAGGCCAAGGAGGAGAACCGCCCGCCGTTCAAGGTGCTCTCCAAGCGGGCGATGCTGGGGCTCAGCGAGCAGCGGCCGGACAGGTGGAAGGACCTGGAGCGGATCAAGGGCGTCTCCCGGCGCATCGCCGGCCGCTACGGCCGGGACCTGTTGGCCGCCATCCGCCGGGGACAGCGGCAGCCGCTCTCGTGGAACGAGCGGCCGCGCTCCGACAACGGCCGCTCCCCGGGGGGCAATGGCCGGCCCTCGGCAGCGTTTCACGCCCGCTACGATGCCCTCCGCGCCTGGCGCAACGCCACGGCCGAGGAGCGCGGCGTGGATCCCGACATCGTCCTGACCAACGAGATTCTCTGGGAGGTTGCCGAGCGCAACCCTCGCCAGCGCGCCGATCTGCAGCGTGGGAACTTGCTGGCCCCCTGGCAGTTGGAGGAATTTGGACAGGACTTGTTGCGGGTGGTGCGCAACCAGCGTTGATGCCGGCGTTTTACGCCCAACCAAAAACGGGGATGAGTCGCAAGGACTCGTCCCCGTTCGTAATCGGGCCGAAAGCTCAGGGAGTGAACAGGTACATGATGGCAACCACGGCGCCCCCCCACAGGATGAGGTCGAGTAGCAGCGGCAGGTCGGTGTAGACCAGCATCTCGGGCGAGCCCCCCTCGCCTCCGACGTGGATCAGGTACTGGTAGCGAAAGAGGCCATAGATGACAAAGGGGATGGTCAGCATCATGGCGTGATTGGGCGGCAGGTTCTCGGCCGAAAAGGTGTAGAGCGAATAGCTGATGATGGCCCCCGTTGTTACCAGGCGGCTCATCTCGTCCAGGAAGCTGATCGAGTACTCGTCGAGGATCTTGCGGTGGCTGTTGGCCCCGTCGGCCAGGAGGGAAAGCTCGTGGCGGCGCTTGCCGATGGCCAAAAAGAGGGCGAGAAAGATGGTGCAGACGTAGAGCCACGGGGAAAAGCGCTCCGCTTCGGCGACCACCACGCCTGAGGCCACCCGCAGCACAAAGCCGGTGGCGACGACCATCACGTCGACGATGACCACGTGCTTGAGGACGAAAGAGTAGGCCAGGTTCAATCCAAAGTAGGTCAGCACAATGGCCCCGAAATGGACGTCTACCCAGAAGGACAGGGGCAGGCAGACGGCCAGGATGCCCACGGCGCCCAGCACGGCGAACCAGGGCTTCAACTGGCCCGAAGGCAGGGCCCGATTGCGCTTCTTGGGGTGTTGTTTGTCCTTCTCCAGGTCGGCCAGGTCGTTGATGATATAGACCGTGCTGGAGATCATGCAAAAGAGGATGAAGGCCAGGATCGTCCGGCCCAACAACGTCCAGTTGGTCAGCTTCTGGTCAAAGACCAGGGCGGCGAATACAAAGGTGTTCTTGATCCACTGCTTGGGCCGCAGCGTCCTCAACAAGCCATAGACGTTTGTGAAAAGAAATTGCATGATGGTCACCTGTTGCACCGGATCCGTGCGCTGAGTCACGTGCTTCCCTCCTCGCTCCCTTCAAGTCCGATGCCCGGCCCCTACTCCTCCCCTTTTGGCAAGTAAGGTGGAAAACCCAGCTCTGGCCCGGCATCGAGCCAAGATGATACCCGATTCTGTCCCATCCGTCAACTTTGAGTCCGCCATCTGAGGGTTTGACTTTTCGCCCACTTGCAGGTATCCTATCCCCGTCATGGCAAAGGTGCGCAAGGAGCGCTTGGACCAGATTCTGGTGGAGCGGGGCCTGGCCGAGAGTCAAGGGCAGGCCCAGCGCCTGATCCTGGCCGGCCGGGTCACCGTTGGCGACCGCCTCGTTGACAAGCCGGGCACGCCGGTGCCCGCTGCCGAGGCGGTGGCGGTGGCGGAGCCGATGCCCTACGCCAGCCGGGGCGGGTTCAAACTCGCGGCCGCGCTGGACGCCTTCGAACTTGACGTAACAGGGGATATTGCCGCCGACGTTGGGGCTTCGACCGGTGGGTTCACCGACTGCCTCCTCCAGCGGGGCGCGGCCAAGGTCTATGCCATCGACGTGGGATATGGCCAACTGGCCTGGAAGTTGCAGCAGGATCCCCGCGTGGTGGTCCTGGATCGGACCAACGCCCGCTACCTGGCCCGCCTGCCAGAGCTGGTGGACGTGGCGACCATTGACGTCTCCTTTATCTCGCTGCGGCTCATTTTGCCACCGGTGGCCGGCTGGCTGCGGCCCGGAGGTCACATCGTGGCCCTCGTCAAGCCCCAGTTCGAGGCCCGGCGGGACCAGGTGGACCGGGGCGGCGTGGTCCGCGAACCCGGGGTCCATCGAGCCGTGCTGGAGCGGGTCGTCGGCTGGGCCGAGGAGGAAGGCTTGGGTCTGATGGGTCTCGTCCGCTCGCCCATCACGGGGCCGGCGGGCAACGTCGAGTTCCTGGCCCATTGGGTGCCAGAAGAGAATCTACCGGCAGATCGGCCCGAGCAGGTGCGGGACTGGATCGAAGCCTGTGTGGAGCAAGGGGAGGCGAGCGCCGATGCTTAACCTGACGGCGAGACAAAAGCGCGTAATCCTGTGGGTCGTCGTGGGCTTGCTGGTGGCCGGGCTGCTTTGGGCCGCTCGAACCGTGCTGATCCCGTACGGGCTGGGGTTGGTCCTGGCCTATCTGCTCCTGCCCCTGGTCAACTTTCTCGACGACCACCTGCCGGCCAAGCTCCACGACTGGGGGATGGCCCGCCCCCTGTCCATTATTTTGACCTACCTGCTCGTGATCGCCCTCCTGGCGGGCGTCGTTGCCTTCGTCGTGCCCATTGTGGCCGAACAGGTGGACGTCCTGATCGAGAACTGGCCAAGGCTCACCGAGCGGGTCGGCGAGTGGAGCGAGCAGGGCCTGGGTTGGTACGCCGAGACGATCCCGGACGAGTGGCAGCAGACCATCGAGACCAACCTGAAGAACCTGCTCGACGACGTGGTCACGGCGATCCAGAACGGGTTGGTGGCGACGGTCCGCACCGTGTCCAGCACCGTCGGTTTCGTCATTGGCCTCGTCGTCATCCCTTTCTGGCTATTCTACATTCTGCACGACGAAAGCCAAGTCAAAGACGGCGTGCTCCGGGCTTTGCCCCGACAGCTCCGCGGCGACGTGCAGTGCGTGGCCCGCCTGATCGACGATGTGCTCAGTGCCTACATCCGGGGCCAGTTGATTTTGGTGCTCTTTGTCGGGGGCATGGCCACCATTGCCCTCTTTATCATCGGCACCGATTTCGCCCTGGTGTTGGGCATCATCGCCGGGTTGTTCGAGATCTTGCCCTACGTGGGTCCGATCTTGGGCGCCATCCCCGCCGTCCTCGTCGCCCTGCTCTCCGATCCGATCTCGGCCATCTGGGTCGCGGGGGCCTTTTTCGTCATCCAACAGGTGGAGAACCTGATCCTCGTGCCCCGTATCTCAGGGGAGAGCGTCCAGCTCCACCCGGCGGTGGTCATGGTCGTGCTGGTCATGGGCAACGAGCTGGCCGGATTCCTCGGCATGTTGATCGCCGTGCCCGTCGCCGCCATCATCCGCGATGTCTTCAAGTACGTTTACCTGCGACTGCTCGACGATCCCCTGGAGCCTGAGGAGGCCATAACCAGCATCCGCTCCGGCGAGGAAGTGCAACTGGGCGTGTGATCGTGACTTTGTCCTTTCGTCGCCGGCCTCGCTGGCTGCTCGTCGTCGTCCTGGCCGTGTTCGCCCTGGCGCCACTGACCTATCCCGGCTTTTTCCAGGTCCAGAGCGGGTTTCTGGCGCCCTTTAACGCCGCCCACCCTGCCCAGGCGCCGGCTTGGGGCTTGCCGCCAGATTACGCGACCGGCCTGCACAGTGAGGGAAAACTCCCCTACCTGCTGGCCTGGCCCTTCTGGAAGCTGTCGGGCAGCGGTGTCGTCGCCGTCAAGTGGGGCTACGGCCTGGCCTTTCTCCTCGGCGCGCTGGGCGTCTATGCCTGGACACGGCGCTGGTTCGGCGCCAGGGGCGGCGTGCTGGCTGCCGTCGTCTACACCTATCTGCCCTGGCACCTGAGCGCCGTCTACGTCCGGGGCGCCTACGCCGAGGCGTGGCTCTGGGCCTGGCTGCCCTTTGTCCTGTGGGCCGTGGACCGCCTGGCCGAGCGGCGCTTCCTGGCGGCCCTGGCCGTCGGCGTTCCGGCGCTGGCGGCGGCAGCCTGGTCGCAGCCGGGCCTTTTGTCCCTCGCCCTCCCGCTGCTGGTGTCTTGTGGTATGCTGACCGCCTTTCGGCGGCGGGGATTGGCGCTGTGGCTGGGCGCGGCGTCGGTCCTTCTGGTCCTGCTGCTGGCGATGCTAGGCCGGACGGCAGGCGAGGTGGACGCCTCCTTCGTCGAGCACTTTCTCTATCCCTACCAGCTCCTTTCGGCGAGCTGGGGGTTTGGGGCCAGCGTGCCGGGCTGGCAAGATGGACCGTCCTTTCAGCTCGGCGTGGCGGCGGTGGGCTTGAGCCTCGTTGCCCTGGCCCTCCTGGCTCGCGACAGGCAGGAACTCGGGCGGGACCTCAAGCGTCCGGCCCTCTTTTGGGCCATGGCCCTGGTCCTGCTGCTCCTGCTCACCTTGCCCCCGTCGGCCCTCGTCTGGCGGATCGCGGCCCTGGAGCGGTTCCTGATCTATCCCTGGCAGATCCTGGCGCTGACCGGCCTGCCGCTGGCTTTCCTGGCCGGGGCCGTGGTCCGGCTCGACCGGCGGCTGGCCGCCCTCCCGGCCTGGACCGGGCTCCTGGCCCTCGTCGTGCTGGCCAGCTATCCCTACCTCTCGCCCCGCTTCACGCAGGTGGACCCCGGCCCCGAGCCGGTTGCCCTGTTTCAAATCGAGGAAGCAGCAGCTCCTGCCATCGTGCTCCTCGAGGGCGAGATTGCAGCGCCCCCGGCAGGTCCGGCGAATTCTGACGAAATCACGGCCACGGTGGCCCTGACCCTGACCTGGCAGTCGGTGGCCCCGGTCGGCGAGGACTATTCTGTCTTTGTCCACCTGCTCGACGCAGGCGGAACCAAAGTCGCGCAACGCGATACCTACCCCTGCGGCGGCGAGTGCCCGACGAGCACCTGGCAGCCGGGCGAGATCGTCCTCGACGCCTACCAACTCGACCTGCCGCCGGCCCAGGAACCAACCCCACCCTACCGCCTGGCCGTGGGCTTTTACCTGCTCGAAACGGGCGACCGCCTGCCCATCCTCGGCCGCGACGAAAGAACGGTGTATTTCGATGTCCCCTGACGAATTGAGCAACAGACGTCACGCATCACGTATCACGCATCACGCATCACGTATTGCGCATCACGTATCACGTATTGCGTATTCCGTCACCTTCGATGATGATATATTGCGCATGGACCCCTACCTGCTCCTCGTCGTGTTCCTTTCCCTGTTCGCCATTGGCCCCTTGCTCCAGCCCGGCTACATGTGGGACGCCCACGACGCCCGCCACAGCGTCTACTTTCTCTTTGAATTCGACCGGGGCATCCAGGATGGCATTCTCTACCCTCGTTGGCAGCCCGATTTTGCCTTTGGCTATGGTTATCCCTTTTTCAATATCTATGGCCCGCTCTCGACCTACGTCGGCGAGCTCTTTTACCTTCTGGGGCTGGGTTTCACCGGCGCCGTCAAGGTCGTGTTCGGCCTCTCGGTGCTCGGCTCGGGATTGACCATGTATGGCTTTGCCCGGCAGGTGGCTCGTGACGAGCCTAGTCGAGCCGGCCTGGTGGCGGCGGTGGCCTACATGGTCATCCCCTACCGCCTGGTGGACCTCTACGTCCGTGCCGCCCTGGCCGAGTCGGTGGCCTACGTCTTTGTGCCGCTGGTGCTCTGGGGCGTGTGGGCCGCCATCCACCGGCCGAGGCTGGCCAACGTCCTGGGCCTGGCTCTGGCCTACGCCGCCCTGATGTTCACCAGTCCCCTGGTCACTTTGCTGCTGACCCTCATCCTCGTCTTTTTCGTCGCCGCTCTGGCCCTCGCCCGGGTCAACGACCGGCAGCCGTGGCGGCAGCTTTCCCGCGAGTCGCTCCTGCCCTGGCTGGGCCACCTGGGGCACGTCCTGGCACCCGTGGCCTTTGGCTTGGTCCTGGGGCTGTGTCTCAGCGCCATCTTTGCCCTGCCGGCCATGACCGAGAACCGCTTCGTGCGCGTAGACCAGTGGTACGGCGGGCGCTACGCCTGGGGCGGCGATTTCGTCGAATTCTTTCAGCTCTTTTCGCCCCGCTGGGGCTTTGGCGTCAGCGTGCCCGGCCCCGAGGACGACGTGAGCTTTCAACTGGGCGCGGTGCCTGTCGTGTTGAGCGTGCTGGCCCTGGCAGCGTGGGTGGGGAAGAGGAAATCTTCCCCCTCTCCTTCCACCACCCGCCGCCTGGTCCTCTTTTTCGCCGCGCTCACCGCCGTCGTCGTCTTTCTCATGCTGAGCGTCTCGGCGCCGCTGTGGCAGGTGCTGCCCCTGGTGCGCCTGGCCCAGTTCCCCTGGCGGCTCCTGACCCTGACCGTGGTCTCGATGGCCTTTCTCTGTGGCGCCGCGGCCGTGGGCGTCCGGCCGAAAAAGGGCCTGGTGGACGTGCCCACGCTGATCCTTGTCGCACTGCTGGTGCTGGGCAGCCTGCCCTACGTCCAGGCCCAAATGTCGGAGCAAGAGGTCTCGCTGGCGAGGTTGATGCGCTTCCAGCAGTCGGCCGACGAGATGACGGGCTCGACGGCCTGGGTGCGCGAGGTCCCCACCTGGTCGCCCATGGCCGACTATCACATCGCCGGCGAGCCGCTGACGTCCAAGATCGACTTTGAGGCCCTCTACCGCCAGCCGGGCCGGCCCCACGCCCGCACCCTGGCCCTCCACGTGGACAGCGAGCTCGTCGAATACTCGGCCGAGCGCTCGGTGCTGCTGACCTTTAACACCTTCTACTACCCGGGCTGGCACGCCTATTTGCTCGACCCCGAGACGAACGCCGTCGTCGAAGAATTGCCCATCGCCACGCGCGGCGAACTGGGCCTGATGACGGTCCGCGTCCCGGCGGGCGTGGGCCGCGTCCTCCTCCAGTTCGAGGACACGCCCATCCGCAAGCTCGGCACGGCCGTCTCCTTCGCCAGCCTTGGCCTCATCCTCCTCCTGGTCCTGGCCCGATTCGTCTTTCAATTCAGAAACAGACGACCATGAGCCCATCCCGAATCGAAAATCTAAACCCAAAACTCGTAAATGGCCTGGACCCTTACGCCTTGCTGGTCCTGGCCTTCAGCCTGTTCGCCGTCCTGCCCCTGGCCGGCCCCAACTACTTTTTCGACGCCCACGACGCCCCCAACACCGTCTTTTTCCTCACCGAGTTTGACGCGGCCCTGCGCGACGGCGTGTGGTACCCGGGCTGGGCCACCGACCAGGCCCTGGGCTACGGCTATCCGACCTTTGTCCTCTACCCGCCCCTGGCCTACTACGTGGCCGAGGGTTTCCACCTGCTGGGCGCGGGCAAGGTGGCGGCCGTGAAATGGTCGTGGGCGCTGGCGACGGTGGGCGCCGGGCTGGCCATGTACGCCTACGCGCGGCGTGTTATGGGGCGCAGGCGGGGCCTGTTGGCGGCCATCGCCTACGTCTATGTGCCCTACCACCTGGTGGACATTTACGTCCGGGCGGCCCTGGCCGAGTATTGGGCCTTTGTCTGGATGCCGCTGGCCCTGCTGGCTTTCCATCGCCTGGTCGAGGCGCCCTCGCTGCGGCGGCTGGGCTGGGCCGGGCTGAGTTTCGGCGGGCTGTGGCTGTCCCACAACGTCACCGGCCTGGCCTTTACGCCCCTGCTGGCCGTTTACGTCCTCTTCCGCCTCCTGGTGGAAGAGGTGTCGGACTGGCGCGCCACGGCCAGGCGGGCCGGCGCCGCCCTGGGCGCCGCGATCCTGGGCCTGAGCATCGCCGCGGCTCTCATCGTGCCTAACCTCCTGGAGCGAAGCTACATCAACCAGGAGCAGTGGGTGCGGGCCGGTTACGATTACAGCCTCCACTTTCTCCATCCCGCGCATCTGTTGTCGCCGGACTGGGGCTACGCACCGGGCGTTCCGGGCGCCGAGGGGGTGATGTCTTTCCAACTGGGCGCGATCCCGCTCATCCTGGCCGCCGTGGCCGTCCTCGGGGCCTTTCGCCGCCCGAGCCGGGAGCGAGCCATCCTGCTCTTTTTTGCCGCCTCCTCCCTGCTGCTCGTCCTGTTCATGATGCCCGTCTCGGCGCCGCTGTGGGAGGCCCTGCCCCTGGCCGCCCTGATCCAGTTCCCCTGGCGCCTGCTGGCCCTCACCGCCGTCACTCTGTCAATCCTCGCGGGCCTGGCACTACCTGATACCCAATACCCAATATCCAATACCTTGACCTTGACGGTGGTCGTCGTCCTGGCCAGCTTTCCCTACACCCGCCCCCAATACACGCCCATCCCTGAGAGCGCCGAGGGGCCGCTGCTAAGCGTCGAATTCGAGCTGGAGTACACCGACATGCGGGGCATGACCGCGTGGACGGAGGAAATGCCGCCCGATTCACCGCTGGTGGACCAGTACCTGGCTGGCGAGGGCTTGGTCACTGCCGAGACCCTGGCGCCGGACGCAGAGATAAAGATGATCGAGGCCGGTGGCGCCTCCGACGAGTTGATCGTGCGCTCGCCCGATGGGACGGAATTGCGCTTCTACACCTACTACTTTCCCGGCTGGCGCGTCTACGTGGACGGCGAGCGCCTACCCGACTCGGCGCTGCGGCCCGAGGGCCCTTACGGACTGCTGACGATAGACGTGCCGCCCGGCGAGCACCACGTCCTGCTGCGCTGGGGGGACACACCCGAGCGCCTGGCCGGCAAGGTCCTCACGCTGGCGGGGCTGGCCCTGGCCCTGGCCCTGATCCTGCGCCCTTGGCTACGGCAGCGATTCGGCCAGCGGAATAGCCTATCGCGCTGAATTCAGTCTACCTGAGGCGAGTTCTCCCTTTGACTGGCCTCGCGTCCTCGTTCTGATTGCCCCCGTTGTAACAGAAAGCTCGTGAGCGGTCAAGGGCTGGTTGGAGCCGCCAGACAGGCAGGTCGGGAGCGGTGGCTGATGACTTGCGTTCTGGATGATCTCTGCTATAATGGGCCCCAACTCGTCTGAAATTGGAGTCAGGGCAAGGTATGGAATCGAGTCCGCAGAGGCGGTGTCCCCAGTGTGGGACACCGGTGGCACAAAAAGCCGAAACGTGCCTGATGTGTGGGGCGCACTTGAGAGAACGGCGAAAGAGACGCGTGGGTTTGCCCCAGGGCGATCTGCTTTTGCCGCTCGCCCTCGTGGTGGCCATCGTCGTCCTGTGGCTGTGGAAGCCGTGGCAGGCCCGCGAGCCCCAGGCGATGGCCCCGGCACGGAGCACCGCGCCCACGCCGACCCCTGTCGAGACCCCTCTGTCCTCGGCCACCTACGAGGTCGCGCCCACGGCGACGCCGCTCAACTCGCCGACGCCGCCGCCGACGGCCACGCTGCCCCCCAATCAGACGGTCCACACCGTCGAGTCGGGCGAGACCATCGAGACCATCGCCAAGAAATATGGCACGACGACCAAGGCCATCTTGCAGGCCAACGGCCTCGGTGCCAGCTCGGTGATCCACGCCGGCGACGAGTTGATCATCCCGCTCCCTGTCGCCGACACGCCGACGCCCACCGTCACGCCCACCCCCTCGCCGACGCCCTTTGTCTACACCATCAAGTCGGGGGAGACGCTGAGCGAGATCGCCCGGCGCTTTGACACGACGGTCGAGGCGATCATGGAGGCCAACGGCATCACCGACGCGAGCCGGGTCCGGGCCGGCACCGTGCTGACCATCGTCCAGCCGCCCGACTATACGCTGACGATGGCCTACGAGACCTACGAGGTGCAACAGGGCGACACCCTCTACACCATCGCCGCCGAGTATGGCCTGACGGTCGGCGAGTTGAAACAGATCAACAACCTGGAAAAAGACACACTCAGCGTCGGGCAAAAGCTGAGGATCCCGGTGGGCACGGCCACGCCCACGCCGACCCTCACGCCGACCCTCACGCCGACGCCGACGCCGGGTCCACCCCGGCCGGCGCCCACCCTGCTGGCCCCGTCCGACGGGGCCAGCTTCACCGGCGCCGACACGGTGATTCTGCTCAACTGGGCGTCGGTCGGCATCCTGGGCGACGACGAGTGGTACGTCATCCGCTTGGAGCGGCTGGGCACCAGTGCGGCACAGCCCCCTCTGGTCTGGACCAAGGCCACCTCTTGGCGGATCCCGGCGGATCTCTACGCCCCGGCCACGTCCGGGCCGCAGCGCTTCCGCTGGCAGGTGGTCATTATGCGTCACACCGGCACCGAGGAGGATGGCCCCTGGCTGGGCGAGGAGATCAGCCCCACCAGCGGCAGTCGAATCTTTACGTGGCAGTAGGCAGAAGCCTACGTCACACCACTTGCGACTTCCGGCACGATATCAACGTATAACCACATAGAGCATTCACATCGGGAGGGGAGAGCATGAGCACCGGCAAGATCATCGGGTACGTGGTGGCAGGCATTCTGTTGTTGTTTGGCGTTCTGTGGCTCCTGTCGGCCTTTAGCGCCGACGCGCCCAGTCCGGGCGGGCGGCTGCTGGTGGGCGGCATTCTGGTGCTTCTGGGCCTGGGCATCATCGTCGCCATCCGCCTGCGCGAACCCAAACCGGAGCAAGAAGTCACCATCCGCCAGCAGATCGACCTCAGCGGCGACGTGGACCTGGAGACCCTCAAGTGCCAGAACTGCGGCGCCCAGTTGGACAAGGAGGCCATCAGCCTGGCCCAGGGGGCCATCGTGGTCACCTGCCCCTACTGTAATACCACCTATCAGATGGTCGAAGAGCCCAAGTGGTAGTCCCGCCAGCGGATTGGCATAGAAGCGCAAGAGTGAAAGGAACGGCGATGTTCAGATACAAAAGGATGGCTCTCGGGGCGACGATCCTGTTGATTGCCTTGAGCACATTAATTCTGGCGCCCATCGTCTTTGCCCAGAATTACAGCTTTAATCTCCAAGAGAACCAGGTCGATCTCTACATCAACCAGGATGGCACGGTGGACATTGTCTACGACCTGACCTTCGCCAACGATCCCGGCGCGGACCCCATCGACGTGGTGGACGTGGGCCTGCCCAACGACAGCTATCGCCTCTCCGAGGTCCAGGCCTCCATAGACGGCCGCCCGCTGACCGACATCAGCGATTCGCCCTACGTGGACCACGGCGTGGCCGTGGAGCTGGGCGGGCAGGCCATCCCGCCGGGGCAGACCGGCACCCTCCACGTCGAGGCGACCGTCCGGGACATGATCTACCAGGACAGTGAGGACGAAGAATACGCCAGCCTCGAGTTTTCCCCCACCTGGTTCGACAGCCAGTTCGTGCACGGCACCACCCGCCTGGCGGTGAGGTTTCACTTTCCGCCCGGCGTCACCTCCGAGGAGCCGCGTTACCACGACAAAGCGTTCACCGATGCCTATTTCGAGAATGACCGGGTGGTTTATGCCTGGATCGACGAGAATGCCAGCGGCAGCCGGCAATACGTCTTTGGCGTCTCGTTTCCCAAGAGGTACCTGGCGGAAGGCGTCGTTCAAAAGGCGCCGGCTTTCAACATCAACTTTATCAACTTTGGCGCGATTTGTAGCAGTCCCATCCTGTGGTTCGTCCTCTTTGGCGCCGGGTGGGCCTTCCTCGCCGTGCTGGGCAGCCGGGCGCAGAAGCGGCGCAAGATGGACTACCTGCCGCCATCGCTGGCCGTGGAAGGCACCGGCGTCAAGCGCGGCCTGGCGGCCGTCGAGGCCGCCATTTTGCTCGAAGCCCCACTCAACCGGGTCATGACCATGATCCTCTTTGGCCTGGTCAAGAAAGGCGTGCTCGTCGTCGAGTCGGAAAAGCCCCTGCGGGTCCAGGTCCGCGAGGAGGAGCCCGAGGAGGCCAAGCTCTGGTACTACGAGCGGCGCTTTCTCAAAGCCATCGAGGACAATGGCTCGATGGACGAGGAGGCGCTCCGGGAGCTGGTCATTGACCTCATCGGCGACGTAAACAAAAAGCTGGCCGGCTTTAGCCGCAAGGAGACTGAGGCCTACTACCGGGACATCGCCGCCCGGGCCTGGCAGCAGGTCGAAGCGGCCGAAACCCCCAAAGTGCTCGGCGAGCGCTGGGGCGAGGGCCTGGAATGGACGATGCTGCAGGACGATTGGGACGACCGCACCCGCGAGGTCTTTTACGACCGGCCGGTGGTGCTGCCCCACTGGTGGTGGTGGTACCGGCCCTGGGCGGCCAGCACCGGCACCTCCCGGCCATCCTCCATGCCCACTTCCGCACCGGCGCCGTCCACAGGGGGCACGCCGGTCACGTTGCCGACGCTGCCCGGCGCCGACTTTGCCAACACCGTGGTCAGCGGCGTCGAGAACGCGGCCAACACGGTGGTCAGCAGCGTCGAGAGCTTTACGGGCCAGGTGACCCAGACGACCAATCCGCCGCCCAAGTCGTCCAGCTCCAGCAGCAAGAGCGGGGGCTACAGTTGTGCCTGTGCTTGCGCCTGCGCCGGGTGCGCCTGCGCCTGCGCCGGCGGGGGACGATAGATGGCAGAGACTCGACCGCCGGCCTACGAGCACCGGCTGCGTCAGGGCGGAGACCAGATGCTCCGCGAGGCGAGCGCCTTCTTTGCCGGAGAAGGGGGCTTGCACGCCACCTTGCGCCGGCTCGCAGCGCGGCTGGCTGCAGAGGGCATCCCTTACGCGCTGCTGGGTGGGCTCGCGCTCGGAGAGCACGGCTATCCGCGGCTCACCGAAGGCGTCGATCTGTTGTTGACGCCTGCTGGGCTGAAAGATTTTCACCAGAAGCTGGTGGGCAAGGGCTATCGCCCGGCCTTTGAAGGGGCACAGAAGGCATTTCGCGATACCGAAACAGGGGTCCGTATCGAAAT
>CAYLZO010000100.1:0-17528 GCA_964387775.1 uncultured Anaerolineaceae bacterium
ACTGATTAAGACCGCAGCCGCTTTGGCAGAAGACCAGTCAAAAACCGAATTGCTTTGATTTACACCATTTTTCTGCTAATGGAATTTCTCAGCGCCCCTCCCTTCTGTTATTGCAGGTCTCTCGATAGTACTACCACCATCCAAGACACTGCGAGTCGCGTGACTCTGATCCACAAGCTGTGCCTGATGATAACGACCTCTTGAGAAGCCCTCCTCGCCAACGGACAAACATACTCAGGCTGCACTTATTAGTCGCACAAGCCCCCCGGCAGGTTCAAGCATTTTGGTTAGAGTTTGGTTAGAGTTTGGTAACAAATCTATCAGAAACGCTCAGCGAGGGGACAGAGCCAGCAATTCGACAGAAAAACAGAGCAGGGGCGTGATCCCCTGCCCTGTTTTTCGCCAGAACAAATATATGGGCGATGAATCGGTGGTGCGCTAGTCCTCGAAAAGCGAATCTAGCGGATCGGGTGCCCCCAGAGGGCTGCCGGCCTGAACTTCCAATTCACCTTCGTAGATGATTTCGGGGGCCTGGTAGGTATTTTCGTCCACGGTGTTTCCTCCTTTCCAAGAGATAGATGTAGGGCTTCTCTGTCCACGTCGGATATACAAGAATACTACCACGAAAACACATCGTTGTCAAGTACGAGCTGTGAGCTACAAGTTGAAATTCACTTGCCACTTGCCACTTGCCCCTTGCTACTCGTAACTCGCCACGATCTCGGCGATCTCGGCCGGCTGGCGGGCCACGCGCACGCCCACGGCCTCGAATGCCTCGATCTTTTCGGCGGCCGTGCCCTCGCCGCCCTGGATGATGGCCCCGGCGTGGCCCATCCGCTTGCCGGGCGGCGCCGTCCGCCCGGCGACAAAGGCCGTCACCGGCTTGGTCATGTGCCGGGCGATGAACTCGGCCGCCCGCTGCTCGTCGGTGCCGCCGATCTCGCCGATGAGGACCACCTGCTCGGTGAGGGGATCGTCCTCGAACATCTGGAGCACGTCGATAAAGTCGGTGCCGATAATCGGGTCGCCGCCGATGCCCACGGCCGTCGACTGGCCCAGGCCCTTCTCGGTCAGGGCGTAGACGACCTCGTAGGTCAGCGTGCCGCTGCGCGAGACGACGCCGACGGGGCCCGGCTCGTGGATGTGGCCGGGCATGATGCCCACCTTGGCCTCGCCGGGGGTGATGAGCCCCGGGCAGTTCGGCCCGACGAGGCGCGTCTCGGTGCAGTCCAGGTGGGCGCGGACCTCGATCATGTCCAGCACCGGGATGCCCTCGGTGATGCAGACGACGACGCCGATGCCGGCCTCGGCGGCTTCGAGGATGGCGTCGGGCGCAAAGCGGGCCGGCACGTAAATGATCGAGGCGTTGGCCTCGGTGGCGTTCACGGCTTCGGCCATGGTGTCAAAGACGGGCACACCGGCCACCCAGCCGCCGCCCTTGCCCGGCACCACGCCGGCGACGACGTTGGTCCCATAGTCCAGCATCTGCCGGGTGTGGAATTCGCCCTCCCGGCCCGTGATCCCCTGTACAACCAGTCGCGTGTCCTTGTTGACCAGAATGCTCATTGAAGGAAACCCCTCTTGTGATTGTTTGAGCGTCAGATGTAAGGCACTTCTGCCACAGAATCAAGTTGATTCGATGTGTGACCTGCGCGAGCAGGCTGCTGAAATTGTGTACACAAGTGCATTATACCTGAGCAATGACTCGTCCTACAAATCCAAGTTCAGGTACAGCTTTAGAGCTTTTTCGACGTCCGACATGCGCTCAGCTTTTACGGCAGACAACTTTCTCAGCAGGCGTCCTTTGGCTACTGTCCGAATCTGCCCACACAAAAGCAGAGAATCAGCCTTCAAGCCGGTATCCTGTCGTTCCAAGACGACATTGATGGGAAACTTGCGGCCAGCCAGGTTGCTGGTGAACGGCGCGACACAAACAGTCGGAGCATACTCGTTGGTCACGTCATTGCTGACCACCAAACACGGCCGGACACCCCGCTGCTCGCTACCACGCACTGGATTCAGATCCACCAGCCAGATATCGCCTCGCTTCACTCCCACCAGGGCCACTCTCCCTCTTCCGGGAAAGCCTCATCAGGACCGAGTTGTCCCTGCAACCCCTCTTCGGCCAGGGCGACCTCGGTCTGCCGCTCCCGCTCAGACATGTTCAGATAAGCCGTCTTTAACTCGCGCAAGGCCTGTACCGGCTCTGCCTGATGCTCTTGGTCGAGAGATAGGTCTTGGAGCCGTTCCAGGTCGTCCACGCGCACCAGGGCCACGAATGGTTTGCCATGTCGACTGATGATGAAGCGCTCTCCTCCCTGGAACACGCGATTGCCTAGCTCAGAGAATTTGGCCTTTGCCTCCCGCACACTAATTGTTGACACAGTCATAACTGCCCTCCCCAGTTGCGGTCACGATGGTAAATTGCCTTCGCGGCCATTATACAAATCCTGTGGGTACAATCCTGTGGCTCCACCTTCAAACGACGAGATCATTTCTGTTGCGCCGCGGCGACGGCCTTTTGCGCCGCGGCGGCCAGCGTCGCGGCCGTCATCATCTCCGCTTCGGCCAGGATCTGGCGGCCTTCCTCTTCGTTGGTGCCCACCAGCCGGGCGACCATGGGCACGTCGGTCGAGACTTCCTCCAGGGCAGCCAGGATGCCCCTGGCCACCTCGTCGCAGCGGGTGATGCCGCCAAAGATGTTAAAGAGCACGGCCTTGACGTTGGGGTCGGAGAGGATGATGCGCAGCGCGGCGGCCACCCTCTCCTCCTGGGCGCCCCCGCCGATGTCGAGGAAGTTGGCCGGCTCGCCGCCGTAGAGCTTGGTGATGTCCATCGTGGCCATGGCCAGCCCGGCGCCGTTGACCATGCAGCCGATCTCGCCGTCGAGCTTGACGTAGCTCAGGCCGTGGCGGCGGGCTTCTTGCTCCTCGGCCGTCTCTTCGTCGGCGTCGCGCATCTCGGCCAGCTCAAAGTGGCGAAAGAGGGCGTTGTCGTCCAGCAGCATCTTGCCGTCCACGGCCAGCAGCTTGCCCTCGCCGGTGACCACCAGGGGGTTGATCTCGGCCAGCGAGGCGTCGCAGCCGACGAACGCCTGGTAGAGGCCCTGGGCGATCTTGACGAAATCGCGCACCAGGTCCTTCGAGAGGCCGATGCCAAAGGCCAGTTCCCGGCCCTGGAAGGGCTGCAAGCCGAGGAAGGGGTCGATGGTCACTTTTACGATCCGCTCCGGCGTGGCGCGGGCCACCTCCTCGATCTCGACGCCGCCCTCGGCCGAGGCCATCATGACCGGGCGGCGCTGGGCCCGGTCGATGACGATGCCCAGATAGATCTCTTTGGCAATGTCGGCCGCCTCGTCTACCAGCACCTTTTTGACCACCAGGCCCTTGATGTCCATGCCCAGGATCTGGTCGGCCATTTTTTCTGCCTCGTCGGGGTGGTCGGCCAGGCGGATGCCCCCGGCCTTGCCCCGGCCGCCGACGAGCACCTGGGACTTGACGACGACCCGCTTGCCCAGCCTGGCCGCGATCTGCCGGGCCTTTTCGGGCGTGTCGGCCACGTCCCCCTTGGGGATGGGCACGCCATAGTCGCTAAAGATCCGTTTCGATTGGTATTCGTGCAGTTTCAAGGCTACCTCCTCGGTCCGGGTCTGGGAAATGCGATGGAGCCAGACGCCCCGACCTACGTGGATAGATCGAGCGGCGTTGCTGGCTCCATTGTGGGCCTATCTGGAAAGCCATTTCGAAAATCGGTCAGGCACTTTTTCACGGGTGTTCCGCCTCGTTGCGAATTCACCCCGATTATATCACGCGGCGAAAGGGGGGGCAAGCCAGGAGGGCTACCTGGCAGCCGGGGAGTCTTTGGAGCCCGCGCAAGGATGTAGCGATCCGCCGCTGGCTAACGAGGGACCGATCCTGCGAGAAGGGCGGTCCAGCAGGTTCTCACGGGCTACTTCCCTTCAGCAGCCAGGGCAAGTAGGTGCGCTCGAACACCACAGACTCGATGGTGATGGTGTGCTGGGCGGTCACCAGTGCCCCACAGTTCTCGGCGGTCAGCGTAATGGACTGGGTTCCGCTGGTTGCCCAGGTCAAGTCCACCGCGTCCAACAGGCCCGAGACGTGGACGATGACCGGCTGCTCGCTGGCCTGCCAGGTGTACGTGACGGGCACCGTGGCCGTCAGCGGACCGCTGCTCGCGGTGAAGCTTTGGGCTTTGCCGGCAGGACCTGTTGCAGGTCCCTCGATGGACACCTGGGTCAAGCCCACACACACCTCTTGGGTGATTTGCCGGGTAAAGAACACGTCCCGATCTTCGAGCGGGCCTTCCTGCCAGAGGAGGGATACGCCGTCGGTTATCGCCAGGTCGGGGTATCGGCTGTCCAGGGTCGAGGTAAAGACCTTTTCCTCCGCCCCCCAATTCGTGCCCATCCCCGTCTGGTAGTAAATGTCCAGCTCGGTGTGGGTGTTACTCACGATGGTGCCTTCGCCCCAGGCCAGGTGCAGCGTGTCGCTGGCGTCAGAGGTGAGGTCAAAGTCGCTGATGGCCTGGTCCTCGTTGTAGGCGGTCACTTCGGCGTTGGCACTCCAGGTAGAGCCGTTCCAGACCCGCTCCCAGATGGCCGACTTGAGCGACTCGGAGGAATAAACGCTGTCGGGATCGGACCACAAGAAGTGGAGGTTCCCCTCGCCGTCGAAGGCCAGGCCCATATCGTGGGCCACGCCCCGCGTCCCGGCCACATTCATCTCTTGCGTCCAACTGCTGCCGTTGTACAGCAAGTAGTAGGCGTCGTAGAACCAGGGATCGAACCCCAGGTTGGAGCTGTTTTCGCCAAAGGCTGCCGCGTGCACCAGCCCGGTTTCATCCATGACGGCGTCGGCCAGGGCGACGTCCAGGTACGCCCACGGCGTAAAGGCCGACCAGCTTCCGTTTTTGTACTCGGCGATCCGGTAGCCGACGTCGAAAACGAGGAACAACAGGATCGAGTCGGGGGTTTCGATGGGGATGAAGGAATAGTTGCCGGGAAAGTAAGAATCGTTATGCAATAGGACGACTTCGGGGGACCAGGCCGCACCGTTCCAGGTGCGCCACATCAGCTCGGTGGCGTCGGCGGGTGCCCCGGCTGACGCGGCCTTGCGCCGGGTCCAGAGCAGGTGAGCCTGGCCCTGGGGGTCGTAAAATACGGCCGGTCCCTTGTCTACCCATTGGGACCGGGAAAGATCCTCGGCCGGCGAAGCCAGGCCCGGCAGCCACGATTGGCTGGCCCGGTCCCAGCGGCGGCCCAGGATTTCGCCTTCTTCGTCTGGACCGTCTTTGGTCCACACGGCGATGAGGTCGCCGTTGACGGGGCTTTGGGCCAGGGTGGCCTGGATCGAGCGCCGGGGCGCCTGGCTCTGTGACAGGTTCTGCACCTCACGCCAGTCAGACGCTGGCCCCAAGCTCCAGGCCAGGGTTGCGGTCCAGAGGGCCAGGAAAATGGCAGATAGTAGGCCGAGGGACAGGCTTTTCGTCAACTTGTAACGGTCGCTCACGCCGGTCCGTTCCTCTCTAGAAAAAAAGAAAGGGCCGCGAGAGATCGCGGCCCTTTCCGCTGTGTGCTAAACTAGCTACCGGGCAAAGCCGTTGTAGGTGGAGTATACGTCGCCGGTGTAACCAAGCTTGGCCTGGTTGGTCACAACCGCCAGGTCCATGGCGTTGTTAGACGTGACTTCGATACCACCAATGGCATTGGTACCATCACCATAGGGGTCATAGAAGAGAATGACGCCTAGCGCGCCGCCATCGATATTCACGGTCATGTCTGCGATATCGCTAAAGCCGGGCGCCGGCTTGAAGTCAACTGTCGCCGTGGTGGTCGAACCACCCAGGTTGGCGATGTTAATGCCGGTGTAAAGTGCGCCATCGGCCTGGTTCTGATACTGGATCAGCGGCGCCACGACGGTGTCACTGGCCAATGCAGCGTCAAAGCCTTCGTAAGCCGAAGCGTAGAAGTTGACCAGGTTCGCCTGGTTGCCGATGCAGGCCAGTTCGTTGCCGGCCGAGTTGGACACTGTGGCCGCGCCGACCCACTTGTCGCCGCCGTACTGGATAAAGACGGCCGTACCATTCTCGGCGACGCTGCTCTTGGTCTCTGGTGCCATCGCCGGATAGCCCGACTCGGGCACAAAGTTGACTGTGATGTCGGTGGATCCGGGCCCCAGGTTCTGACAGTTGATGCTGGTGAACATGTTATTGTTCTCTTTCATAACGAGGGGCATGTTCACAGTCGCCGAACCATCTAGAAATGCATTGTACGCGGTTCCAGTCTTGCGAATCTCATCCAACTGCTGGGCGACACCGACAATCGCGCCGGCTCCCTGGACCGTCACCTTGGCGGAGCCGACCCACTGGGTCACACCCGAGAATTCCGTCATGGTCTTCTGGTTGTAGGTGTGTGCCGACCAGGCGGGGATGGTGTCGGTCACGTCCGAGATGGCGCTGTACCCGCCCCCAGGCTCAGCCGTAAACTCGATCAAGATACTGACCGAGTCGCCGGTGGTGTTCTGGATGTTGAACGTGGTATAGTTGCCATTGTTCCCCTTCATAATGAGGGGGAAGCGGATCTCGGTGGCCCCGGCCTCAAAGCCGTTCCAGCTCGACTGGACGGAGGGGCTGCCGACGTAGAAGATGTTGCTGATGACGGCGATCTCTTCCGTGGACTCGATCACCACCGAGCCGTTGAAGCCATCGGCCGCGTGCACCGGGAAGTAGGTGTTGGACTCGCCAACGAGGACGGTGTCATTCACCGGGCTGGCTGCGTCCTGCGTGCCGTCCTGGTTGTAGTAATAGATGTAAATGTCCGCATCCGAAGCGCCCAGGTTCAAAACCTGGATGCTGGAATAGGCGGGGTCGGCCGCAGGGTCCTGTGCCAATGCCAGCGGCACGACCAGCGCGCTCAACATCAACACAATCAACAGACTAACTAGGACTTTCTTCATTTGGGTATCCTCCCTTTATTTTGTGATTCGAGATTTCCATAAACAACGACTTGACTGCTCTGATTCCTTGACGACACGTTCTTGAACCGATCGCACCTCCTTCCAGCGCGACAGGACGCCGCTGCTTTTCCGAATCCAGGTCCAGTATATCAAACCTTTCCAGAAAATCAATAGCTAGATGGAGGTATTTTGTTGTTAGGGGCATAACCCCTTTGGGTTAGTGGGGATTATCTCAGTTGTTCGGTCTGGCTCCGGCTTCCTTGAGCAGCGTCGACCAGGAAGTCTACTCGCCATAAGCTACGTACCAATACATCAACCGCGTTGCCTTGTTCAATAGCATGACATTGGCCGGGAATTTGTTCCAGATCTTCTCCGATGTCCAGAAGTAGCTCTCTTCGGGTACGTTCTCCTCGGCAACGGCGCTATAAACTTGGACGCTGTCACCCGGTTTCAGCAAGACGTCATCAGGGAAACGAAACACATGTTCGCTATCCAGATTAAAAAGCACCCAACCACTTATGTCCTGATCTTGATCAGAAATGTTTTGGATGGTGATGACCTCCCGGTCGGGCAAGAGCTCCGCTTGGACGATGGCTACAGGCGTTCGGGCAGGATCGGGTGTGTCCTTGGGGGCAGGGGAGGCTTTCGGCAGAACGATCTCGGGCGTGACCGTCGGCTCTGCCAGGGGGGAGGTCAGGGTCGTCGTGGTGGGAGTGTGCGTCGCCGCCGGCAAAGCGGTCTCTGTGGGCTCGGCCCCTCCGCAGCTCAACAGCAGGCTGGCCAGCAACAGCATCACTGCCAACGAGAATCGGAATCGAGCATGGGTTATGGACATGATTCGTACCTCCTTTTTTCGGCCTGAGTGGGACGCACCTCGCTATAAGCGGCTCGCCACCAACAGGCCAACACAGTCGCCCATTATACTACAGATGCGGCCCAAAAGCGAAATCAATACGGCAATGGGCCAGGGCAAAAACGAAGAGAGCAAATAGGCCAGGGTGAGTTCTTTTAGTCCCAGGCCCAGGGGCACAATTAGGGTCACGTAGGCGGCCAGACCAGCCCCGGTCCAACTGGTGATGGTTTCGACCAGGTGCGGCCAATCCAGGCCTGGGTAGACACCGGCTGCCAAGAAAAAGAGGAACAAGCCGCCCGTCAGCCAACCGCCCACCTGGAGCAAGCTCCACTCTATCAGATTTCGCCGGCTGGCTTGCCCGCCCAGCGGCGCGTGCCCCCGACGCGCCAGGACCCAGTTCGCGGCTCGGTAGAGACTCTGCGGCCAAATGATGACCAGCAACAGACCGACCAGAGGCAGCAAGGCCCACCACCGCCAACCAACCGTCAGGTCGGCCAGGGACAATTGTGCCAGGATGTGATCGCTGCCCCAGATGGTCATCAGGAACACCAACACCCCCCCGGCGATGACCGATACCATCTCCATCGCCAGGGCCATGGTCACGGTGCTCTTGGCTACCGCCTCCCGTTCGTAGAGGTAGATACGTCCCAGCGCGTACCACACCAGGCCCGGCAGCCGCTTGGCCACGTTCGACTGGAGGAAAAACTTGATCCCCTGCCGGTACGGGACCTGCCGGTCCATGCTCCACACGATGCGGTGCCATGCCGTGGCTCCCAGCAGTAGCGACAGGACATAAACCAACACGCTGGCCACCAGGTAGGGCAGGCTAATCTGCCACTCGTGGGCCAGCAACTCCTGCCAATTGGCAGCCAGCGTGATCCCCAGATAGCCGAACAAGACCACGGTAAACACCCCAGCCGTCAGCCGGCGCCAGGGCAGTGTGAGCAGGCGCTGGGTTACATTAGGGTTCATCGGCCAGCTCTATTGCATAGATTGTGTATTCGCCCCTTCCGTAGACGAGTCGCCCGTAGCGGGCGAGCATCTCCGTCAGCGGCCCGTCGGCCCGTTGTCCATTGGCCACATCTTTGATGACGACCTCCCCGTTCCAAAAGACGTGGGTGATGCCCAACACTTGCAATACTTCGAATAGGGAATCTGGACAGTCGAACTCCTCCCACCGGATGACGCGCTGGCTGATGGGATTGGCCCACACGCTGGCTCGCTCCAGGTAGTAGCCCCGCGTCTCCCAGATGGCCAACAGGACCTTGGCCTCGGCGGGCAGATGCTCGTTGGCCCAGGCAAAGGCGTGGTAGCCTGTCACGTGGCTCGCGAGAAACTCCTGGCGGCTGACGTGGCCAGCCACGTAGGGCCAACGGTCCGCGATCCGCTCCCACTGATCCGCGTTCAGAAAGGGCAGCCCCATGGCAAAGTAGAGCACCAGGGCGACGCGGCCCAGCCCGCCCAGCCACGCCGGCCAGTGCGCCAACAAGTGGTCAAAGGCGTAGGCTGCCAGCAGCGCCAGCACCGGCGCAATCCCCATCAAAAAGCGGGTCTGGTGCGTCGTCAGGAACCAGATGGTGTAAACGGCGGCGCAGCTTGCTATCAGGTAGCTGAGCAGCCAGGGCTTCCGCCGCCAGAAAAGCAGCGAGGCCGGGGCCAGGGCCAGGATCGCCGCCCCCATGCTCAGGCCCCCAAACCGGCCCCAACGGACGGTCAGGTACCACAGCCCCCCAACGTAGTTTCGCAACGTGGGGACCAGGTTGGGGCGGTGCAGCCAGGTGGTATGGATCTGATCGCCCACGGCATCCCAATTTTGCCCGCCAAACACGCCGTACAGGAACGGCCAGACCGGGTTCCCGGTATAGACCGCGCTCTTGACGTACCAGGGCGCCACCACCGCCAGCGCAAGCCCGCCATAGGCCGCAAATTGGACCAGGTTGCGTCGCGCCCCGCCCCGCCGGCGAACGAGCAGCCAGGCCAATCCCACGGCACCCACCGCGATCGGCAGCGCCGCGCCGGTCAATTTGATGCTGGCCGCCAGTCCCCCCAGCAGGCCGGCCAGGACCAGGTCGGGCCAGCGACCGCTCTCTAGCCAGACGTACCCGCTCCACACGGCCAACAAGCCAAAGAATCCCAGCGCCCCCTCGATGAGGGCCACCCCGGCCAGGTACTTGACCATCGGCATGACCAGGTAGAGGGCCGCCGCCAGCCAGGCCGTCCGGCGGCTGAACCACTGCCGGGCAAAGCGCGCCAGCCCCAGCGCGGTGAGCACGACCATGGCTGTGACCGTCAGATGGGGCAAAATCTCCGAGCCGAGCAGCAGGGCCAGGGTGTTGAGCATCTCCATGCCCGCCGGCCAGTTGGAGTGGACGATGGTCGGGATGTTGACAAAGCCGCCCGCCTCGATGTAGATCTGGGGGATGGGCAAGTGGTACGAGACTTCGTCCCAGGCCAGGGGCGGCACCAGCGCCCAGGCCAGCAGGCTGTAGCCCACGCTGGCGACCATCACGGCCAGCAGAAACCACTCACCGGCCCTCCACCTCGAGACGTCGGGCAGGCGGGGCCGGGGCCGGGGCCGGATCGTCGCCAGCAGGGCCAGCCAGCCGCCGCCCAGCAGCATCCACGGCCAGGCCGGGCCGAGCCGGTGCAGCGCGGCCGCGGCAAAGGTCGCCAGCCACAGCAAGCCAAACCCCAGCCCGAAGGCCCACAGCGGCTCGGGCGGCTCGCCGGGAGGCGTGTGCCAGCGTTGCAGGGCCAGCCGCCCCCAGCCGTAGGCCGCCCCCAGCAGCAAGGCCAGGAGCGCCAACTCGCTCAACAGCCGAACCAGGGCCGCCCAGCGCGGCGGCGGCACGTCGCTGTAGACCCCCAGCCAGGCGACGGCAAGGACGGCGATCCAGGCCAGGGCCACCCACCCGATCCAGCGCGGGCGGGTTTGGGGCTCAGTCATGGCCCTTGCGCACCTTGAGCACGACGTGGCTGGCGTGCCACGGATCGAGCCGCGTCATCAACCGTTCCAGCAGCGGTGGCAGGGGGTAGTAGCCCACGCCCACCATCCGCTCCACGGCAAAACCCTGGGCTTCGAACAGGCGCCGCAGCGAGCGATAGGCGGCCACGACGACGTGGCGGTACATGGTTGCCTCGCCCTCGACCTCGGCCCAGCCCTGCTCGGCCAGCGAGTCACAGGTCTCCTGCCGCAGCCGCTGCACCACACCCACGTCGGTCTGCGAATAGTGGGTCAGGTGCGGCCCCGAAAAGGGCTGGAGCCCCAGCAGCAGGGCCGCGATGTTGTGCCACGAAGCCAGGTTGGGCGTGCTGATCACGGCGTAGCCGTCCGGCTTGAGCACGCGGTACACCTCGGCCACGAAACGGCCCGTCTCGGCCAGGTGCTCCAACACGTCAGAGACCATGACGGCGTCCACGCAGCCGGCGGCCAGGGGGATGGGCCGGTTCAGGTCGGCTTGCATGACCCACAAACCACGATCCACCGCCTCCCGCGCCACCGTGGTATTGAGCTCGATGCCGGCCACGGCCCGCAGCCCCTTGGCCTCGGCCCGCTTGCGGGCGTTGGCCCCGGCGTGGCAGCCGCAATCCAACAGGAGGGCTTTGCCGTCGGCCTCCAGGCAGTCGAGCATGGCCCGTTGGTTCTTGTC
Source organism: uncultured Anaerolineaceae bacterium (assembly GCA_964387775.1). GTDB lineage: Bacteria > Chloroflexota > Anaerolineae > JAAYZQ01 > JAAYZQ01 > CAYLZO01. The sequence continues at coordinate 11,478 of CAYLZO010000100.1, forward strand.
GGCCACGTAGCCATCTACGTAGTGGAAATAGCGCATCAACAGATCACCGAGTCGCATAGGCGTACACTATAGCACAGGTTGGGGCTGTGACCAAATCGGGTTTTGGAAAACGCAAGCCAGGGCAACTTGCTCAATCCCCGCCTTTGCGTTATACTGCCCTCCTTGAACCCAGATGGGAGTGACACACAAGCGATGAACATCCTGTTGGTACACCCGCCGGCCATGGGCATTTATGGCCGCTTTAAGCCAGCGGCCAAGCTGGCCGCCCAGCCGCAGATGCCGCTGGGCATCCTGTACCTTAGCGCCATCCTGGAACAGGCCGGGCACCGCGTTGCCATCGTCGACGGCGACGTGGATCGGATGGGGCCGATAGAGATCACCGAGTACGCGGGTCGCTGGGGCGCCGATGTGGTCGGTGTGTCGGCTACCACGCCCGTGTATACCATGGCCAACCGGGTCCTGGCCCAGGTCAAGGCCACGCACCCCGATCTTGTCACCATCCTGGGCGGCTTTCACCTGACCGCCCTGCCGGAGCAGACCATGGCCGAGACGCCCGCCGATTTCGGCGTCTATGGCGAAGGTGAGCAGACCATTATCGAGCTGACCGCCGCCCTGGAGCGAGGCGATGGCTGGCAAGATATCGCCGGGGTCCTCTGGCGCCAGGACGGCCAGGTGCACGTCAATCCGCCGCGCTCCCAATTGGCCGACCTCGACGCACTGCCCCTGCCGGCGCGGCACCTGTTGCGCTACGAGCGTTACCAGTGGAGCGTGCCGGGCAAGGGCATGGTGCCGGTCACGACGATCATGACCCAGCGGGGCTGTCCTTTTCAGTGCGTCTTTTGCGGCGTGCGGACCATGTTCCCCAAGGTCCGCTACCGCGCCATCGAGCGCGTCGTGGACGAGCTGGAGCAGATCGCCACCGAGCTGGGCATCCGGCACATCCAGTTTTCCGACGACACCCTGACCCTCAAGACGGACAAGGTCGTCACCATGTGCGAAGAGATCAGGCGCCGCAAGCTGGACATCACCTGGGAAGGCTACACCCGCGCCGACCGCATCACCAAGGATCTGCTCCGACAGATGAAGGACGCCGGCCTGGTGCGGCTCTCTTTTGGTGTCGAAAGCGGCGATCAGCGCATTCTGGACGCCATCAAAAAGGGGACTACCCTGGAGGAGTACCGGCGGGCCTACGAGTGGTGCGACGAGTTGGGCCTGGAGACCCGCTGCTCGGTCATGTTGGGCCATCCCTTCGAAACCCGCGAGACTGTGGGGAAAACCATCGACTACATCTGCTCCCTCAAGATCCACCAGGCCTACATCAACGTTGCTACGCCTTATCCCGGCACGGCCCTGCTGGAGATGGCGCGCCAGGGCTACGGCGGCCTGCGCCTGCTGACCGAGGACTGGACTGAGTACCGTCGCTACGGCAACGCCGTCATGGAGATGAACGACCTGAGCCGCGAGGACCTCATCCGCTTACAAAAACAGGCCTATCTGCGCTTCTACCTGCGGCCGTCGATCGCTTGGAAGAACCTCAAACGCGCCGGGCTGCGGGCCGCGCTTCTGAACGCTGGGGGGTTTGCCGCCAGCCTCTTCAAGCCGGTCGAAGTGGGCGGTGGACTGCCCCATCACGACGATTACTGTCCACCAAACCATCCTGCCAACTAGTCGAGCCCATGCGCATCCTTTATCTTTACAACCGCAACCCGCGCTACGTGCGCAACCAGGTCCTGGGCCGGGCTTTGCGACAATCACACGACGTTGTGGAGCTGTCCAGTGCCACGACCAACCCCCTGCGGAGCAGCCTATCCATCGGCTGGCGCGCCATGGCCGCCACCCGCCAAACCTTTGATGCTGTCGTGATCGGCTTCCACGGTCATCTCCTGGTGCCCTGGCTGCGCCTCTGGACCCAGGAGCCGATCCTCTTTGACCCCTTTGTCTCCATCTATGACACCTTTGCCCTGGACCGCCGCCTCTTTGGGCCGCGCTCGATCCCGGGCCATTTGGCCTACGCCCTCGACCTCTGGTCCTGCCGTTGGGCCGACCATCTGCTCTTCGACACCCAGGCCCACCGCGACTATTTCGTCCAGACCTTCGACGTGCCCCCGGCCAAGACCTCGGTCGTCTACGTCGGCTGCGACGAGGCCCACTTCACGCCGCGCCCAGCACCGTCAGCCAGCGGCACTTTCGACGTCTACACTTACACGTCCTTCCTGCGCCTCCACGGCGTCGAGCACATCCTCCACGCCGCCAAATTGCTGGCCGACCGCGACGACGTGCGCTTTACCATCGCCGGGGCCGGCGCGCGCCTGGCCGAGATGCAGCGCCTGGCCCGCGACCTCGACCTGCCCAACGTACGCTTTCCAGGCTGGGTCGATTTCGACGAACTGCCGGACCGAATTGCACAAGCGGACCTCTGCCTGGGGGGACATTTCTCCGGCGTGCCCAAGGCCGGGCGCGTCATCGCCACCAAGACCTTCCAATTCTTGGCCATGGGCCGCCCAACCATCGTCGGCGACAACGCCGCCAGCCGCGAAGTGCTGGTCCACGGCCAGCACGCCTACCTGTGCCCCATGGCCGACCCCGCCGCCCTGGCCGCCGCCATCCTCACCCTGCGCGCCGACGCCGATCAACGCCGTCGAATTGCCGAGGGCGGCCTGGCCCTCTACCGCCGGCGCTTTACAGTCGGCGCCACTGCCCGCGCTCTCCAAGCGGTGCTGGATAACCTGCTAGCTTAGTTTCCCCATCACTCTGAGTGCAGCAAAGTCCGTCTTGAGCAGGGTCGAAGAGAATCTCCCTTCGCGTTGAGCGTCGCTTATACACAATCGAGAGCTTTCATTCGTTCAGAGTCACGATCCTCCATATGCTGCGCTGCGAGATGCAATCCCAACGCCCACGGACACCCACTCAACAAGCACCCCTCGACGTAGGCCGCCGCCTAAAGCATCTGACGCAGTTCCCAGCCGGCGCCAGAGACGACCCGCTGGTAGTCGAAGGGTTCACTCACGGGCGAGGTCCCTGCAGGCCGTCGCGCACGCCGCGCAGCAGCGGGCCGACGAGGTCGACCTGCCCCCGCGCCAGGTCGCGCCCCACGTCAACCAGCGCTTTGAGCAGCACGTAACCCGGCAGCAGCCGCCCCCGCCAGCCGCCCAGGTAGCGGCGGTAGACCTCGATCTGGTTCCGCGTCCGCCAGTAGCGCATCTCGGCCGAGGCCCGGGCCGCGCTGCGCGAGACCTTGTGCCACACCCGCGCCCCCGGCACGGCGACGATCCGGTAGCCGGCCTCTTTGGCCCGGGCGCAGAGGTCGATGTCCTCGCCGTACATGAAATAGCTCGCGTCGAACCCGCCGACCGCCTCCAGCAGCGAGCGGCGCAGCATCATGGCACAGCCGCTCACGAAATCGGCTTCAACCACACCCGCGGTGAGCTCCGAACCATCCCCCTCCCCCAGCCCCTCCCCCAAGGGAGGGGGGCAAGCTCCCTCTCCCTCGGGGGAGAGGGTTGGGGTGAGGGGGAACGTTGCGCCTTCCCAGACGTGGACCGGCATCGGCAGCCAGCGGTGCCAGCGGGCCGCCAGGTGCCAGGTGCGCGCCGGCTCGTCGAAATAGAAAATGCGCGGCGAGAGAATGCCGATGGTTCGGCCAGGCTCACCACAGGTCTGCGGGTCCGACTCACCGGCGGCGACCAACCGTGCCAGCAAGTCGGGGGCGACGGTCGTGTCGTTGTTCAGCACCAGGACGTAGGCGCTGCCCTGGGCCAGCGCCCAGTCGAGGCCCAGGTTGGCCCCGGCGGCAAAGCCCCGGTTCTCGGCGTTGACGATCTGGGTCACCTGGGGAAACGCCGCGCCGATGCGCGCCGGTGAGCCGTCGGTCGAGCCATTGTCCACGACGACGACCTGGAAAGCCGGATAGTCCATCTGAAAGACCGACTCCAGGCAGGCCAGCGTGTCGTCGGCGAGGTCCCAGTTGACGATGACGATCCCGACGGGCGGGGCGCTCACGCTTCGCCCTCCAGCGCGGCGACGAAGCGGGCCACGGCCCGCTCCCAGGTGAATTCGAGGGCCGTCTGCCGCCCGGCCTCGCCCAGGCGTTGGGCCAGCGCCGGGTCGCCCAGCACCCGGTCGATGGCCGCCGCCAGGGCCGGCGGGTCCTGGATGGGCGTCAGCAGGCAGTTGACCCCGGGGCGGGCGTACTCGCGCACGCCGCGCGAGTCGGTCATGACCACCGGCGTGCCGCAGGCCATGGCCTCCAGCGGCGGGCGGCCGAACCCCTCCCACCACGACGAGGCAACGAACAGATGGCAGGCGCGGTACAGCGCCGCGATCTCGTCCCACGAGGGGCGTTGGTGCAGGGCGTAGGGCACCGGCGTCTCCAACGGGCCGGGGTCCTTACTGACGATGGCCAGCCGCAGGTCGGGGTGCCGCTCGTAGACCAGATTCACGGCGGCGATGAAATCGTCCCAGCCCTTGCGCGGGCGGCGGTCGCCCATGTACATCAGCACCTTCTCGCCGGGGGGCGGGGCGGCCCGCTCCGGAAGCTTGCCGGCGTCTGGCAGATCGCCAGAGATGGAGTAGCCCTGGGGCACGACCCGGGCCCGGACCCCCGAGGCGGCCTCGATCTCGTCGGCGCAGGCCTGCGAGACGGTGATCACCCGCTCGAACCAGCGCGGGGCGCGGCGCAGCAGCCACTGCTCCAGCGGCCGCCCCTCGAACATTTCGGCGTAGTCCTGGTGGAACCAGACCAGCCGCCCTCCCCGGCGCAGCAGGTAGCAGGCCAGGAGCGTGGGCACGACGGCCGGGGTGTGGGTGGCGACCAGCAGGTCGGAGGGCGGCACCAGGCGGGCCATCTGCCACGCCAGGCGCAGCTTTCGTGTCAGACTGTTCGCCTCCTCCAGGTGGAGGCCCGCCGATAGGACCCGCACCTGGGGCGACAGCTTCTCCCGGACCTCCGGGTCGGCGCCGCCGGCCGAGCCGACAAAGGTCACGCGATAGCCCCGCGCCACCAGCCCGTTAGCGTGCTCGGCCAGCACCAGCACGCCGCCCGACAGCCGCATGGAGCTGGTGAGAAACGTGACCGAGCGAGTCTCGTTCGTAGTCGCGCCTTCAGTCGCGTTCGGACGGCTGAAGCCGTCACTACGAGCTTGTTTCGTGGCCGAACGCTCAGGCTTCATCGGGCTTGCGCACCTTGACCAGCAGGTGGACGCTGTGCCGGACGTCCAGCCGCTCGAAGAGGCGGGCCAGGAGGGGCGGCAGGGGGTAATAGCCGTAGCCCCGCGCGTACTCGACGGCGAACCCGTGGCGGGTGAGGGTGTTGAGCAGGGTGCGGTAGGCCAGCACCACCAGGTGGCGATGGACCGTCTCGGCGCCCTCGGGGCGCTCGGCCTCGCCTTCCTCGGGCATGTCGTAGGCGCGGCGGTGCAGGCGGCGGACCAGGTCGATCTCGCCGTCGGTCATGTCGGTGACGCTGGGGCCGGAGAAGGGCTGGAGGCCCAGCAGCAGGGCAAAGACGTTGTGCCAGGCAGCCAGGTTGGGCGTGGCGATGACGGCGTAGCCGCCCGGCCTCAGCACGCGGTAGAGTTCGTCGACGAACGTGGTGGTGCTGGCCAGGTGCTCGATGACGTCCATGACCGTCACCACGTCAAAGGCGGCGCTGCGCAGCGGCAGGGCGCGGTTCAGGTCGGCCTGGAGACCGGGGATGCCGCGCGCCTGCCAGCCCTCGCGCAGCAGGTCGGCGTCGTAATCGACGCCCCAGGTGGGCGACAGGCCGGCGGCGGCGGCCAGGCGGGCGGCATTTTCACCGGCGTGGCTGCCCAGGTCCAGGTGGCGGCCTGCGCCGCAAGGTTCCATGACCTCGGCCTCGGCGGCCAGCAGGCGGTCGACCATGTCGCGGTAGATGTGGTGAAAGTAGGCGGTCAGGGCGCGTTGGATCAGATTCATGGGCTATTCCCCCAAACCCGTCATTGCGAGGGCGCGCAGCGACCGCCTGTCCCGAGCGCAGCCGAGGGGAAGCAATCCCCGGCGGGTCAACAGGAGATTGCTTCGCTCCGCTCGCAA
>CAYLZO010000101.1:0-1145 GCA_964387775.1 uncultured Anaerolineaceae bacterium
CTGGGCGCCACTGCGCGGGGCACGCCGGTGTGGGTCAACCGTCACTACCTGGCGGCCGACCTGCGCCTGGTCGTGGGCAACGTCGAGCCCCACCAGTTCCAGGGCTTTTCCGGCGGCGCCAAGAGCGCGGCCATCGGGCTGGCCGGGCGGGCGACCATCGACCGCAACCACGCCCTGATGACCGCGCCCCAGGCCCGCTTGGGCCGCTACGCCGACAACCCTGCCCGTCAGGACGTCGAAGAGATCGGGGCCAGGATCGGCGTGCACTTTGCCCTCAACGCCGTGCTCAACGGCCAGAAGCAGATCATCCACGCCGTCGCCGGCGCGCCGCGGGCGGTGATGGACGCGGCCATCCCCCTCAGCCGCCGGGTGAGCCAGGCGCCCGGCGCCGCGCCGTTCGACCTGGTCATCGCCTCGGCGGGTGGGCAACCCAAGGACCTGAACCTCTACCAGGCCCAAAAGGCGCTGGCCCACGCCGCCCTGGTGACACGCGACGGCGGGGCCGTGATCCTGGCCGCCGCCTGTCCCGAGGGCGCCGGCAGCCAAAAGTACGTGGACTGGATGGCGGGCGTGGACACGCACGAAGAAGTCCTGGCCCGCTTCGAGCGCGAGCCCTTCCACGTCGGGCCGCACAAGGCGTTCCTCATCAGCCGCGACGCCGCCCGGCTGCGGACCTTCCTCGTGTCCGAGATGGCGCCGGCGTTGGTGCGGCAGCTGCTGCTCAGGCCGGCGGCCAACGTCGACGCGGCGCTCAAGCTGGCGCTGCCCGATTTGCCAGAAGGCGCGCGCGTGGGTATAATGCCTTGGGCTTCGGCGACAATTCCGCACTTGGCTGCGTAGAATACGCCATCGGCCTGCAGACGACGGTTCTTCTGGCGCCGAAATAACGGGCGTCCAGGGAAGGAGCAGAACACAGATGAGTTTTCTGACCCACCTCGAGTGCGGCCTGTGCGGCGCGACCCAAGACGCCGACCGGCTGTGGAACCTCTGCCCCGAGTGCGGCAAGCCGCTGCTGGCCCGCTACGATCTGGCCGCCGCCCGCCAGGCCCTGCGCCGCGACGACATCGCCGGACGCGAGCCGACGCTGTGGCGCTACCGCGAGCTGCTGCCCGTGCGCGATCCCCGTTACGTCCTCTGCCTGGGCG
>CAYLZO010000101.1:1155-15205 GCA_964387775.1 uncultured Anaerolineaceae bacterium
CTCTTCCACGCCGGACGGCTGGGCCGGGCCGTGGGTTTTGACGGGCTCTACGTCAAGGACGAGGGGCTGAACCCTACCGCCTCGTTCAAGGCGCGGGGGCTGGGCGTGGCCCTCTCGCGGGCCCACGAACTGGGCGTCGAGGCTGTGTCGATCCCATCGGCGGGCAACGCCGCCGGGGCGATGAGCGCCTACGCCGCCCTGGCCGGCATGGCGGCCCACGTCTTTATGCCTCGGGACGTGCCACCTCTCTTTGTGGCCGAGTGTCGCGCCCTGGGCGCCGAGGTGACGCTCATCGACGGCCTGATCACCGACTGCGGCCGGGCCGCCGCCGAGGGCGTGCAGAAATTCGAGCGTTTCGACGTCTCGACCCTCAAGGAGCCCTACCGCATCGAGGGCAAAAAGACGATGGGCTACGAGCTGGCCGAGCAGTTGGGCTGGACCCTGCCCGACGTGGTCATCTACCCCACCGGCGGCGGCACGGGCCTGATCGGCATGTGGAAAGCCTTCGACGAGATGGAGCAGTTGGGCTGGATCGGCCCCCAGCGGCCGCGCATGGTCACCGTCCAGTCGGAGGGCTGCGCGCCGATGGTCCGCGCCTTTCACGCGGGCCGGGAATTCGCCGAGACGTGGCAGGACGCCGCCACCCTGGCCGACGGGCTGCGCGTCCCGGCCGCCGTGGGCGATTTCCTCATCCTGCGGGCGCTGCGCGAGAGCGGCGGCACCGCCGTGGCCGTGCCCGACGAGGAGATGATGGACGGCGCCAACCTCATCGGCCGCACCCAGGGCATCTTCCCCTGCCCCGAGGGCGGCGCGACGTTGGCCGCCTTCCGCCACCTGCGGCGCCAGGGCTGGATCGCCGACGGCGAGCGCGTGGTCCTCTTTAACACCGGCAGCGGGCTCAAGTACGCGCACCTCTGGGCCTGAGAGGATGCGGTCTATCGATTATCGATACTTTGCGCCAGGGAGTGGCCAAGTTGACCGCCAAGCAAGGGCTGGGGTATAATAGGTTCTTGGTAGGAATCTTGCAAATCTGATCCGCGATGGATCCAGAGATGGATGGATGAGGTGACTGTGAAGCCCAGAACGTTCCCCGGCATCGACGAACTCGAAAGCGTACTCTTTGAGCACGCCTACGTGACCGACCGCGCGCTGGCGACGGTGATTTACCTGACGCTCAAGTTGAGCAAGCCGTTGCTGCTGGAGGGCGAGGCCGGCGTTGGCAAGACCCAGGTGGCCAAGACCCTGGCCGAGATGCTCGACCGGCCCCTGATCCGCCTCCAGTGTTACGAGGGGCTGGACGTCAACAGCACCATCTACGAATGGAACTATACCCGGCAGTTGCTCCACATCCGCATGCTCGAAGCCCAGCAGTGCGAAATCACCGACGAGATCGAGCGCGACCTCTTTGGCGAGGAGTATCTCATCAAGCGCCCCCTCTTGCAAGCCATCGAGATGACGGACAACAGCGCGGCCCCGGTGCTGCTCATCGACGAGCTGGACCGGGCCGACGAAGAGTTCGAGGCCTTTCTGCTGGAGCTGCTGAGCGATTTCCAGATCACCATCCCCGAGATCGGCACCATCCGCGCCGCCGAACCGCCGGTGGTGGTCATCACCTCCAACCGAACCCGCGAGATCCACGACGCCCTCAAGCGGCGCTGCATCTACCACTGGATCGACTATCCCTCGCTGGAGAAAGAGTTCGCCATCGTCAATCTCAAGGTGCCCCAGGCGCCGGCGGTCATGGCCCACCAGTTGGTGCAGTTCGTCCACGACCTGCGCGAACTGGACCTCTACAAGGTGCCGGGCGTGGCCGAAACCCTCGACTGGGCCGAGGCCCTGGTCGCCCTCGACGCCCAGGAGCTGGACCTGCCCCTGGTCGAGGATACGCTGGGCCTGCTGCTCAAGTACCAGGACGACTTTGAAGTCGTGCGTAAGGGGCAAGTCGGCCCGTTGTTGCAGCGCGCCCGCAGCGAGACCATGGAGCGGATGATGCACGCCGCCGGACCGCCCCTCTGAGAGGCCCCTCGTGGACGATCTCTTGCCATCTGTGTCCGTAGCCGACCTCGATCAACTGGACGGCGAAGGCGGCGACAGCGGCGGTTACCTGCTGGGCCACCTGCTGCGTTTTGGCAACCTCCTGCGCGTGATGGGCGTCGAGGTCAGCACCCGCCAGGTCCTCGACCTGGTAGAGGCGTTGGAGCACGTGCCCATCACCGACCGGCGAGATTTTTATGTCACGTGCAAGGCGCTGCTGGTCAACCGCCGCGAGGATTTCCTCGTCTTTGACCAGGCATTTCACCACTTCTGGCACGGCGCCGGCGGCGAGGACGAGGAGGAAGGAGCGGCCCCCGGCGACCGGGCCCGGCGCCTGCGGCTGCCCTCGAAGCGCATCGCCAAGGAAGAAGACACCGCCGACGGCAAGAGCGGCCGCCGCAAGCCCGGCGACGGCGAGGAGGACGACGAGTCGGGCCGCCCCTCGATGCCCGTCTATAGCCCCGACGAGGTCCTGCGCCACAAGGATTTCGGCGAGATGACGTGGGAAGAGATCCAGGAGGCCAAACAGGCCATTGCCAGCCTGGAGTGGGAGCTGGGCCAGCGCCGCACCCGCCGCGTGCGCCCCAGCTACAAGGGCCGCCTCCACCTCCGGCGCATGATCCGCGACAACCTGCGCCACGGCGGCGAGCCGATCCATCTGGCCTTCCGCCAGCGCGTCTACCGCCCCCGCTCGCTGGTCGTCCTGTGCGACATCAGCGGCTCGATGGAGCGCTACTCGCGGATGCTGCTCCACTTTATCCACGCCCTGACCCACGGCCTGAAGGACACCACCGTCGAGGTCTTTGTCTTTGGCACGCGGCTGACGCGCATCACGCGCCACCTGCGCTACAAGGACGTGGACGAATCGCTGGACGAGGTCGGGGCGGCGGTCCGCGACTGGTCGGGCGGCACGCGCATCGGCGAGGTGCTCAAGGCGTTCAACTTTCAGTGGGCGCGGCGGGTGTTGGGGCGCAGCGCGGTGCTGCTGGTCATCAGCGACGGCTGGGACCGGGGTGAGCCCGAGTTGCTGGCCCAGGAGATCCACCGCTTGCAGCGTGCGGCCTACCGGCTGATCTGGCTCAACCCCCTGCTCGGCTCCGACGAGTACCAGCCCGTGCAGCGCGGCATGGCGACCGTCATGCCCTGCGTGGACGATTTCCTGCCGGTCCACAACCTGGCCAGCCTGGATCAGCTCGCAGAAGTGCTCTCCACCGTGGCGACGCAGCGGCCGGCGCGCAAGCAGCAGCTCTGCGCACCCAAGGTGCAAGACCCAGAGACAGAAGCCGACAAAATCCCCAAACTCCGCCAAGACAAGCCAACCCTGCGCCGCGCACCGCTGGCTTGACTCATCGGACACGGATTACACGGATGCCACGGATAAAAAACCCGTGCAATCCGTGGCATCCGCGTCCTAGCCTCGGGCAGTTGCGGTCTCTTTCGCGGCGAGCTTGAGGCCAAAGAGCACGGCGACGAGGCAGGCGCCCAGGGCCAGGACGCCCGTCAGCACCAGGGGCAGGTCGTAGGCGCCGGTGGCGCTCTGCAGAAAACCGGCCACCTGCGGCCCCAGCAGGGCGCTGAGGGCAATCTGGAACGAGCTGAGGCCCAGGTTGGTGCCATAGTGCCGCGCGCCGAAAATTTGCAAGACCGAGGCCGTCGCCAGCGGGACCATGCCCCCGTAGGACGACCCGATGAAAAGACTAACGGCGACGAGCCCCGGCTGGCCCAGCGCCCGGGTCAGGGGAAGGGTCAGCAGGATGGCCGCGCCCATCAGCAGCGCCCCGACGAACATGGTCGGCGCCAGGCCCAGCCGGTCGGACAGCGCGCCGTAGGCCAGCCGCCCCAGGCCGTTGGCCAGCGACAGGACCCCCAGGGCCACCACCGCCGCCGCCTGGGCGATGCCCGATTCGACGGCCAGGGGCACCACGTGCCCAAAGACGGTCACGCCGGCGGTGGATACCAGCAGGCACCAGAGGGCCAGCAGCCAGAAGGTCGGTGCACGGAGCATCTCGGCCGGGGCGTGGTCGTTGGCGGCCGGTGGAGTCGCGGCCGCCAAGGTGGACCCGGCCGGGGCTTTGCGCAGGAACTGGAATCCGCCAAAGCAGACGAGAAAGGCCAGGCCGGCCAGGAGGCGAAAGGCCGCCCGCCAGCCCATCGCCGTGATGACGGCGTCGGCCAGGGAGCCGAGCAGCAGGCCGCCCAGGCCAAAGCCCATCGACAGCACGCCGGCGGCCAGCCCCCGCCGCTCGTCGAACCAACTGAGCACGTTGGCCGCCGCGTTATTGCCCACCCCGGCGCCGAATCCACCCAGCACGCCGAAGGAGACCACCAGCCAGGCGATGCTGCCGGTGAACGAGGCGAGCAAGAGGCCGCCCGCCAGCAGCAGGGCGCCCAGCCCCCCCGTCCGTCGCAGGCTCCAGCGGTCGGCCAGGCGCCCGCCGGCCAGCATGCCCACGGGAAAGGCGACGAAAAAGACGGTAAACGCCCAGGAGGTCTCGGCCCGCGCCCAGCCGAACTCGGCCTCCAGGGGCAGGACAAAGACCGACCAGGCGTAAAAGAGGCCAAAGATCAGCTCGACGACGAAACCGACGCCGACCATGGCCCAGCGGCCGGGCCGGGCTACCACAGCACCATCGATTCTTCCAGGATGCGGCGCAGGTCGGCCTTGGTCACCGGGCGGGGGCTGCCCACCAGCAACCGCTGCTGCTTCCAGCCCCCCTCGACCATCTCGTCCAGGTCGGCTTCGGTGTAACCGACCGCCGACAGGCCGTTGGGGCAGCCCACGTCGCGCAGCAGGCGGACGAGGGCCGCGGGCAGCTTCTCGGCCGCCTCGCGGGGCGACAGCCCCTCGACGCTGGCCCCCAGCAACTCGGCGATGCGGGCGTGCTTTTGCGGGTGGGTCGGCGCGGTGAAGCGGAAGCTGGCGGGCGCGGTCAGCGCCGTCGAGAGGCCGTGGGGCATCAGCGGTTCGTCCACGCCGAAACCGCTCGGCACCCAATCCTTGATCATCCCGGCGATGGGATAGCCCAGGGCATGGGGCACATGCACGCCGGCGTTGCCGTAGCCGATGCCGGCAAAGGTCGAGCCCATGGCCATGTGGGTCCGGGCCTCCAGGTCGTTGCCGTTGTAGACGGCCCGCCGCAGGTAGGCGCCGGCCCACTCGATGGCCTTTTCGCTCCACAGGTCCGAGATGGGGTTGGCGCCGACGTAGGCGCCCCGGCCGGCCGGGCTGGCCGGCTTGGGCCGCACGTCGTAGGGCTTGATGGTGAACGACTCGGCGGCGTGGGTCAGCACGTCCAGGCCGCAAGAGGCGGTCACCTCCGGCGAGGTGGTCAGCGTGTTCAGCGGATCGACGATGGCCATGGTCGGGCGGCAGTGGTTGCTAGAGATGCCGGTCTTGAGGTGCAGGTCGAGGAGGTCGAGGACGAGGACGGCCGTGGTCTCGGCGCCGGTGCCGGCGGTGGTAGGCAGGGCGATCAGGGGCCGCAGTGGGCCGGGCACCGGCTTGCCCTGGCCGATGGGCGGGTTGATGTAGGCGTAGAGGTCGGCGGGGTAGGTGGTGAACAGATTCATGGCCTTGGCCGTGTCGATGGTGCTGCCGCCGCCCAGGGCCACAAAGGCGTCCAGGTCCACGTCCCGGGCAAAATCGATGGCGTGCCGGAAGGAGACGTCGGTGGGCTCGATGTGGATCTGGTCATAGATCGTCAGGGCGATGCCCTCGTCCTCGATGGCCGCCTTGACCTTGTCCACCAGACCGTGCTCCCACAGGTGCCCGTCGGCGACGAGGAGCACCTTCTCGGCGCCCATCGTTTTCAGCTCGTAGCCCAGTTCCTCGGTGGCCCCGACGCCGAACTTGAGCCGGGCCATCATCAAGGGGATGATCGTTTCGAGTTCCGTATTCAATGTGTAGCTCCTGTCTGTTTTTCCCCCTCACCCCGGCCCTGCCGCAGGCACTAACGACGTGTCTCCCCCAGGGGAGAGGGAGCGAACTCCCCGCCCTTGGGGGAGGGGCTGGGGGAGGGGGAAGTTTGCCCTCAAGCACCGGTCTCCCCCCAGAGGAGGGGAGTTTAATGAATGGTCCAACCGCCGTCCACCAGCAGGGTGTGGCCGGTAATGAGATCGGCGGCCGGCGAGGCCAAAAAGACGACGGCGCCCAGCACGTCGTCGATCTCGCCGATGCGGCCCAGGGGGATGTGGCCCAGCACCTCCTGGAAAAACGCCTCGTCCTCAAACATCGGCTCGGTCAGCGGCGTGCGCAGGAAGGTGGGCGCCACGGCGTTGACGTTGATGCCCTGCGCCGACCACTCGATGGCCAGCACCTTGGTCAGCTGCACGACGCCGCCCTTGCTGGCGCAGTAGGCGGCCCGCAGCCGCCCGCCGACGAGGCCCATCTGCGAGGCGACGTTGACGATCTTGCCCCGGCCCTGACGCAGCATGACGCGCCCCGCCCGCTGGGCGCAGAAAAAGAGCTCCTTCAAGTTGGTGTCGAGGACCCGGTCCCAGTGGGCCTCGGTGACGTCCACCGCCGGCTCGGGGATGTTGATGCCGGCATTGTTCACCAGCACGTCGATGCGGCCAAAGCGGTCCAGCGTGGCGGCGACCAGGGCGTCGATGCTGTCCAGCTCGGTGACGTCGAGGGCCAGGGGCAGGGCCTGGCGGTCCATCTCGCGGATCTCGGCGGCCACCGGCTCGGCGCGGGCGACGTCGCGGCTGGTGACGACGACGTGGGCGCCGGCGTGGGCCAGGGCCAGGGCCAGCCCCCGGCCGAGGCCCATGCTCGCCCCGGTCACGATGGCGACCTGGTCGGTCAGGCTGAAATCAGGAAACTTCATCATCCAGGATGGCGACGGCCCGCAGCGGCGAGCCGGTCCCCCTGCGGATCTTGAGCGGCAGGGCGACGAAGGTAAAGCGCTGGCCGACCAGCTTGTCCAGGTTGCACAGGTTTTCGATGTGGGTCACCCGGCGCTCGGCGCAGACGGTGTGGCAGGGGTAGGTCTTGTCCAGCAGCATGTCGGGGCTGGTGCAATCGATGCCAAAGTTGACGGCGCCCCGGTCGATGATGAACTCGGTGGCGTCGCGGGTCAGGCCGGGGTGGTGGGTCATGTACTCGGGCGTGCCGTAGAAGCGGTCGTAGTGGCCGGTGTGAAAGAGCACCGTGTCGCCGGGGTGGATGTCGAGGCCCCAGCGGTCCAGCTCGGCCTGGATCTTGTCGGCGCCGAACTGCGCCTGGCGCGGCACGTCGCTCACGTCGATGCAGATGGCCGGGGTGATGCAGTTTTCCAGCGGGATCTCGTCCACCGAGGGGGCGTCGGGATCGCGGGAGAGGTGGCTGATGGAGTCGATGTGGGTCGGCCCGTGGTCACACATCAACAGGCCGCTGGCCTCGTAGGAAAAGTCGGTGCCCAGGGCGCGCTGGGTCTCTTCGTGGGAGACGTGGGTAAAAACGACGGTCTTGAGGTGGCCGGGATAGACCGGCATCCCGGTGTAAATCTCCTGGCTCAGGTCAACGATCTTGCCCTTCAAATTCAAAGTACCCTCCTTTTCATCCTCTTTGCCCCGTCATTGCGAGGGAGCGCTAGCGACCGAAGCAATCTCCAGTTCGCAATCCGCAAAACTAGCCGTTTGTGACAGGTTTTAGCCAGCAGCTATCGGGGATGGCGAACGACAGCCATGATAACACATCAGGTGGAGGGTGTCAACATCGGAAGCCACAGCATCGATAATCGATAATCTACGATACAGGCCTGATGGGTTGACCGAAGGTGGTGGTCTGAGGTATAATGATGCCGAGCCAAGAGGAGCCAAAGGGGGGAACCGTGGAGATCGAGTTTCCGATAGCGTTGCAACAACGATTCGAGCGGGCCATCGTCGAAGGTGCGTACGCTTCGGGAGAGACGCTGGCCCTCGGCGGGTTGGTCGGGCAGTTCGGCGCGAGCACAGACTCGATGCAGCGCGTCGTCCAGGCAGCCCGGCGCAAGGGCCTAGTCGAGGCGGTCGAGACCGAGGGAGACGTATTTCAGGTCCTGGGCTTGCCCACCACCGACTTTGCCAGCGTCTTCACCCACACCGCCGGCGCCGGGCTCAAGCCCCGGTCGGAGGTGCGCCAGGTGGAGGTGGAACCAGCGTCTCCCTTGGTGGCCGACAAGCTGCGGGTCGAGCCCGGCAGCCCGGTCTATCGCTACGTGCGCACCCGCTGGGTGCACGAGGAGGCGCTGGCCAACCAGACCAACTTTATGCCCTTCGACGTCTGCCCCGGCCTGGAGGGCGACGACGTGAGCCGCACCTCCTTCCAGAAGCTGCTGGAGGAAAAGTATCACGCCGTCCTGGTCGAGATGGAAG
The DNA here is from genome assembly GCA_964387775.1 of uncultured Anaerolineaceae bacterium. GTDB lineage: Bacteria > Chloroflexota > Anaerolineae > JAAYZQ01 > JAAYZQ01 > CAYLZO01. Next base: position 9,526 of record CAYLZO010000101.1, read on the forward strand.
AGGACTGCCGGCTGATCCCTGCCACCGGGGCGGATCGGGCGGTGCTGGGCCTGCCCCAGGGCGCGTCGGTGCTGGTCGTGGACCGCATCGCCCTGAGCGCCAGCGGCTGGCCGCTCGTCTGGGCCGACATCCGCATCCGCCCCGACCGCTTCGAGTACGTGGCCGCCCTGTGGCCCCCGGCGGCCGAGTTGCTGAAGAACCGCAGAGGCACGGAGAACACAGAGAAATCCTAAAAAACTCTGCGCGCTCTGCGCCTCTGCGGTTCGTTCAAGATTGAAACTGGACATTGGCGAATTCTGACCATGCCCATTGGAGGACACAGATTTTCACAGATGAACACAGATTTAGTTCAAGGCTCGGCTAGACAATGTGTGAATCTGTGCCCTTAACCGGCGCCGAACAAAATTCGCCAGACTCCAGGATTGAAAGAGGAGGACAACGATGTTTGTAGAGAACACCAAGATCTATCCCATCAACACCGGCTGGTGCCAGATCGACGTGGGCACCTACATGTTTTTCAAAGGCACCCCCGGCGAAAAGATCGAGATCCCCGTGCTCTGTTTCTACGTGGACACCGGCGAGCACAAGATCATGGTCGACACCGGCCTGCCCGACGCCGGGCGGGCGACCCAATATCATCACTCCTGCCAGAAGAAGGACTGCCTCGACAGCCCCGACGAGCTGCGCAAACTGGGCGTCGAGCCCGACGAGATCGACCTCTGCATTTTCACCCACCTGCATTGGGACCACAGCCACAACATGAAACAGTACCGCAACGCCCGCTACGTGGCCCACGCCACCGAGATCCGCTGGGCCTACAATCCCCTGCCCCTCTACTACCGCTCCTACGAGTCGCCGGCGCTGGGCATCGAGGCGCCTTTCGTCGGCTGCCAGTTCGAGCTGGTGGAAGGCGAGGCCGAGATCGTGCCCGGCGTGCGGGTCTTTCCCACACCCGGCCACACACCCGGCCACCAGTCGGTCCAGGTCGAGACGGCGGCGGGCACGTGCGTCATCTGCGGCGACGCCGTGTTCCGCTACCGCAACATGGAGCCCCGCCTCGAGGAGCACTGGCGCTACTGGGTCCAGCAGCGCTACGTGAACATGATCGACGGCTGGAAGAGCGTGGAAGAGATCGACCGCCGCGCCGATTTCATCCTGCCCGGCCACGACGAGGCGGTGCTGGCGCATCCGGTCTACCCCTACGAGGGCATGCCCCTGCGCGAGCGGCGGAAGCCGGTCGAGGGGGCGCCCTTTTATTTCAGCGGAATCTAGCCAATATCTAATATCCAATATCGAATAGCTATTGGATATTAGATATTGGGTGTTGGCTGGTTGCTGCTAGATCAGAGGTGACCATGAACAAAACCCGCACCGTCGTCGTCGTCGCCACCCTCGACACCAAGGGCGAGGAGGCGGCCTACGTCCGCGACCACGTGGCGGCCTGGGGGCTGGCGACGGTCCTCATCGACCCCGGCGTGCTGCCGGCGCCGACGGTCGAGGCCGACGTCAGCCGCGAGGCGGTGGCCGAGGCAGCCGGCTCGACGCTGGAGGCGCTGCTGGCGCGGGGCGAAAAGAGCCACGCCATCGCTACCCAGACCGAGGGCCTGGTCCGCATCGTCCTGGACCTGCACAGCGAGGGCCGGCTGCACGGCATCGTCGGGCTGGGCGGCGGGCAGGGGACCTCCATCGCCACGGCGGCCATGCGTGCCCTGCCCATCGGCGTGCCCAAGGTGATGCTCTCCACGGTGGCCAGCGGCAATTTCCAGTTCGGCCCCTACGTCGGCACCAAGGACCTGTGCATGATGCATTCCATCACCGACGTGCTGGGCCTGAACGTCATCAGCCGGCCCATCCTGCGCAACGCGGCCCACGCCATCGCCGGCATGGCCCTCCGCTACGAGCCCGAGGCGGAAACCGAGGCGCCGTCCATCGCCATCACCATGCTGGGCATCACCACGCCCTGCGTGATGCGGGTCAAGGCAGCGCTGGAGGGCCAAGGCTACGAAGTCGTGCCCTTTCACGCCAACGGCACCAGCGGCCCGGCCATGGAGGGGCTCATCGAGAAGGGCAAGTTCGCGGGCGTCATCGACCTGAGCACCCACGAGGTCATCGACCAGCAGCACGGCGGCCTGGCCGGGGCGCCGGATCGCCTGGCGGCGCTGACCCGGACGGCCATCCCGGCGGTAGTCTCGGTGGGCGGGGGCGACTATGTGCTCTTTGAGAGCATCCAGAAGGCCCCGGAGAAATATCGCGACCGGGCCCACATGGTCCACAACGCCCAGATGACGTGTTTTGCGCCCACGCCCGACGAGATGGTCGCCGCCGCCCGGGAAATGATCGAGCGGCTGAACCGCGCCCTGGGGCCGACGGTCGTCGTCCTGCCCCGCCGGGGCTTTTCGCGACCCAACAAGGAAGGCGCGCCGCTCTACGTGCCCGAGGGCAACCGGGCCGTCATCGCCGAGTTCCAGGCCACACTCAAGCCCGAAACCCCCGTCCTCGTCGCCGACCTGCATCTGAACGATCCGCCCTTCGCCGACCTGGTGGCCGGGTGCATGGCGCGGTTGCTGCAAGGCAAAGCGCCGCACGACGTCGCTGCCCGGTTCCACAATAGCGGATTGCTCGGATGAACAGATCCGATTCCCAATCCCCAATTTCCCGATTCCCCGATTTCCAGCGCGTCCGCCGGGCCATGCTCCGCCAGGGGGAGGGAGACCGGGTGCCGCTGTTCGAGATGTCGGTCCACGGGGGGCACAAGGCCGCGATCCTGGGGCGGCCGGTGCAGAGCCTGCGAGACGAGGTGGACTTTTGGCGGGTGGCCGGCTACGATTTCGTCTCGATCCGGGCCGGGGTGCGCTCGGTGGTGCGCGGCTACCACCCGGCGGTCCGTGCGTGGCGCGCGGCTCGCGGCGAGGCGCGGGTCGCCGGTGGCTGGGTGGCCGAGGAAGCGGCCCTCATCCGCGACCGGCGCGAGTTCGACGAGTTTCCCTGGCCGTCGCCGGATGAATTGGGCGGCTACCCTGACTACGAGGGCCTGGACGAGCACCTGGCGACGCTGACTGACCTGCTGCCCGCCGGCATGAAGCTGCTGGTCCAGATCGGCTACGGGTTCATGGGCGCCTGGCAATTGCTCGGCTTCGAGAACTATTGCCTCAAGTTGACTGACGACCCCGACCTGGTGCGCGATGTGCACGACTGGCTGGGGGCCAGCCAGCTCGCCGTGCTGGAGAAACTGCTCCAGCACGAGTCCGTGGGCACCGTCTGGCTGCCCGACGACCTGGCCTACAACAGCGGCCCGGTGGTCGCGCCCGGAGCGTATCGCCGCTACGTCTATTCCTGGTACCGGCGCATCGTCGAGCGCTGCCACCAGGCCGACGTCCCGGTGGGCCTGCACAGCGACGGCGATCTCACCCGCCTGCTGCCCGACCTGGTGGCCTGCGGCTTTGACGCCATCCACCCCTTTGAGCCGCCGATGAACGACATCGTCGCCGTCAAGCGAGAATGGGGCGACCGCATCGCCGTGGCCGGCGGCATCGACCTGAAGGGGACGCTGTGCGACGGGTCCCCGGCCGACGTCGAGGCCGAGGTGCGGCGGATGGCCGCCGTCCTGGCGCCCGGCGGCGGCTGGCTGCTCGGCTCCAGCAACTCGATCCCCGACTTTGTGCCGGTGGCGAACTACCGGGCGCTGCTGGCGGCGGGGGTGCGCTATGGCCATTACAAGACCCCGTCATTCTGAGCGACCGAAGGGAGCGAAGAATCTCCACCTATGCCAGAGGTCACTCACGCACAACCGAGATTTCCTTCGACACGTCTCAGGACGTGCTTCGCTTCGCTCAGAATGACGGGGAGGGAAAAGGGAGATTGTTTTGACCATGCTCGGCAAAGAAATCCGTTTAGAACGGCTGAAAAACCCGGCCTCGGGCCGCATCCTGACCGTGGCCGTGGATCGCGCGCCCCAGCAGGAGGTCCACCCATGAACATCCTCGTCATCGGCACCCTGGACACCAAAGGCCCCGAGGTCGGCTACCTGCGCGACGAGGTGGCCCGGCGCGGCGGCAGGCCCCTGGTCGTCGATCCCGGCATCCTGGGGGAACCGGGCCCCGCCGCCGACGTCAGCCGTCAGGAGGTGGCCCGGGCCGCCGGCGTCGAGCTGGCCGACCTGATCGCCACGGGCGACCGGCAGCGCTGCCAGGCGGCCATGATCGAAGGACTGGTGGCCGTCGTCGGCCGGCTGCACGGCGAGGGCCGGGTGGACGGCGTGGTGGGCGTGGGCGGCGCCCAGGGTACGGCCATGGCCACGGCCGCCATGCGCGCCCTGCCGGTGGGCGTGCCCAAGGTCATGGTCTCGACCGTGGCCTGCGGCCAGACGGCCTTCGGCCCCTACGTCGGCACCAAGGACGTGGCCATGCTCCACTCGGTGGCCGACATCCTGGGCCTGAACCGGGTCACGCGCCGCATCCTGGCCCAGGCCGCGGCGGCCGTAGTCGGCATGGCCTCGGTCGAGGCGGTGGCTACGGGCGACCGGGAGCTGATCGCCATCACCCAGGCGGGCATCACCACGCCGGGCGTGATGGCCGTCAAGGAGCGGCTGGAGGGGCTGGGCTTTGAGGTGATCGCCTTTCACTGCAACGGCATCGGCGGGCAGGCGATGGAGGAGCTGGTGCTCGACGGGGTGGTCAAGGGCGTCGTCGACTATTCGCCCCACGAGATCACCGACCTGCTGTACGGCGGGCTGATGCCGGCCCTGCCCGGCCGCCTGGAGGCCGCCGGGCAGATGGGCATCCCCCACGTCGTAACGCCCGGCGCGACCGACATCCGCTTGCACGGCTCTCCCGACGAGCTCCCTCGGGAGCTCGTCGGGAGAGCTTGGGTCCAACACACGCCGACCCACACCCACGTCCGGGCCAGCGCCGAGGAGATGGCGGCTGTCGCCCAGCACATCGCGGAGCGGCTCAACGCCGGGCGCGGCCCGCGGGCGGTCATGGTCCCGCAACGCGGCTACTCGATGCTCAACCGCGAGGGCGGGGTCCTCTATGACGAGGCGGCCAACCGGGCTTTTGCCGAGGCGATGCGAGCGGCGCTGTCGCCCGAGGTCGAGCTCGTCGAGCTCGACGCCCACGTCAACGACCGTGCCTTTGCCGGCGCCGTGGTTGATACCTTCCTCCGCTTGCGTGGGAGCGGCGAGGACACAGATTTGCACAGATGACCACAGATTTTTTATCTGCGTTTATCTGTGTTCATCTGCGTCCTACGAGGAAAGCTACATGACAGAGAAGATGACGCCGCGGGAGCGGGTGCGGGCCGCGGTGGAGTTGCGCCCGACCGACCGCGTGCCCATCGACGTGGGGGGCACGTCGTTCAGCACGGTCATCGGCCGGGCCTACGAGCGGCTGAAGGCTCACCTGGGCGTCCCTGGCCTGACTGCCAGGACAGGCGAGAGCGAGACGCGCTACATGAAGCGCAAGTCGCGCAGCGCCCTGCTCGACGAGTGGGTGGCCGAGCGGCTCCACGCCGACACCCGGCCGCTGCTGGTCAGGAGCCCGGATAGCTGGCAGGACGTCTATTTCGACGATGGCTCCTTCCGCGACGAATTTGGCGTGGTGTGGCGCAAGGCGGGCGACGGGCATTACGCGCCCACGGGCAATCCGCTCCGCGAGGCGACGCGGGCCGACCTGGCGGCCTA
>CAYLZO010000101.1:15215-17406 GCA_964387775.1 uncultured Anaerolineaceae bacterium
AATCCGGGCCGGACGCGGGGCCTAGGTGAGCAAGCTCGTAGGCTCCACGAAGGGACCGACTATGCCGTGGTCCTCAGCCTGCCGGTGGGCTTTGTGCACCTCAGCCAGTACCTGCGCGGCTACGAGCCGTGGCTGATGGACATCGTGCTCAACCCGGCGTTCCTGGACGCGCTGATGGACCGCGCCCTGGAGTGGTGGCTGGCCTTGGCCGGCGCCGTCCTGGACGAGGTGGGGCCGTACGTGGACGTGGTCGCCTTTGGCGACGACGTGGCCTTTCACGACCGGCCCCTGGTCGACCTGGGGCGCTATCGCCGGCTGTTCAAGCCCCGCCATCGGGTGATGATCGACCTGCTCAAGAGCAAGTCGGGGGCCAAGGTGCTCTATCACTGCTGCGGCGCGGTCAAGTCGCTGATTCCCGAGTTCATCGACATCGGCGTGGACGCCCTGAACCCGGTCCAGGTCTCGTCGGCGGGCATGGACGACACGGCGGCGCTGAAAGCCGAGTTCGGCAACCGCCAGAATGGCGGCGGCATCTGTTTCTGGGGCGGCATCGACACCCAGCGGGTGCTGCCCCGGGGCACGCTGGCTGAGGTCCGCGCCGAGGTGCAGCGCCGCGTCCACGACCTGGCGCCCGGCGGCGGGTTCGTGCTGGCCCCGGTGCACAACGTCCAGGAGGACGTGCCGCCGGAGAACATCGTGGCGATGGTGGATGCGGCTTTGGAGTTCAGTTTGTCGAAGGAGCGATGTTGATCTGGCTAGGCTGGGACGCGGGGCAAAGGCTGGAGCGACGTGATGGGGATCGTCTCCATGGGCGAGGGAGTATACGCAAGAAGTGAGAGAATCTCGCTGACCGGAGGGCGGGATAGGATGTCGAGCACGAGCTCACGCAGGCCATCGGAAAGGCGATTCAGGCCCGTGAGAGGAAACCCGCGTGGCCCGATTTCGGTACGCTGTGCCAGAAGCGAATACTCAAAGATCGTCAGTCCCACGGCCCGGCGCTCGACCTTGTTGATGCGCAGCAGAATGTGATCGTTGAGTTCAATGCCGGTCGCCTTTTCACCAGGCGCGAAAGAGATGTACAGAGTATCGCTCATTTCGTCATAATTGAAACTTGGTGTTGTCATATGTCACCCAATCTCTTTTTGATAGGACGTAACAATGTAGTTGTTGGGAACCGGCCGACCTACCGGGTCTTTGTTAAACCGGAACAACACAACAGCTATGATGTGCGTGTTGTCCTCAGCCAGATCGTCGAACGCCTTTCTGTAGCGGTACTTCCGCGGATTCAGCGGGTCCTGTCTACGACTACCTATCCGAATCGTTTCCTGAAATTGTTCCTCGCAACCAGCCATTTCCGGGTGATTGAGATCGTCAATAACGTGCTCCCACCGTTCCTGGGTGAGATAGATCTCGTTGCCGTGTCGGTCACAAAGCGTCCATCGTTTGCCGGAAGTCATCGATTGCCTTTCTGGTTTGCTGGTTAAGATTATACTCCAGTTTGCAGGATTCTGCAAGGCACCAGGAGCAGTCTGAGGGCAGGTTTGGAGTTGAGAATGGAGTTCTGATGATGAATGACCTGACCTTCGCCTACGCCGAAGAGCTGCTCGGAAAAGAATACGTCATCGCCACCTACTACCTGGAGACTGGCGCCGAGGTGGACATGGTCGCCAAGGCGGCCTCCTTTGCCGTGGGCCAGAGCGTCGGCACCTGGACGCCAGTACCGGGCATCACCCGCGAGATGCTGGAGCGGCACATGGGCCGCGTCGTGGCCCTCTACGACGCGCCGCCCGTCGAGCTGGCCTCCGACCTGCCCGACCTGCGCGCCTTTTTCGTCCAGATCGCCTTCCCCGAGGCCAACTTTGGCCCCCAGTTCCCGATGCTGTTCACCACGCTGCTGGGCAACGACGTCTCGACCGCCGCCCAGCTCAAGCTGGTGGACCTGACCCTGTCGCCCAGTTTCGCCGCCGGATTCGGCGGCCCCAAATTCGGCATCGACGGCCTGCGGGCGCATTTCGGCCTCCCCCGGCGGCCCATCCTGCTGAACATGATCAAACCCTGCACCGGCTACGGCCCCGAGGTGGGCGCCGCCTTTTTCGCCGAGTCGGCCCGGGGCGGCGTGGACATTATCAAGGACGACGAGCTGCTGGGCAACACGTCCTTCAGCGCCACGCGCGACCGGGTGCGGGCCTAC
>CAYLZO010000102.1:0-5724 GCA_964387775.1 uncultured Anaerolineaceae bacterium
GGCAGCGGGATGGCCCCTTTGATCTGATCCACGCCCACGACTGGTTGGTGGCCTTATTCTCAACGGCATCGAGGCAGAATCCTTCAATCACCTGGACGGCTGGGATCCGACCCTCTTTCGGAACCTGTACGCCCTGCCCACCGAGCAGATTGTCTTTCACGTGGGGCGCCTGGTCTACGAAAAGGGAGCTCAGGTCCTGGTCCGGGCCATGCCCCTGGTGCTGGCCCAGCAGCCTGAGGCCAAGCTGGTCGTCGCTGGCCGGGGGCCGGAGCTCGACGCGCTGCGCTCCCTGGCCTGGAGTCTGGGAGTGGGGGAGAAGGTCCTGTTCACCGGCTTTATCTCCGACGAGGATCGGGATCGCCTGTTCAAGGTCGCCGACTGCGCGGTATTTCCCAGCCTCTACGAGCCCTTTGGCATCGTGGCGTTGGAGGCGATGGCGGCCAAGTGTCCCGTGGTGGCCAGCGACGTGGGCGGGCTGAGCGACGTGGTCCGCCACGAGGAGACGGGGCTCACTGTCTATCCGAAAGACCCGAACTCCCTGGCCTGGGGCATTGTCGAGACCTTAAAGCATCCGGAACAGGCAGCGGCCCGGGTGCGGAAAGCTCATCTGATGGTCCGCGAGGAATACGATTGGCGCCGCATCGCTCGCTTGACGGCCGATCTTTACGGGCGCGTCATCGCCGAGCGGGAAGAGACCGATTGGTAACCAAGCTGCTCAATGAGGAGCTGACTTGACCCCTCCTCCTCCCTTCAGTCGCCTCGCCCGAGGGAGGGGCGAACGCCTGCCTATCCGACCACCTTGTGGATGAGGGGTGGTGCCTCGACGGGGTCGTCGCTCCACTCGTAGGCAGCCAGGAGACGCTGCTGCGCCCCCCAGATCTTGCCTTCGTCGTTAGCGTGGATGGTGAGTAGCGGCTCACCCTCGGCCACGTAATCGCCGATCTTGGCCTGGAGCACGACGCCGACGGCGTGATCGATTTTGTCGCCCTTTTTGGCGCGGCCGCCGCCCAGGAGCATGGAGGTCAGGCCGACCTCGCGGGCGTCGAGGGCGGTGACGTAGCCGGCCTGTTGGGCCTGGATCTCCTGGGCGTAGTGGGCAGTGGGTAGCTTCTCGGGGTCGTCCACGTATCCGACGTCGCCACCCTGGGCCGTGACCCACTCCCGGAACTTGACCCAGGCCTGGCCCCCGTTCAAAAGTTCCTCCAATTGAGCGGCGGCCTCGTCTCGTTGGCTGGCCTGGCCGGCGACGAGGAGGATCTGGCTGGCGATGGCCAGGCAGTGCTGCCAGAAATCGGCCGGCCCCTGGCCCTTGAGCGTGTCGATGGCTTCCCGCACTTCGAGGGCATTGCCGACGGTGTTGCCCAGGGGTTGGTTCATGTCCGAGATGACGGCCCGCACGCGGCGGCCCAGGTCCTTGCCGATCTCGACCATCAGCGTGGCCAACCCCTCGGCCTCTTCTTCCGTCTCCATGAAGGCGCCGCGGCCGACCTTGACGTCGAGGACGATGCCGTTGGCTCCGACCGCGATCTTTTTGCTCATGATCGAGCTGGCGATAAGGGACAGGCTGTTGACCGTGGCGGTTACGTCTCGCAGGGCATAGAGTTTGCCATCGGCGGGGGCCAGCTCCCTAGACTGGCCGATGACGGCGATACCGGTCGCTTCGAGTTGAGCCCGAAACCCCTCGATGCCGAGCCCGGCGCGAAAGCCGGGGATCGATTCCAGCTTGTCCAGGGTCCCGCCGGTAAAGCCCAGCCCCCGGCCCGACATCTTGCCCAAAATGGCGCCGGCCGCAGCGACCAGGGGGGCGACGACCAGCGTCGTCTTGTCGCCCACGCCGCCTGTCGAGTGCTTGTCGGCGACAAAGGAGGCTACGTCACCGAGGTCGAGCTGCCTCCCCGAGCGCACGATGGCCTTGGTCAGGTCAATCGTCTCCTGGCGATCCATGCCTTGCAGCACAATCGCCATCAACCAGGCCGAGATCTGGTAGTCGGGAATGGTCTCCTCGTTGAAACCCTGGATCATAAAGTCGATCTCTTCGGCGCTGAGGCTCATTCCGTCGCGTTTGTGGCTAATGACGTCGACTGCGCGCATCCATACCTCCCGGTGGTGACTTGTCACCCACGCGTACCTTGCTTCCTCCAACCGTGGCTCGCCCTTGAGCCTGAGAGAATACAGTATAGCACAAAGAAAGGGGATTGTAAAAGTTACACAATATGGTATAATAGGCGGGGACGAGTTCCTGGAAGGAGTACCGAGGATGGGTGACGCAATTTTGATTGTTGATGACGAGAAAAGTTTGGTTCACGTCCTGCGTCAAACGCTGGAGCTTCAGTTCCCTGAGGCCCGCATTGACACCGCGTACTCGGGCGAGGAGGGCATGAGCTGCTTGGCTGAGCGACCCTACGATTTGATTATCGCCGATCTCCGCATGCCGGGTTTTGACGGCTTGGAGTTGATCAAGGGAGTTCGTTATTTGGATGGTGAGATGCCGATCATCCTCGTGACCGGCTATGGATCCACGGAGCTCAGGAGTGAGGCGAGGCGCCTTGGAGTCGATTACTACTTTGACAAGCCCTTCAACGTCACCGAGTTGCTCTCTGCCGCAGAGGAACTCCTGGTCGGGGGAGTTGGGGAGAATGGCTGAGTCTGCTTTGCGGGAAAGAAGCGGGCTGGTCGTCGTCGGCGGCGGGCTGGCGGGCAGCGAGGCCGCGTGGCAAGCCGCCCAGCGCGGCCTGCGAGTGACGCTGTACGAAATGCGCCCCCAGGAGACGACGCCGGCCCACGTCTCGGGCCGACTCGCCGAGCTGGTTTGCTCGAATTCCCTCGGCTCCAACCTCGTCGACCGGGCGCCGGGCTTGCTGAAAGAGGAATTGCGGCGCCTGGGCTCCCTGGTCATCGCCTGCGCTGACGAGACGGCGGTGCCGGCGGGCGGCGCCTTGGCCGTGGGCCGGGAGGCCTTTGCCCGGCGGGTCACCGAGCGGATCGAGGCCCATCCGCGCATCACCCTCCGCCGGGAACAAGTTTGGGAGATCCCTACCGGCCAGATGGCCGTCATTGCCACGGGGCCGCTCACCTCGCCGGCGCTGTCGGCCGAGATCTCTGCGCTGACGGGGGCCGACTATCTCTATTTCTACGACGCTATGGCGCCCATTGTCACCATCGAGTCGGTGAACATGGACGTGGCCTTTCGCGCCAGCCGCTACGGCCGGGGCGAGGGGGATGGCGACTATGTGAATTGCCCCCTGAATCGGGAAGAATACGAGCACTTTGTCCACGAGCTGGTCAACGCCGAGACGATCCCCCTGCGCGATTTTGAACGGGAGGACAAAAAGTTCTTCGAAGCGTGCCTGCCGGTGGAAGTGTTGGCCCGGCGGGGCGAGAAATCGCTGGCCTTTGGCCCGTTGAAGCCGGTAGGCCTCACCGATCCGCGCACCGGGCGGCGGCCCTACGCCGTGGTCCAGCTCCGGCAGGACAACCGGGCCGGGACCCTCTACAACCTGGTGGGGTTCCAGACCAATCTCAAGTGGGGCGAGCAGGAGCGGGTCTTTTGCCTCATCCCCGGGCTGGAAGAAGCCGAGTTTGTGCGCCTTGGGCAGATGCACCGCAACACCTTTGTCAACGCGCCGACCCTGCTGTGGCCGACCATGCAGTTTCGCCAGCGCGACGATCTCTTTTTCGGGGGGCAGATCACGGGCACCGAGGGTTACGTCGGGTCGACGGCCAGCGGCCTGGTGGCAGGTTTGAACGCGGCGCGGTTGGCCCTGGGCCGCCCGCTGGCGGCTTTTCCGCCCACGACCATGATCGGGGCGCTGTGCGAGTACGTATGCGGCGCCGAGCCTGAGAATTTCCAACCGATGAAGCCCAACTTTGGCCTGTTGCCCCCGCTCGCCCCCCCTGTGCGCAAAAAGCGGCCGCGTTACGCGGCTTACGCCCGGCGTGCCTTGGCCGACCTGGCACAGTACGTGTCCTCGGCCGGAATCGAGGCCCGCCCTATTCTCTGATCCGGCATGATTCTTTCTTCGTCGCTCCCACCGGGGCCAGATTGAGGAATCGGTTTCAGGTTTCAGCATCACGAGGAGGAAAGGACGATGAATAGAAAATGGATGTGGGCCGTTGCCCTGCTCCTGGCGCTGGCTGCCGCCGTGGTGGCCGTGCCGGGCATTCAACTGGCCGGCGGCGCCACCGAGCGCGTGACGAATGGAGGCTTTGAGGAGGGCTTTTACGCCACGCCGGTGGGCCGCGTTGGGAACGGCTGGTCGTGGTTCCACAACGCAGGCCAGGTCGAGTATGGCTTTTACGACGAAACGTGGGCGCCCGTCGTCGCCGAGGGCCAGCACGCGCAGATGATCGAGCTCAACACCTTTGGGCTGGGCGCGTCAGAACCCGACCGCTACGCCGGCATCTACCAGACGGTGGCCGTGGTGCCCGGCGAGCAGTACGAGCTGTCGCTCCAGGGGATGCTCCGCGCCCTGGAAGATGATCCTGACCGCGACGGCTACGCCTACCGCGTGCAACTGGGCCTGGACCACGACGGCGGTGCCGACTGGGCGGCCGTGGAGGAGTGGATCGAGCTGCCCTGGGATACGGTCCATCCCCGGCTGGCCCCCGGCCCGATGGACACCTATTCGACGACGCTGACGGCCGGTGGCGAGTACCTGACCCTCTACCTCCGGGTCTGGAAAAAGTGGGGCACCCTGGGCCGCGAGCTGGACGTCAATTTCGACGCCGTCAGCTTGAAGGGCGCCCTGCCGCCCGAGGGCGATGCGCCAGGCCTGATGGCCCAGTGGCCGGCCTATCCGGTGGTCGGCTGGAGCCACACCGTTTCGGTGGCGGCCAACAGCGACTTGGGCATCACGCACCTGGCCCTCTACGACGACGGCGAGCGGGTCGGCGAGGTCAGCCACGAGGTCGGCCTGCTGCACCTGGCCCACGAGTTCACCTGGACGCCCGAGACGGCCGGCCCGCACACCCTCCGCTGGATGGCCGTAGACGCTGCCGGCACCGAGGTCTCGGACGAGGTGACCCTCGACGTGGGCGAGGAGGGCCAGTTCCTGACCAACGGCGACTTTGAGGACGGCTTTGGGGCGATCCCGCTGGGCCGCGTGGGGCAGGGCTGGGGCTGGTTCTACAACGACGCCCAGGCCACCTACGGCTTCTACGACGAAACCTGGACACCCGTGGTCCACGAAGGTGAGCACGCCCAGATGATCGAGATCAACACCCTGGGGCTGGGCCAGGCCGACGCGGATCGCTACGCCGGCATCTACCAGTCTGTGGCGGGACTGACGCCGGGCGCGACCTACGAGTTCTCGCTGCACGGAATGCTCCGCGTGCTGAGTGACGACCCCGACCGCAGCGGGTACAACTATCGCGTCGAGTGGGGCTACGATCCGGAGGCCGGCACCGACTGGGAGGCTGTCGAGAACTGGGTCGAGATCCCGTGGAACGACGTCCACACCCGCCTCGATCCCGGGGACTTTGACCGCTACACCACGAGTTTTGAGGCGCCGGCGGAAGAGATCACGGTCTTTGTCCGGGTCTGGAAAAAGTGGGCGACGCTGAGCCGCGAACTTGACGTCAACCTGGACAGCCTCACGCTGAAGGGCTACAAGTAGGGAGCAGCCATCAGCTTTCAGCCGCCAGCCGCCAGCGGTCAGCCTTCAGCTTTCAGCGGTCAGCGAAAAGCCGATAGCTGACGGCTGATAGCTGACGGCTGATAGCTGA
>CAYLZO010000102.1:5824-17287 GCA_964387775.1 uncultured Anaerolineaceae bacterium
TCTTGAACATTCATCGGTGACTGAACGGGCAGACGTCAAGCGCGCAGACGCGTTCTGGCAGGTCTTGATCCTGTTCCTCGTCTTTATGATGATGGTCGGGATCTATACCCTGCTCGCTGCAACCCTGCTGCGCCTGCGGGAGAGCCGGGTGGAGGCGGCGAAGGCACCGCCTCCGGGGGCGGTGCAGTTTGTGCAGCCGGCCGACGGATCGGTCCTGCTGGGGGGCCAGCCTTTGGCGGTGCGGGCCGTGCTGCGCCGTCCGGACCTGCTCCAGGCCGAGCTCCAGGTGGACGGCCTGCCCGTCGCCGGCGGTGTGAATCCCGATCCCCAGGCGGTGCCCTGGATGGCCGAGTTCGTGTGGCGGGAGCCAGCCGAGGGTGGCCACGAGTTGACGGTCGTGGTTCGCGATGCCGGAGCTGGGGACGTCGAGGTCTCTGCGTCGGCGTGGGTGACGGTGGTGCCTTCGGGCACGCTCCTCTTTGCCAGCAATCGGGATGGCCCATACGCCATCTATGCCATGCGCACCGACGGCCGCGACGCCCGGCGCCTGACGACCGGTCCCGGTGATGCCCGGCAGCCAGCCGGAGGGGCCGCCGACGGCGTGCTGACCTTTGTGGCCGGGGCCGGGGCTGGGCAAGCCGTCATCGAGCAGTTGGCGGGGAAGGGGGGCGGGATTCATAAAGTGGTGCCGGGCCGGGACCCGGCCTGGTCGCCGTCGGGGACGCGCCTGGCCTACGCCGCCAGCGTCGAAGGGATCAGCCAGGTGTGGGTCTGGGAGGCGGGCGAGGCCCGCCAGATCACGGTAGAGGCGGTCTATGCCGGGCAGCCGACGTGGTCGCCCGCCGCCGACGGCCGGCTGGCTTACGTGGCCGAGCGGGATAACAACCTGGACCTCTGGATCGTGGACGCGCCGGGTGGCGAGCCCCGGCGCGTGACCCACGATCCGGCCACCGATTGGGCGCCGGCCTGGTCGCCGGACGGCAAGTGGCTGGCCTTTGTGTCCGACCGGGGTGGCAGCCACCAGATATACCTGGTGCGAGCCGACGGGGCCTCCGACGTGCGGCGCCTGACCGACTTTTCCCGGGGCGCCGAGTCGCCGGCCTGGTCGCCCGATGGCTACTGGCTCGCGTTCGTGGCCTACACTGGCGAGGCGGCCGGGATCAACGGCCGGGAGATCTATCTCATGCGCGCCGGCGGTGACGACGCGGTACGTTTGACCCACAATGTCCACGACGACACCGAACCGATCTGGGCCGAGTCGCCCTGAGATAATGACGGAGGGATGATGCAACTCCGGGACTTTGAGTGCCCCAACTGTGGCAGCGTCGAGATGGAGGCCGGGGCGGACCGGCGGCTGAGCTGTCTCTATTGTGGCAGCACTTTTGGCGAGGTGACCCGCATCTGCCCCGAGTGCGGCCACTACAACGAGAAGGGGGTCCGCCATTGCTCCGAGTGCGGCACCCAGATCGTGCGTGACTGCCCGGTGTGCGGGGCCGACAACTGGGCGCTCGCCGATCATTGTGTCCAGTGCGGCCGCAACTTGGACCTCATCGAGCGGATGGCCCGCCGCTGGCAAAAGACGACGCAGGAGCGGCTGTACGAGCGGCGGAATGCCATCGCTGCGCTCAAGGAGGGGGAGGAACGGGCCTCGCGGGAGCGCATGGGCGAGTTCCTGGCGGCAGAGCAGGCCCGGCAGGCAGCGTTGGCCCAGGCCCGGGCAGCCCAGCGCGAGCGGGACCGGCGGCTCTACCTGGTCCTGTCGGTTGCCGTCCTTGTCTTTCTTTGCATTATGGGTTTGACCTTTTTGTTGACTTCTCTGTAGGACAAGATGGAGGATAAAATGAGCGAAGAAGAGAAAAACAGTGCCGCGCTAGACGCGGACGAGCAAGTTCAAAAGATCATCGAGGCGGCGCAAAAGCTGGGGGTGGAGGTGGACGAGACCGACGCGGCCCAGTGGCTGACGGCCATCGCGGCCACCCAGTCGGCGCCGGGCGATTTTACGGTGGATGCCAAGACCGGCATCTTTGGCCACCGCATCTCGCTGCTCGACTTTGACCCAGAGGTCCTGGTGCGTTACCGCATCATGGCCCACATCGTCGAGATCCCCGACCAGCCGGGCGTAGAGACGGCCATCTCTCTTTCGGGCAGCGCGGCCCAGTCCAAAGTCCAGCTCTTCCCCGGCGACGCGGACTTTTTCGAGCGGGTGAACATCAAGGCGCCGACCCAGGAAAAAGCCGCTCAAATCCTGGGCGACGTGATGCGCCAAAAGGCCCTCGACAGGTTCGAGGGGGAGAACTATGAGCTGGTCGAGGTCAAGTGGGGCACCTTCCTGCAGGACGTGGTTCGGGATGGCGAGGCGCTGAGTTCCGGGACGCCCATCTCCTGGAGCGCCGAGGAGGTCAAGGCGGGCCGGTTCGAGGCCGCGACCCCCGACGGCGAGCCCCTGACCATCCACTGGGATTACGGGACGCGGGACCCGGGTTGGTGCAAGTTGGACTGGGTTATCACCGAGCCGGAGGCCGGGCGGGTCGTCCACGCCAGCAACATGCTTGACGTAACGTGGGAGAGCCCTGACGGCGGGATCGTGCCGCTGGATGGCTTTCTCGACCCCTATTTCCAGGAGGTGTACCTGGACGCCGAGTCGATCCCGCTCTTTACCAAGCTGGTCAAGCACCTGTCGCCCGACGTGCTGAACGAATACGTGGAGCAGTTAAAGCACGAGGTTCTGAAGTACAGCGAGCGCGATCCCAAAAACTTTGGCAAGGTAGCCAAGCGTCTGTACAACATCTTTCGGCTGACCGGGCGCTTCTCGGAGGCGGCCTACATCCGCGAGCTCTTTGACGAGCCGGCGGCCCTGCTCTATCAGGTGGGCTCCCTCATCGATACCATTGACGAGGCGGTCAACGATGCCGAGACGTTGGATCGCGAAGCGCTCGTGGATCAGGTGGACAGCTTGATCCGGTCCGTCGTTCGGGTTCTCGAAGGTCCGTCGGAGGAAGAGATTGTCGATGCGCTGCTCCAACTGCGCGACGACCTGGCCGGCCGCCGGGACCTGGGCGAGGCTCGAGAAGAGCTCTTGGCCGAGTCTCACGAGCTGGTCGGCGAGTTGGTGAACGAGTTCTTTCGGGAGCGTCTGTTCCTCATGCCCGAGATCGTCCACTACCTGGACTCACTGTCCGAATGACGTGACATCTCTCCCGCTCGCGGCAAAGGATAGGTTGCAGGCCGCCTGGCAGCATAGGGGGAAAAGTGAGCAACGAAGCTACGTCACAGTCCGGGTGGGATGTGCTGCTGCGCATGTCGCATGTTGGTTTGGGCCTGAGCCTGGTCGTCCTGGTGTTGGGCGCGCTCTTTGGGCTGGCCGGCATCGCCCTCGTGCAGCCCGAGCGGCTGGTGCCCCTGGCCGTCCTTCTCGTTTCGGCCTCTGCCTTCAACCTCGCCTTGCCGGTGCTGAACCTGTGCGGCTTGTCCGATGGGGCAGTCCGCTGGCTGGCCCGAATGGGCAATATCGTTTTTCTCACCTGGGCTGTGTCCGTCACGGGCGGGTTCGCCAGCCCGCTCCTGGCGCTCTATGCCGTCTACTTTGTCGTGGTCAGTTGGGAGGGGATGCTGGGCAGCCTGGTCCTTGCCGGGCTGAGTTGGGCCGCTCTGGCCCTCGTCGCACCGCCTGCCGGGCCGGTGGGGTGGTTGTCGGCGGCGACAGCGATCTCGGTGCTGTTGATGGTCGCCTTGACCGCTGCCGTGTTTGCCCGGCGTCACGCCCGCTCCTGCCAGGAAGTCGAGTTGCGGGACCGAGAAATGGCCTTCTTGCGCGAGGCGGGCCGGAGCCTGAGCGCCAGCCTCGACCCGCAGGAGGTCTTGGCCGAAACGCTCGGCCGGGCCAATGAACTCCTGGACGTCGAGGCGGCTTCGCTGGCCCTGGCGGATCGAAAGACCGGCGGGATCAAATTCGAGCTGGCCATCGGCGGCGGAAACGAGGCGGTCAAGGGGATGCAGATGGATGCGGGCGAGGGCATCGTCGGCCAGGTGATCAAGGAGGGGCGGTCTCTCCTGGTGCCTGACGTCTCGGCCGATCCCCGCTGGTACGGGGGCGTGGATGCCAAGAGCGGCTACCAGACCCACTCGATCCTCTGTGTTCCGTTGCGGGTCAAGGGGCGGATCATCGGCGCGCTAGAGATGGTCAACAAGCGGGGAGGAGCGTTTACCGAGCGGGACCAGCACCTCCTATCGTCGTTGGCCGACCTGGCGGCCCAGAGCATCGAGAACGCGCGGCTTTATCGGGAGGTGCAAGAGCACGCCGAACGGCTCCAGGTGGCCTACGAAGAGGTCCAGCAGTTGGACGAGCTCAAGTCGGCGTTCATTCGCAACGTCTCGCACGAGCTGCGGACGCCCCTGGCCCTCATCGGCGGGTACGTGGACCTGCTCCTCGATGGCCAGTTTGGGCCGCTGCCGGCCGAGCAGCGCCGCAGCCTGTCGATTGTGGCCCAGAAAGTGCAGGAGTTGATCCGGCTGGTGGATGACATCATCACCCTGCAAACCATCGGCGCCATGGGCTTCAAGCTGGAGGTGCTCTCTGTGGTGGCGCTCATCGAGATGGCTGTGGCGGGGATCAGCCAGCGGGCGGAACAAGCGGGGGTCTCGCTGGCGCTGGACGTCTGTCCGGCCGAGAAATTGCCCCCGGTCTGGGGCGACGCCGCTCGCCTGCGGCAGGTCTTTGATCACCTGCTGGACAACGCCGTCAAGTTCAGCCCCAGCGGCGGCGAGGTAGGCATAGATCTCTTTTGTGAAGGCGACATGGTCTGCGTGCAGATCGAGGATAACGGAATCGGGGTGCCCACGGACCAGTTGGAGCGGATTTTTGACCGTTTCTACCAGGTGGATGCGGCTTCGACGCGGCGGTTCGGCGGCACGGGCCTGGGCCTGGCCCTGGTCAAAGAGGTGGTGGAGGCCCACGGCGGCGCGGTGTGGGTTGAGAGTGAGGGGGTGCCGGGCCAGGGCAGTACCTTCTCTGTCTTTTTGCCAGCTTGCGAGAAGCAGGTGATCGACCCGCTCCGGATGCGGGCCAAGGAGGTGTGAACGTGGCTTTGAACTTTTCTCGATTGCAATCGCAGGTGCGTGACTTTCGGCGGAGCCTGCCGGCGGGACCAGGGCCGTCCCCCAAGCCGGTGGTGGTTCTCCTGCATGGCCTGGGGGGAGATCGGAACGATTGGATCGATCCCTTCCAAGATCGGAACTGGCCCTACGACCACAGCCGGGAGCCGGAGGAGCGAGACCTGGGCGTGCACAACAAGCCGCCCATACTCAAGCTGCCGGGCATCGAGACCCGACATTTTCTCTCGCCCCGCTTGCAGAGCAACAGCCGGGGTGTTGACGGCAGCGACGACCGCAGCTGGTGGCACGCCCTCGTCGAGGCGGGATTCCCGGTGTTTACCTATTCCCAGGTGCCCGACCTGATGATCCCTTTCAGCCGGGGGCCGGTGGCCCAGTTCAAGACGTTCATGGAGACCCTGCAACAGGACGTGTTGGACGACCCTGCTTACCGGTCGCGCCCCGTGGTGCTCCTGGGCCACAGCCGGGGTGGGCTCATCGCCCGGGCGTACCTGGGCGATGTCAAAGTCAAGGCCGACGACGGCGACAAGTTTCCCGACGTACAGGGCCTGATCACGCTGTCGTCGCCTCACCAGGGCAGCAGCATGGCGCTTCTGGACGACAAGGTCATCGATTTCCTGGAAAAGATCCAGAAGGTAGTGCCCAAGTTGCCCAACGACGTGGGCAACGAGGTCATCGACACCCTGAAGAAAAAGGTTGACGATTACGTGGGCGCTCACGGAGACGAGATCGAGCCCGGCAGTCCTCTCTTCCAGGCGCTGGAGGCCCAGGAGCCGATCCGCCCCGGCGTGCGCTGCGTTACGGTGGGCGGTACGTCGCCCCGGCTCTTTCGCCTCTACCTGTGGACCTTTACCGGCGACAGCATGATCCCCCGCAAGGACGCCGCCGGCAAGCTCAAGTTTCATTGGCGGGCCAAGCCGGTGGAAGCCAAGGGGGCCTCGCCCATCCCTGACGGGCTGCCGCTGAAGCTCCTGGGCCTGGACGTGGACGAGATCCTGCCCGGCCGGGGCGATGGCCTGACGGCAGACAAACGCTGCCGCCTGCCGGCCTCCTTCGGTGCCGAGGAGCACCTTTCGGTGCGGCTCAGCCACGCGGAGGAGCTGTGGGACGCCGACTTGCAGCGGGAGATCATCAAGCGGCTCAGGACGTTCGAGACGAGGGGATGAGGGCGGCAGCGAGACCTGGAGGCGATCCGTTGTTTACGGCCCCACGAGAATTGACAGGTTACTGGGCTCAAGGTATAATTGGGCGCTATTTTTGAAGGTAGTGGGGTGTAAACGTGACTGAAGAAAACACACTGTCAATCGAAAATCTTTCGCTCGGCCAGAAGCTGGAGGGAAAGGTCAAAAAGGTGACGCTCTCGGGCGCCATCGTGGATGTGGGAGCCGAGATTGACGGCCTCCTGCACATCTCGGACCTGGGCGAAAAACGGGTCACCCGCACGTCCAACGTGCTGAGCGAGGGAGACCAGATCATCGTCTGGGTGAAGCGAGCGGATTCTGGCAATGGCCGGCTCAGCCTGACCATGGTCGAGCCGCCCGAGTTCACCTGGAAGGACCTCAAGCCCGGGATCAAGACCCAGGGCAAAGTGGTCCGCCTGGAGAAATTCGGCGCCTTTGTCGACATCGGCGCCCCGACAGACGGGCTGGTGCACGTCTCAGAGATGGCCAAGGGGCGGGTGGGCAAGCCTTCGGACGTCGTATCTGAGGGGGACGTCATCACCGTCTGGATCAAGGACGCGGATCGAAAGTCGAAGCGGATCAGCCTCTCGATGCTGGAGCCGCCCGACGTGGACATCCGCAGCCTGGAGACGGGCGTCGTCCTGACCGGCCGGGTAGTCCGCCTGGAGAGCTTTGGCGCCTTTGTGGACATTGGCGCCGGGCGCGACGGCATGATCCACGTGACCGAGATGGGCCGGGGCTACGTCGGCAGTCCCTCCGAGATCGTGTCGGTTGGCGACGAGGTCGAGGTCCGCGTGCTCGACGTGGACCCCAAGCGGGGCCGGATCTCCCTGAGCATGAAGGACCTGCCCAGCGTCGAGTACCAGACCGGCGAGGAAGAAGAGATCCCCTCGGCTATGGAGCTGGCGCTACGCGAGGCCATGGAAGAGCAGGGCGTCGACCTGCCGACCGGCGGCGGCCCGCGGCGGGGCAAGCGGCAGTCGAAGCGACAGTCAAAGCGACGGCACGAGCGGGTCCAGGACGACATCGTCGAGCGAACCCTGCGAAACCAGCAGGACTAGCCGGGCAGCGGCTGGACTTGCACCACTAAACCACGGTCCCTTTTCCCACCGGGGAAGAGGGGCTTGTTGCTGGCAGCCGGACGAGGCGTTGGCTCAAACGAGCCGGGCCACGATGAGGCGCAAGAATCCACCCAGCTTCATCTCCACCTCCTGGACCCGAAAACCGGCGCGGACGACGGCCGACTGGGTTTCCCGGTTTAGGTGACAGCGTCCGTTGAACGCGTACCAGGGCACGTTCGCCAGATCGACCAGCCAGGCCAGGGGGCGTGGCTGGGGCCGCATATGTTCCAAGAGAAGTAGGCGCCCCCCCGGCTTTTGAAGGATGCGCCTCAACTCTCCCAGCGCACGATCCAGGTCCACGACACTACATAATACAAGGCTGGCGATGGCTGTGGCAAAGTGGCCGTCGCCGAAGGCCAGGTGCTCGACGTCCATTTGAGAGAGGCTCAGGCAGCGGCCGTGGGCCTCTGCGCGTTGGGCGGCCACGTGCAGCATGTCGGTGCTCTCGTCAATGGCCGTGGGACAGACGGCGGGGGGATAGAAGGGCAAGTTGGCGCCCGTGCCGATGCCGATCTCCAATACGCGGCCCCGGGCCTGGGGCAGCAACGTGCGCCGCATCTCGCGGAGCCAGAGCTTTTCCAGGGGGGCCATGCCCCGATCGTAGGGCGCTGCGATCCGGTCGAAGGGGGTCGGATCAGTTGTCACCGGCGGCCTGGGCCTTGAGCCTTTCGAGTTCCTCCTCCAGGTCCTCCAATTCGATCACCATCGCCGCCGGCACCGAGTGTTTCGGCAGGCGAGCCTCGAGTTCGGCGATCTGTTTTTCCAACGCTTCTATCCGTTCTTGGACGTTCATCTGTCGCTCCTTTATCTGCGCAGCGTGGCGATCAAGCGGGAAGGATCGCGGAGAAGGTCGAGGGCGGCGAGGATGTCGGGCGCGACGACGTCGAGGGCCAGACCCTCGGGTCCCAGCACGGCCACACCCAGGGCGGCCTCGATGAGCATGCCCACGTCGTTGGCCCCGTTGCCGATGGCGACGACGTGCTCGGCTCCCAACTCGCGCACAAAGGCCGCCTTCTGCCCCACTTCTCCGTGCGGATCGTCGGCCGTGATGCGGATGGCCGGCCAGCCGAGTTCCTCGTCCAGGGCGGTCTGGCGCCCCCGCGTGTCGGCCGTGATCCAATGGACCTGCCAGCCGGCCTGGCGGAGGTCTCGCAGGCGCTCTGGGACGCCTTCGATGAGCCGGCCGCCCGCCGCGACCGTTCCATTGACGTCCAGCACGAGGTGGCCAAGTTGATAGCGCTCACGGCCCGAGATTGTGATGTCCATGATCCACTTCCTTTTGGCCGGGAGATTTGACAAGACGATGACTCTTTGTTATACTGATCGCGGATACCCTATAGGGGTATCGGCCCCGGGCCATGATCATATCACGAGGATTGCAGTTTGTCAATGTTAGCCGACTGGCTGAGGTAGGGTGGTGGTAAGGCATTGACTGATGGGGGCGGGTCAAACCCCGCCCCCATCAGTCAACGTGTAACCACTGTCGAGGTAGAGGGAAGAAATGGTACAGTTTCTGAAATCGTTGTTCGGAAAGAAGGACGCACCGGTCTCGGCTGTTGAAGAGTCCCAACCGGTGGTGCGCGACTCGGACGCCGAGCCGATCCACGTCACAGACGAGACCTTTGAGGGCGAGGTGCTGAGTGCGCCGTTGCCTGCCCTGGTGGACTTTTGGGCGCCGTGGTGCGGCCCTTGCCGCATGATCGCGCCCATCGTCGAGGATCTGGCCAAGGCCTACGACGGCCGGGCCGTCATCGCCAAGCTCAACACCGACGAGAACGGCCAGGTGGCGCAACGGCTGGGCATCATGGGCATTCCGACCTTGATCTTGTTCAAGGACGGGGAAGAGGTGGACCGGGTGGTGGGCTACGCCCCCCGCCACGTCCTGGAAGAAAAGCTCAACACGCTTGTGAACTAGGAAGCGAAAGACACAATGGCTGAGCGGCTGAGACGTTTGTTGCGCGAAAACTGGCTCCTTCTGCTCGTCGTCGGGATCATCGTCGTCGCCTTTTTGGCTTTGCGGACGACGGGCAGTGACGTCGAGTCCGTCGCCGAGGTAGACGCCATCCTGGCAGATGGACAACCGACACTGGTCGAGTTCTATTCCAACACTTGAAGTGCCTGCCTTTTGGCCAAGCCTGTCGTGGACAGGCTCGAACGGGACCTGGAAGGTCAGGCGACGGTGCTACGGTTGAGCGCCGGGGATTCCGTCGGCCGGCAAGTGGCGGCTCGCTACGGCGTGCGCGGCGTGCCGACCTTTCTGCTTTTCGACGGCTCCGGGGAGATGGTCCACTACCAGGTGGGCCGGCTCGACGCTCAACGAATCCATACAGAAATCAACTCATTGGGGAGGTGATACCATGCCAATTTATGAATACTCGTGTCAAGAGTGCGACGCGCAGTTTGAGAAATTTGTCCGCTCGATGACGGCTGAGGTCGAGGTCAAGTGTCCTAAATGCGGTGGGACCCACGTCAAGAAAGACTGGTCCGTGTTTGGCACCGCCGGTAGCAACGGCGGCTTTGGCGATTTGGCAGCGGCCTCGGCGGCTTCGTGCAGCCCGGGCGGCACCTGAGGCATCCCCCGCTGAGAGCCGTGCGCTCTCGACGAGGTGAGGAGGGACGATGGAGTTTCTGAGTTCCGACGTGGTGTTAACAATCTTGATGTTGGCGGGCTGGTTTGTGTTGATGCGTTTCGTCCTGCCCCGATTGGGGGTTTCGACCTGACTGGGGGAGGCGTGCAACGCGGGGTCGCCGCGTGACGAAGAACAAGAATCCGACGACTGAGCAGCCAGCGGTCCGATTACTTTGAAGGGGCGGTATCCGACAAGGATACCGCCTTTTGTATTCAGACAACTTGTGCACAGAAGTTGTAACCTAGATTGACAACCCCCTGGCAGCGTGGTATAATCGAGTTTGGTGAAAAAACTCCCAAAGTTGTACGGACAATGAGGTCATATGGACTCAGGGGCGAGGAGAAGGCACATGCTTGACGAGGTTCGACCGGTATACACCATAGGCACGGCTGCTGAAATTCTGGAGGTACACCCCCGCACGTTGCGCCTCTACGAGGACAGCGGCTTGATCCGACCGGCACGCAAGAACAACCGGCGCTTTTACTCGACGGCCGATCTGAAATGGATCGGCTGCGTTCGTTACTTGATCCACGAGAAAGGCTTGAACCAAGAAGGCCTGCGCCGCCTTCTGGCCCTGATTCCCTGTGCAGATATCCAAAACTGTTCGGACGAGGCCCGGTTGGGCTGTTCGGCGTGGGAGGATCGCAGCACTCCGTGTTGGGATCTGGCCCGCCAGGCAGACGACGATGCCAAGTGCTGTCACCAGTGCGACGTGTACCTCTCGGCCTGGAATCACGTACTGAACGAGAGGGAGAAAGAAGAGGCCCTGCGCTACGTCGCCGCCGACTGAGAGTGCCGGCAGAGCGAATATGTTTGTCAAGCGAAAAGAACACGGCCACGAATCGCAACTCGTGGCCGTGTTGCGTGCACGGCAACGGACCCGTGCGGGCTAGTCCTCGTAATCTGAGGCCAGGGACGAGGGTGGATACACGGCCTGCTGAGACGTGTACTGCTGCTGCATAAAGTACGCAGTGCGCCGGGTATTCTCTTCCACCGCCAAAAAGAGGTAGAAGAACTCCCCGGTGGCGTACAAGAGCAGGAACTGGATGATGGAAACGACCAGGAGGACGACGAACATGGCGATGCCGGCCAGCGGGCCTCCGAAATCGAGCCCGGTGATGGCCAATTGATTGTCCAGCGTGAAGCCCAGCACCAGCGAAGCGATGGCGAGCAGGATGCCCAGAATGAGCACCAACCAGGCCAAAATCTTGAATACAGTGCCGATGATGCGCAGTGCGGTGAAACGTCTGTCCATGGCAGAGTCTCCTTTCCTCGGTCCGAAGTGAAGCAGGCGATGGGTAGTGGTTACACGTTGACTGATGGGGGCGGGGTTTCCCCGCCCCCATCAGTCAACACCTTACCACTACCCAGGCAATGGACCCATTATATCACAGAGGTAGAGCAGGAACAAAACCCAGCCTG
>CAYLZO010000103.1:0-6331 GCA_964387775.1 uncultured Anaerolineaceae bacterium
CCAAGGGCCTGATGCGCCACGCATGAGGCCCTTTTTTGATGGATGACTCTACTGAAAAAAGGTAGAGGGAGTACTGTATGTACCCTACTTCCCTTTTTTCAGGGGAGCCATGGATGATTCCAACGATGCTGAGGAGGAAGGCATGGGCGTGATGCGGCAGCTGTACCAGCTCCAGCAGGTAGATAGCGAATGGGACGAGAAGAAGCGCCGGCTGGCGGAGGTCAACGACGGTCTCGGCGAGACGGAGGCGCTGATCCGGGCCCGGGCGGCCATCGCCGAAACGGAGGAGGCGTTGAAGCAGCTTCGCAGCGAGTTGCGGGCCCTGGAGCTGGACGTCGCTTCGGTGAGCGCCAAGTTGAAACAGAACCAGGACCGGCTATACAGCGGCCGGGTGCGCAGTCCGAAGGAGCTAAGCAATCTCCAGGAGGAGGCCGCTGCCCTGCGCCGCCGCCGCTCGGAGCTGGAGGACCGGCAGTTGGACCTGATGATCGAGGTCGAGGGTCAGGAAGCCGAGCTGGCCGAGCGCCTGGCCCGCCTGGGCCAGATCGAGGCCCAGTGGCGCGAGGAGCAGGCGGCGCTCCACGCCGAAAAGGCACAGTTGGAGGCCCGCCTGGACGAGCTGCGAGAGCAGCGGGAGCACCTGCGGACGCGGATCGGGGCGGGCGAGTTGGCCGAGTACGACGCCTTGCGCGCCCGTCACGGCGGCATTGCCGTGGCGCGCCTCAAGCGGGGTACCTGCCAGGTCTGCGGCGTGGACGTGCCCACCGGCGTCGCCCGGGCCGTCGAGCGGGGTGAGGGCCTGCACCACTGCACCGTCTGCAACCGCTTGCTCTACGGCGGCTGAGCGGCTGCCGAAACACCCCGAATTCTACGATTCCCCCGGCGGCGATTAGCAAGAATACACGACAGGCAGGAGCAGAGCCGATGGATGCGCCGTCAAATGCTCTTCGCCCTGGTTTGCGAATGGCGTTTCTTGCTTGCGGATTTCAAAGTCTTGCTTTTTGGCTGCTTGAAGCGGTTTTTGCTCACTTGCTCTCGGACAGCCCAACGGGAAAGCTGAGCCGCCGGGACCGCCGGTCAGGGCTTTGTCCTCGCCACAATTTTGCCGGGCGGTCCCGGTCGGCTCTCGGCGTGAGGCCCTTGGTTGACGCCCTCTGGGCGGTTCAAAGTCCTCGGTCGAACGTTGCAACGAATGTCAACGGCCCCTGAGCCACCACCGCCGCAAGTGCCTCCACGCCAGGACAAGGTATCGGTGCACGACTCGAACCAACCTGATTCTTGGCCTGGGCCAGTTATTGGTTTCTCAGAATCAGGGGCAGGTAAACGGTATACGGCTCGGTTGTCCCACCGCCCCAAAACCCACCGCCCAATTCATAGTCTCCGCCGCTCACTCCTCCGGCGGCAGCTTGACCAGCCGTGCTGTCCAGGGTATAAAGACCGCCAAAGCTGTTGCCCCCACCGCTGGATACGCTCCACCTGGTGATTGTGTAGCTGTCATCGGGCTTTGCCAAGACAGCGGAGGTCAGGAGGAGGAGCGCGATCAAGATTAGCAAGACGGTTGCTGATTTCATGGCCGTCCTCCCCCACGTCGTTGCCAGGCCAACACCAGGCCGACCATCGGCAAAGCGGCGAAGAGCAGCGAGGTAGTGGGAAAGCGACCGGATTGCTGTGAGGTCTGGGCAGTGTTGATCCCCTGCTCCAACGCACTTAACCGCGTTTCCAGGTCGTCGATTCGTTCCTGTTGCGTGGCAAGTTGGATGTTCTGTTCTGCCAGTGTTGCTTGTTGATCCTGCACGACCGTCGCCAGGACGGCGACAATGTCCATCGCGCTTAACCCCTTCCGATCGGCCGTCGCTACCAACTCGGGCACGTCTTCGGCGATAAAGCCAACGTGCCACTCACCGGTCTCGTCTGCCTTGTATCGGAATGTGACGGCATCGAGGCCGACCAAGGCTTCCTGAGCCTGTTCCAGCGAGAGGGGCGTGATGTCAGTTTTGTATTCCCGGCTGGAGCCGTTAACCCAGGTGGCGCCGTCACTATAAGCGCCGCCGTTCAGGTGTATCAAGTATTGGGGGTCTGTCGTCCCGTAACCATACCCCAGAAAGCCAGAGCTTGTTTCGATGATCAGACTGTCATGCCAGTTCGAGCCATCGAAAGTCGCGACGATAAAGTTGTTGTTGTCGTCCAACTTTAGGTCAACATAGTTCGTATCCGAGCTCCCGCTTTGAAGCGCGATCGCGCTGTAGGGTGTCTGGTCTGCACTCTTGACAGTTAACGATGGCCCCAGATTGGTGTTTGTCCCAATACCGACGGCGCCATCATTTTTGAATACGGCTATGGGTCCCTGCGGTGGCTGGTTGAGCCTGGTATCGCCCGGGGTGATCTCTTCTTTGTAGATACCAACAATCTCGCCTTCATCCCCCATGTAGGGCGTGCTGGTGAAGCGAGAAGCCCAGATATCCCCCTCGCCGCGAAACATCAGGCCATTGTGAAAGTCAAAGTACCGGTTGGTGGAGGCGACATAGATGGCGTTGTGGCCAAAGGTATCGTTCGAGCCTACGTTGTCGATTGTCAGTTTGGCCGTGGGTGTAGTGGGAGAGGCTGTGTCAATGCCGACGTTGCCAAATGCTCCGGCTTCGTTGGCGATGGTCAGCGCGTCATACCACTCGGTTCCCGTGTACATCCGAAGCCGGAAGTAGTTGTTGTCATCCAGGTGCATACCGGCTTTGGTCTGGTCGCCGGCCCCGCCCTCCTGGAGCCAGTAACCGCCATAATGCTCGCCGGCGGATAAAGACTTGACCGTGATGCCGGGGTGGAGATTGGAAGTTGCCCAAACACCCAGCTGGCCGGCCGTGTCGATACGCATCGCCTCGTTTCCGTTGGTTTTGATCACCAAAGGCTGGTAGTCGGTGGTACCCAGGAAGTTGGTGGCGGGATTCGTGCCATTGTTGCCGCTCAGATTCCAACTGGAAAGAGTGTACAGGGCGTATGGCACGGCTGCTAACACCTGTCGTGGGGTGAGAAGTGTGTAGCTCCCGCTCCCGGCCGGGCAGCGTACAGAAATGTCCAGATAGCGAGCGTCGCCGTTGAAAGCGTCGCTGCCAAAATCCAGTTGCACGGTGAATACGCCGTTTGATACGGTGATATTGCTTTTGGTGACGGTGCTGCCTACCTGAGTTTCACCACTGGCGGCAGAGTACAGTTTGAATTGAAAGTCGCAAGTGCTACTGACTGGGCCACCACTGTCAGAAAGACTACCCTGATAGGTGAAGGCTGTGTCCAAGGCCGCCTGTGTAGCGCCACTCCTCAACTGCCCTTGCATTGGGGCCGGACCCGCTCCGGCATTTCCTACAAGTGTCAAGAGCAAAGTGCAAAGGAGGATCGAGGTCAATACTCTCGCTTTCATTTTCCTGCTCCTTTCTATCTCCTTCTGGCTTTCCAAAATGAACGGTAGAGACTCTTTTTTGTGTTTTCCCTCCCTTCATCCGCTCCTCTCCCGACCGGCTCACGTCGTCCTTTACTGCCAGGCCGGTTCATTGGCGAGGAACGGTCCCAAAAAGTCCAGTCGAACGGGTGCCTTCACAGACCCTTCTACCTCCAGCCCGCCCAACGGCCAAGTCATGCCCTGAGCGCAGCGGCGTAGCCGCAGGTCTGTGTACAGCGGGGATGGGCGGCGCTTTCCCACCTACTGCCGCAGCACCAGCGGCAGAAAGACATACCACGCGGCGGGATCGTAGACGTATTGGTCCCCGCTGACCTGGCCTTCATCGTCCAGCCCGCCAAAGATCAAGAGTCGCACCGACGTGGCCATCGCCCCGCGCCTCGTCTGGGCGCTGCCGCCGTCCAGGACCGCTTCGTAGAGCTGGCCCTGCGTGTGGCCGATCACGTACGCCTTGCCGTTGCCCGACGCCATGCTGTCGGCATAGCCCAGGTCCGGGAAATCCTGGCCCTGCTCCCAACTGTTGGCCACGGTGTCGTACACCCAGGTCTCGCTGGACGGGCCGCCGCCAGAGACGATGCCGCCGACCACCACCAGCTGGCCGTCCACGACCGTGGCGCTGTGATGAGCCCGCGCCGGCGGCGGATCGGCGGCCAGCACCTGGCTCCAGTTGTTTGCTTCAGCATCGTACTCCCACAAATCATTCTGGGGGATGGGACTGCCGGGCGCCATGCCGCCGAACAGGTAGACACGGTTGGACAGGTTGACCATCGTGTGGCCAAAGCGCGCCGGGGGGGAGTCGCCTGGAGCGAACGTAGTGTTCTCCGGGGCGGCCCGGCCCGGCAGGGCCAGTACCAGAACCAACAGTAAGGTCATGGTCAAGAAACGATAGATTGTCTTCATCGCTTCACTTCCTGCGATGGGTAGGCCCCGAGCGGAGCGAAGGGAGAGCAGCATCCGCTCTACTTGAGCTTCTCTTGGCCCACAAACTCGCGGTAAGGCGACAGGTCCTCCAGCACGGCGTGGTCCTCCGGCTCCAGGTCGCCGGTCACCAGCCGGGCCAGCAGCTCGCCGATGCCCGGCCCCAGCATGAACCCCTGGCCGCACATGCCCACGGCCAACAGGTAGCCGTCCACCTCCCGTGCCCAGCCGATCAGCGGCGAGCCGTCGGGCGTCATCGGATAGAGGCCGCGCCAGGTGCGCCGCACCCGCAGGTTGGCCAGCTTGGGCATCACCTCCAGCAGACGGCGGCTGACCATCGGCAGGAACTCGCTCGTCTCGCGGGTGTCGAACCCCCAGATGCTGGGGTTGGGCGTGATGCAAAAGACGATCTGCCCGGTATAGTGCTGGTAAAAGTAGAAATTGGCCGAGCCGGGCCGGGGCCGGATGTCGACCACCATCGGGTCGAGGAAGCGGGCCACCGCCTCGGTGATGGCCGCCTCGTGGGAGTCGGGGTCGACCGGCACGTCCAGGCCGACCAGGGCCGCCACCTCCCGCGCCCACGGCCCGGCGGCGTTGATGACCACGTCGGCGCCATAGTCGCCTTTGTCGGTCGTCACGCCCCGCACCCGCCCGCCCTCGACGGCGACGCCGGTCACGGTCTCGCCAAAGTGGAACTCGGCGCCCAGCCGCTGGGCGTTGGCGTAAAAGGCGTGGGTCGCCAGCAGCGGCGAGGCGTTGCCGTCCTGGGGCGAAAAGGTCCCGCCCCGCAGCCCCTCAGGGTTGAGGTCGGGGATGATCTCCAGCAGGGCCGCGGCGTCGTACCAGTCGATGTTCAGGCCCAGGTCGTGCTGGATGGCCAGCAGCTCCTTGAGGGTGTTCTCCTCGCGCTCGCCATAGGCCACGAAGGAGTAGCCGCCCTCGTACCACTCGATGTCGTCATCGTATTTCTCCTGCCACGTCGAGAAAATCTCGATGCTGCGCAGGCCCAGCCGGATCTTGGCCGGGTCGGAGTGGGTGGCCCGGATGCCGCCGATGGCCGTCTTGCTCGAACCCTGGCCCACGCTGGGCAGCTTGTCGATCACGAGCGTCGGCACGCCCGCCTCGGCTAAGTAGAGGGCCGCCGGCGCCCCGATGCTTCCCGCGCCAATTACGATTACGTCGTAATGTCTCTTGTTCATTGTCATCTCCCGCGTCTGTAGGGCAAATTGCGGCGTGTGTGGGGCAAATTGGCAATTTGCCTTACAAGGGATACTTGCAGTAGCTCCACTGCCAATCCTCCCAATGCTTGACCAGCCCGGCCTGGACCGGATTGTTCAACACGTAGCGGATGATCCGGTTCAATTCGGCTTCGTCTCGTACCACGTGGTCATAGTTCTCGTGCTGCCAGAACTGCCCTTCGCGGGCCAGCAACAGATTGGGTTCGCGGGCCGTGTAGCGCTTCAGCGAGTGCATGATGGCCGACATGGCGTGGTAAGTGCCGTCGGCCCTGGGCAAAGGTGTGTAAACGGTGTGTACGTGATTGGGCATGATGCAATATGCTATCAAGTCGTAGGTTTTGCCATCGCAGTGATGCAAACTTTCGGCCACTAATTCAGCAATCTGGGAATCCCGAAGCCAAAACGGACCGCTTTGAGCTGCATCCAAAGCCTGATCCCACAGACCGAACATGCGGCGATGTTCTCGATATGCCTCTATCGTCCGCTTTTCGGGATCGGGGATTTGGCTTAGTCGTGCATCTCTGCTTTTGGCTTTGCGGGTCAGTTGTTGTAGTACCTCGGCTGGGATAGAACCCGCCAAGCGAAACGTGATAAACAGGGTGGCGCCAGGCGGCTGAACGTGCGGCAGGTGTCGCTGATAGAATAACTTGTACTCAAGTGTGTTCATCTTGTTCCTGTAGGGCAAGTTTGTAACTTGCCCTACGGTGTCCGACGTCGGCGGTGCATTTGTAGG
>CAYLZO010000103.1:6431-17199 GCA_964387775.1 uncultured Anaerolineaceae bacterium
TACGGTGTCCGACGTCGGCGGTGCATTTGTAGGGCAAGTTTGTAACTTGCCCTACTGCCCAACACCGGCAAAGGCGGCCAGCGGCACTTCCATGAAGAGCGGCCGCTCGGTTTGGTCCACTACTTCGTCGGGGGCGATGCCCTCGTCGCGGAAGAGGCGCTGGATGAGCGGCGCGCAAGTCTTGGCCTGACACGAGCCCATCCCCGCCCGGCTCACGGCCTTGATCTCGTTGATGTCGCGGTAGCCCTGGCGGATGAGCTCGCGGATCTCGCCGGCCGTCACCCGTTCGCAGCGGCAGACGATGGTGTCGTCGGTCAACCGCTCGACGTAGTGGTCCATTGGCTGCGTAACCTGCTGCTCCTGCACCTGGATGCCGGCAATGCGCTTGGCGTACTCACGCGGCGCCTTGAGTTGCACCGCAATCGTCCGGTCAAATGCCTTGACGGCCCGCACGCCGATCACCTCGACGTTGCCTAATGCTCCCCCCTCGGCGTCGAGCACCGTCACCACGTCGCCTTTGTGGATGCTCTCGCGCAGGAACTCGTAGGCTAGCGTCACCGTGGCGTAGCCCGGCTCGGCTTTGCGATAGTCCACCAGCGTCACCGCCAGGCCGGGGCAGATGGTCACGCACTTTTGACAGCCGATGCACGCCTTGCCGATTTCCTCCCCGACAAAGCTCGGCAGCTTGCGGATGTCGTTGGGGTCGATCTGGATCGCGCCCTGGGGGCAGACGGCCGTGCAGGGGTTGCACGGGATCTCCTGAGAGCAGTGAAAGACCGGCACGACGCCCTCTTCCTCCTCGGGCAGCGTCTCTTCGACCGTCGCGCCCGGCTTTGACTTCAGGATCTCGGCGGTGCGGTACCAGTCGGGCGGGATTTCGCCCGCGAAAACGCCCAGGGCGCGGGCGATTTCCAGGCCCTTGATCTTGCCCGAAAACATCGCCGCCGAGGCTTCGGCGATTTCCTCGGCGTCGCCGGCGGCAAAGGTCGTCAGGCCGAATTCCTTGGCCTTGTGGTAAAACTCGTCCACCGGGTCCAGCCCCACGGCGATGAGCACCGTGTCACACGCAAACGAGCGCTCGGTGCCCGGGATGGGCCGGAAGCGCTCGTCCACCTGAGCGACCGTCACCGACTTGACCGATTCTGCACCAGTTCTACTGAGCTCCGCCGCGCAGTCCCTGCATCCAGGGGAAGTGTTGGCGCTGACGACCGTGTGCCGGGTGTAGATCGGCACGCCCATGCGCGCCAGCTTGTCCTTGTGGACCTTGTAGCCGCCGCATTCGGGCATGGCCTCGACGAGGCCGACGACCTGGATGCCGGCTTGCAGAGCGTGGTAGCCGGCGATCAGCCCCACGTTGCCCCCGCCGACGATGAAGAGCTTCTCGGCGCACTTGACCAGGTCGCGGTTGACCAGCGTCTGGAAGGCGCCGGCGCCGTACACGCCCGGCAGGGTGTTGCCCTTGAAGGCCAGCGATTTTTCCCGCGCCCCGGCGGCCACCAGCAAGATTTCCGGCTCGACGAGCACGTACTCCTCGCCGTGTGCGGCATCGTCCGCACCCAGCAAAATGCCGACCTTGCGGTCGCTAAAGACGGCCAGCGCCGTGCTGTCCAGCCAGACCTCGACGCTCTCGTGGGCGCGCACCTCCTCTTCCAGCTTGGTGGCGATGTCGATGCCCCGCGTCCCGGCATAGACGGCGTTGGTCGAGCCGAAAAAGCGGTGGGTTTGCAGCACCAACTTGCCGCCCAGCCGGTGTTTGTCGTCGATGAGCAGCACCGAGACGCCCAGCTCCCCCAGCTCGGTGGCCGCCGACATGCCCGACGGCCCGCCGCCGATGATCAACACCGGCACGCTTATCTCGTCGATTTCGTGGGTCTCGGGGGCGCGCTCGACCGGGGGCAACTGGGGCAGGCCCTCGGCCGGCTCGACGCGGACGCCGGGCCGCACGATCTCCATGCACGACTTGACCGGCCTGCAGTCGGCTAGGACCAGGCACTGGGCGCACTGGCCGTTGGCGCAAAAGATGCCCTGCGGCGCGCCGTCTTTGGGGTGGTGGCCAAAGATGCGCACGCCATTCGCAAAAAGGGCAGAAGCGATGGTCTCGCCCTCGCGGGCGGTGAGCTTCTGCCCCTGCCAGTAGAACGCCACGGCCTCCCGTGGCTCGATAGGGAGGATCGGATGTTCTGTGATCCGGTATTCGGCCATTTGTCTCTTCCTTGGTAGCTGACTTCGTCGTCAGAGTTCAGGTGGTCCTTTTGTCCTGAGTTACAGTCTAGCCGGGTTGACCTCGATACCTTGCCAGGTATTCTTCCGGGGTATGATAGGGAATGTGGTCTGATACAGCTTCAAAGTGCTGGTCGTAGGCAATGATTGCATCACAGCCATGAGCCAGAGCGACTGCCGTATGCAGAGCGTCAGTGGGATCACTGATCGTGAAGCGGCGACGCCACAGATTCAACTCCGTCCTATCGAGAAATGGAAGGATAGTCAGTGGTAAGCTAAACAACTCGACCAGCCCCATTATGTGATCCACAAATGGATCCCGAAGCGGTTGCATCGATCCAGTCCTGATTTGCTTCGACTAACTCGTAGGCTTGCGCTTTGGCCTCGTGAACGGCAGTCATGAAATCGCCGGTCTCTTTTTTATGTTTCAGCAATTGCCACAGGCGCTGTCGTGCCTTGGCGGCTGTTGGCAGCGGTTCTTGAGCGAGATATTGCTCCACAGCCTCGATCACCAACTCGTCTGCTTCAAGCCCTTTTTGGTGAGCAGCTATTTTCACTTGTTTGGTCAACGCCTCCGGCAGCGTGATGGTTTCGGACATCGTGCGCCTCCCTCAAAATCGTTCCGAATCCATTATATCACACCAGCGGCGCAAAACCAAACCCCTCCGCACCCGGTTGCGCTCAGGCCAGGGCAAAGGTCCCGCAGCCCAGGTGGGTGTGCTGGCCGACGTGAAGGATGGACGCCACCTGGAGATAGGGCACGAGGGCCGGCGGGACGAAGGGAAAGAACTGGTGCCCGATCCAGCGGCCGGGCCAATTTTTCGGGGCGCGGCCCAGCTTGTGGCTGCGCACGGGGATGGCCGCCGCCTGCTCGACGGCTTCCTGGAAGGCGGCGCGGTCCTGGTCGCCCAGCGCCGCCCACAGATCGTCGGGCGTGTTGTGCTTACCCGGCAAGAGTGCCGTCAGCCGCGCTTCCAGCGCCTCGAGGAGGGCGCCCAGGGTCGGCACCTCGCGGGCCGGGATCTTTTTGCCGCGATGCCGCCGACGGCCGGGGGACGTGAGGTCGAAGGGCGTCAGCCACGTCAGGCGCTCAAAGAGCCGGTCCGATGGGGCGTTGAAGGGCAGGCCGTCCAGCCACTGCCGGGCCGTGGGCGCGTACTGCAGATCGAGTTTGCCCGCCTGGACGAAGGGCTCCCAGCCGTTGCCGCGCGCCGCGTAGGCGCCGTGCACGTCGAATTGGCCCCACAGGCTGTTGGTTTGATGCCAGCGGCGGTCCCGGGTGCGGGCCGCCTCCTCCAGGGCCGGCAGGACGAGCTCCAAAAAGTGGCCGTGATCGGCGCTTTCGCCCAGGAGCTCGAGTTCCCATAGGATCAGCTCCCCCTGGCCGTAGCTCCGCTTGCCGGGATAGGCGAAAATCGTCGCGTCCAGGGGCCAGGGGGCGTCGGGCAGGGGCTTGCGCCCCTTGCGGGCCTCGTATTCGTCCCAGGGGGCCAGGGCCTTGCGCCAGGGGGCCGCCCGGCGCGTCGGCAGCCGCTCGGCGATGAGCGTGCCCAGCACCCGTGAGATCTCGACCGCCGGGCAATCGGGCAGCCAGACCAGCGAGCCGTTCACCCGCCAGACGAGCAGGTAGCGGAGCAGGCTAGGCGGCCTGGTAAAAGGAAACATACTCGATCAGTTCGTAGAGGAGCTGGACCCGCTCTTTGGGCCATTGGCGGATGCGCCAGGCGTGGAGCATGTCCTTGGCCTCGGGGCTGAGGTAGCCCAGGAAGCGGCCCCAGTAGAACTGCTCCTCGCGGGGATCGTCCAGGGCCAGCAGCTCTTGCAGCGCCTCCTGGGCCTCGGGGCGGAGCAGGGTGCGAAAGACGGCCGCCATCTCTAGCAGGCTGATAAAGTCGGAAATCTCGAAGGTGAGCAGCCCGCGCCGATCCCGCTTGTGGGGCATCAGGAGCTGGTGCGGGGCGGAGAAAAAGCGCACGCGCAGTTGGTCCAGGGCAAAGCGGCCCTCGTGGTGGATGGCGCGGCAGAGCACGTCGCTCATGTCGAGACCCCACCCCCGGCCCGTCGTGGGCAGCACCTGGAGCAGGCCGCGCAGGGACGTGCCGTGGTAGAGCACCAGCTCCTGGAGCCAGGGCTTGAGGTCGTGGCGGTAGATCATCAGCCCAAAGTGGTCGGGCTCGCAGACGGTGGCGCCCAGCACCCGGCTGTCGGCAAAGCCCCGGCCGCTGCGCAGGGGCTGGGGCAGTTGGGTCACGCGCCCCCAGACGACGATGGCCCGCCGCGAGGCGTTGCCCAGCAGGCTGGCCTCGCGCAGGATGGCGTGGCAGGCCCGGCAGTAGCGGGCTTTGCCCCGGCGGGTGGTGGGCCGGGGGTAGACCCAGCAGCGTGAGCAGGGACCGTCGAGGGCAGAAGCAGGCGGGCCAAGGCCCCTCGCCGGGTCTCGGCCCGCCTGGTGGTCAAACAGCTCGGGTTTTTGGTCGAGGACGCGCATGGTGGCCAGCAGCTCGGTGCCGCTTCGACTGCGGCGCAGCCAATCAAAGCTGCTCAGCACGCAGCGCCCTCCGTAGTTCAGGATAATGGGCCAGCACGTCGCGGTAGAGCCAGTCGCCGGGCTGGAGCGCCCCCCGCCAGGCATCCTCCGGCTCGCCGGCATAGCGCCGCGCCCAGTCGGTCAGGTAGCTCTCGGGCAGGATGGTGAGGCGCAGGCTGCCAAAGCCCAGGTAGCGGTGCTTGCCCATCTTGTGGGCAAAGCCCTCCTCCAGGCCCACGCACCAGATCAGCCGCTGGAGCTCCTCCTCCTCCAGGTTCCAGAAGCGGAGGGCAAAGCGCGCCCGGCTGCCGGGCAGGATGGCGCGGAAATAGCTGGCCTGGGCGGTGTCGGGCCGAAAGTCGTCGAGCTGCCGGGCGATGGGCGCCAGCGGGGTGTGGGGAAAGAGCCGCCAGGTCTTGGCGATCTGCATCTGGACAGCCGATTGGCCCGGCTCCTTTTGCCATTCGCCGCCGCTGTACCGCCAGTTGCCGTAGGGATAGGGCACCCGGAACCAGGCCAGCTTCGGCTCGTCGAAATGGGCAAAGCCGAAGGAGAGGCGCCCGGCCAGGGCCTGGTTCGGCCCCCGGCCCACCCAGCCAAAGAGGCCGTCGGTCGGGTTCAGGCGGCCGATGTCGGGGCTCTCCTGGCGCGAGTCGCTGGCGATGGCATAGACGTGGCGGATCAGGCCCTTGAGGCTGCGACTGGGCAGGGCGTACTGCCGCTCCACGCCGCGATGCTCGGCGGCTGGCGGCGACATGGAGAAAAAGTCCCAGCCGTTGACTGGCCCGCCGTCCACGTCGGCGCGCATGGAGGGCTCGCCACTCTCGCGCACGTGGAGGGGCGTCAGCACCTCGGCCTCGACAAAGAGCTTGCCGCAGTAGCCGCCAAAGGCGCGGTGCGAGACAAAGCCGGCGTCGGCCTTGGGCGGCCGGGCCGCCACCTTGGCCTGGGGCGGCACCAGGGGCTCCATGAATTCGAGGGCCGCCGCCGCCGCCTCGCCCTCCAGCTCCAGCCGCTGCCACAGGCCGTCGCGGGCCAGAAAGCGCTCGCCAAAGAGGGTCTCGCTCACGCCCTTCGGGTCGCCGGTCAGCCACAGGAGCCGGTTGAGCCTGGCCTGCACCCAGCCAAAGCCGCTGGTCTTTTCGCCGCCGAGGGGGATGTCGCCCCGGCGAAAATCCTCCAGCAGGTGGGCCAGCAGCGACATCGCCTCCCGGTCCCGCTCGTGGACGTCTTGCAGGTCGAGCCGGACCTGGAAGGTCAGGTGGTCGCCGTAGGCAAAGAGATAGTCGTGCTTGGCTGTTTCGACCGGCTGGCCAGTGGCGGGGTCCATCTTGACGCCGTCCATCGAGCACCAGGCCCGCTCGGGGTCGTAGGGATCGGCCAGGTAGGCGTCGGAAAAGAAAACCAGGCCGCGTCGCCCCTGGGCGCCAAAGAGGCGGTCCAGCACGGCTTCGGTCTCGCGGGTCTCGCCCCACACGGTCTTGAGCACCTGCGAGGCGCGCTTGCGGAAAGCGCCCTTGAGGGTGCTGCCCGGAATGTAAATCTCCCACGCGCCCTGCTCCTGGGGCGAGGGCGCCCAGGAGAGCATGCGCATGAACACGGTGTCGTAGGGCTTGCCGTACTTGCGCGAGACGTCGCGATTGGCGGAGCCGCCGGCCCGGAAATCGACGTTGTAGGGCTGGGCCAGCTCCTGGCGGGCCCGGTCGCGGTAGCCTTTGAGAAAGGCGATGAAATTCTGGTCGTTGACGATGCTCTTGCGTAGGTTGCCGGGGTGGACCATGTGCCGGTAGCGCACGCGCCGGTGCTCGGCCACGAACTCGCGCCACACGGCCTGGCTGACGCCCTCGGGCACCTGGTTGGGATCGCCCCACTGCCCCTCGCCGATCTGGCCTTCGAGCAGCATGGTCTTGATGCGCAGGTGCTCCTCGCGGCTGGCGAGCTCGGCGTCCACCCAGGCGTCGCTGCGCAGGAGCGTGATCTGCTGATCCACCTGGTCGTAGAGCCGGGGCAGGATCCGCTGGCAGGCCGGCGTCAGGGCCTCGACCAGGGCCGCCTCGTCCTCGATGCGCTCGGCCAGTCGATCCCCGAGGGCGGGGTCGAGCCCCAGTCCCCCGGCGACCTCCTGCCACGCCTCGCGGTCCAGCATCATGCCCGCCTGCTCGCCCTGCTCCAGGACGCGCACGATGCGCTTGATGGCCTTGTTCTTGCGGCCCAGGGCCTTTTCGACGGCGGCTTGGGCGGCTTTTTCGCTGGGGAAGGGCCGGTCGATCAGCGGCTCGATCTTGTCCATCGTCTTTTGGGGGAGGCCGTAGCGGCCCCGGCCCAGCTTGGAGGCTTCGGCGCGGGTCAGGGTCCAGGTCTCCATCTCGCCCGAGGACTCTTCCATCAGCCAGATGGCGATCACGCGGGGCAGGACCTGGGCGAACTTGGCTTTCCAGTCCTCGGGGTTGAGGATGGGGCCGGCCAGCGTCATCTCCAGCCGGTCGCGGATCGGCTCGGGCAGGTCGCGCATGGCGGCCACGAGGACGCGGCCCTCGACGGCGGCGAAGGAGGGCACGTCGGGGTCTACCTTGCCCCAGTTCCAGCCGACGAGGACGGGGTTGGTGGCGTCGAAGGTCAGGGTCAGTTGCAGGTGGTTGGCCGAGGGAGTGAGCGCCGGCGGCGTCCCGGGCGCGTCAAAGGGCGGGTCCATCTCCAGGCGGACGCGCCCCAGGCCCTTGCTCTTGCCCGCGCCGAACCAGAAGCGCCCGGCCCGCAGCTCGCCCAGCAGGTAGTAGAGCCGGGCCTCGTTGCCGTCGCGGCGCAGGGTGGCGTCGTCCACCGTCATGCTAAAGTCAAAGACCGAGTTCCGAAAGACGGTCTCCATCTTGTAGTTGGCGTTGGAGATGGACGCCCAGCGGTCCTCGTCCAGCTTGAGGCCCATGCGCAGGTCAAAAAAGTTGCCGCGCGGGTAGGAATCCTCCTGGAGTTTACAGTCCACGCGGGTGATGAGCCCATCGGGCAGGGGTTTGCCGTAGAGGCGCCGCCACAGCTCGTTGAGCAGGCCGACGTTCCGCCCCCGGCGCGACTGGCCGATAAAGGCGTCCATCAGCGACTGGGCGGTGCCGCTGATCTCGCCGGCCAGCGAGACGAGGCGGTGGGTGCCGTCGGCGTCGCGGGTAAAGAGGGTCTTGCGGGCGTTGCCGCGATAGATGGGCGTTTCGGCGATCAGATTTCCGCGTAGAAGCATCGTACTTTCTCCTTTTTCTCTTATCTGGTGATAGTGGGTTGGCCCAACTGCTGTCTCTTAGTATACCACCAAGTCGCCGGTTGGTCAATCATCCTGCTGTGCGAATCGTTTGGATATGTTTCAAATGGGTTGGCAGGCGCTCTTACGGCGCTTGCCACGCTCTGCGGGCCTGCGGCCAGGCACGCCTGCGGCGAATCGCCGACTACGAACCCTGACTCCATGGAATCACTGAGCCACTGATTGGCAAAGCTCCCCCATGATGTCCTCCCCGAAGCGTCTAAACGACCCGCGTCTCGGCTTTGCCCGTCACCCGGTCGAAGCGGTCGTGGGCAAAGGGGCTCAGGTCGAAATCGGTCGCGCCGTCCAGGATCAGCTCGCCGAGGATGCGGCCCACCGTCGGCGCCTGCTGGAAGCCGTGGCCCGAAAAGCCGATGGCGCAGTAGAACCCTTCGGCGCCCGGCAGCGGGCCGATGATGGGGTTGTCGTCGGGCGTGATGGCATAGAGCCCGCCCCAGCCGCGCCCGATTTCGGCCTCCTCCAGGATGGGCGCGCGGTGAAATGCTTTGTCGATGAGCCTTTCCAGGAACGTATAGTCCCAGTTGGTATTGAACGACGGCGGCTCGTCGGGATCGCTCATGCCCATGAGCACGCCCGGCCCCTCGCCGCGAAAGTAAAAGGCCGGCTCGATGTCGAGGATCATGGGCACCGGCTTTTGGATCGGTTCAAAGGGCTTGGTGACGAATACCTGGCGGCGGTAGGGCTCGACCGGCAGGTCCACGCCGGCCATGCGGGCCACCCGGCCGCCCCACGGCCCGGCGACGTTGACGACCACGGGCGCCGAGATCGGCCCCTGGGTTGTCTCCACGCCGCGCACCACGCCGCCCTCGACGCGGATGGCCGTCACCTCGGTCTGCTCCTCGATGCGCACGCCCAGCCGCCGGGCGGCGTTGGCAAAGCCCATGGCGGCCATGTAGGGGTCGGCGTAGCCGTCCTCGGGGCAGAAGGTGCCCCCCCGTAGGTCGTCGACGCGCAGGTAGGGCCAGCGGTACTTGATTTCCTTCGGAGACAGCACTTCGACGGGGACGTCGTGGCGGCGCTGGATCTCGACGTTGTCCAGGAACTCTTGCCAGACGTCCTCGCTCTGGGCCAAAAAGAGATAGCCCACCTGGCGGAACTCCATATCCACGCCGAACAGCACCTCGAACTGTTCAAAGATACGCACGGCCTCTTGCGAGAGCCGGATGTTGGCCGGATGGGAGAACTGCTGGCGAATGCCGCCGGCGCTCAATCCGGTGGACGCCTGGGCCAGCAGGTCCTTCTCCAAGATGACGACGTCGGTGCAGCCTTTTTCGGCCAGGTGGTAGGCCGTGCTGGCGCCCATGATGCCGCCGCCGACGATGGCTACCTCAGCGGTGTCTTTCCATTCTCCCACGTGACCCTCCTACGCTGCGATGGTTTGAAAGGAGATGTGACTCTGGTCATGGTCGCCCGTGACCGGTGACACTTCCCTCGTTGGAGCCGGCATGATATTATAGCCTCAGATGTTTGATCCAGGTCCATGATAACACAAAGTCGCAGTCAGTTCAAGCTGCTGGCTGCTGGCTGCTGGCAAGACATTGGACTCGCGGGTCCGGCTATGATATACTGTCCGCACTCTTGGACAAAGACGACAAGGAGGCAAAGAGATGCGAGGGGTCAAGGGGTTTATCGTTGCGTTATTGTTAATGTCCGTGTTGGCAGGTTGTGGCGGCGACCGGGATGTCGAAGTCAACGTTTACCTGGGGGAACGGGCCACAGAGACGGCGCTCGCCGCACCTACCCAGACGCCGATGGCGCCGAGCGCCACACCTGTGCCGGCCGAGCCGACCCAAACCGAAGAGTTACCGACGCCCACACCGGCAGAGCCGGAATCGGAGGCAGTGACAGAGGAGGGGGCCGAGCCGGCTGCCCCCACCGAGGCACTGCCCACCGACGCACCGCCGACCGAGACGCCCCCGCAGCCGACGGACCCGCCGCCACCCACCGAGGCACCCGTCGCGCCCGACGACGTCTATACCTTCGATCCCGCCGATTGGGAGGCCAGCGTCACCACGTTGAGCAGCTTCCGGCAGAAGGTCTCTCTCGACTTTACGGCCGATGGCACGGGCGTCAACAGCAAGGCATACTACGAGGGCGAGGTGACGACGAATCCAGTGGCTTTGCACTCGATCCTGCGCGTCGAGGGGCAGGCCACGGCCCAACTACCCAGCAACCAGGTCGAGGTCATCTGGATCGGCGAGCAGGTGTGGGTCAAGGTCGGCCGCCGGCCCTGGGTGGCGGTGCCCGTCACGGCACTGGAGACCGAATACGGGGGCCAGGTCGTGGGCATCGGCGAGTTGCTGCCCTACATTCAGCAGGCGCAGCGGGTCAAGCCCGACGAGACGATCAACGGCATCGAGTGCAAACACTACGTCTACGACGTCAGCAACGTGGAGGGCGAGATGGGCATGACCAGCGCCCAGGGCGACATCTGGGTGGCCAAAGATGGCGGCTACGTCGTACGGCTGACTATGAACGGCCACGGCACCTACTACGACACCTATTCGGCCAGCGGCACGCTGAACTTGGTCTATGACCTCTACGACGTAAACGCGCCGATCACGATCAGCCCGCCGCGCTAAACCGAGAGCGACGTCATGCGATGAAAAAAAGCCCCGGCGACGAGCCGGGGCTTGGCACGTGACGCGCTTCTACTTCTAGAGAGCGTTACACGCTTGGGACACACGAATGTGACGAATGGTCCCCGTATCTTG
>CAYLZO010000104.1:0-17130 GCA_964387775.1 uncultured Anaerolineaceae bacterium
GCGTTCTTACAGGCCCGCTCCACCTCGGCGTCGTCCATCTTGAGCACGGCGGCCATCCCCCCCGGATTCCGCTCGCCGGCCAGCTTCATCAACCGGCCGCGCTCGCGCACCAGGCGCAGACCATCGGCAAAATCCATCGCCTCCGCGGCGGCCAGGGCCGTCAGCTCGCCCAGGCTGTGCCCGGCGACCAGGGCCGGAGCCGGGGCTTTGTCCTCGGCTTCCAGGGCCTTCAACGTGGCCAGGCTCGTGACAAAGAGGGCCGGCTGGGTGTTGATCGTGTCGTCCAGCTCCTCTTTTGGCCCTTCGAAGCACAGTTGCGAGAGATCGATCCCCAGGATCTCGCTAGCCTGGTCGTAAAGCCGTCGGGCGGCGGGGTACGCCTCGGCCAAATCCCGGCCCATCCCCACCTCTTGCGAGCCCTGCCCCGGAAAAAGCCACGCGTTCTTGCCCATCTCTCAATCTAGCCTTTCCCCAACTGCCGGGCGATGACCATCCGCTGGATCTGGTTCGTCCCCTCGTAAATCTGCAAGATCTTGGCGTCGCGCATCAGTTTCTCCACCGGATAGTCCTTCATGTAGCCGTAGCCGCCGAACACCTGCACGGCGTCGGTGGTCACCGCCATGGCCGTGTCCGAGGCAAAGCACTTGGCCATGGCCGCTTCCATCGAGGGCCGCTCACCCTGGTCGACCAGCCAGGCCGCCCGCCAGGTGAGCAGCCGTGCCGCGTCGACCTTGGTGGCCATGTCGGCCAGCAGGAACGAGATGCCCTGGTTGTGAAAGATGGGCGCGCCGAACTGCTGTCGCTCCTTGGCGTAGCGGGTGGCGTGCTCCAGCGCTGCCCGGGCCACGCCGACGCTCAACGCCGCCACGCCCGAGCGGCCAAAGTCCAGGACTTGCAGCGCGATGGGAAAGCCCCGGCCTGCCTTGCCCAGCAGGTTGGCCTGGGGCACGCGCACGTCCTCAAAGGTCAATTCCGCCGTGTCCGAGGCCCGCTGGCCCATCTTGTCCTCGACCTTGGTGACGGCGATGCCGGGCGTGTCGGCCGGCACGACGATGGCCGATACACCGCGCGCCCCTCGGTCGGGATTGGTCAGGGCAAAGACGGTCAGGACGTCGGCTTGTCCGCCGCTGGTGACAAAGCACTTGGTGCCGTTGATGACGAAATCATCCCCGTCGGCCAGGGCCGTGGTCTGGACCGCGCTGGCGTCCGACCCGGCCTCGCGCTCGGTCAGGCAGAACGCGGCCAGCTTGGCCCCTTCGGCCACGGGACGCAGGAACTTTTCCCGCTGCTCCTCCGTCCCAAAGAGCATGAGCGGGGTCAGCGCCAGGC
This sequence comes from uncultured Anaerolineaceae bacterium, assembly GCA_964387775.1. GTDB lineage: Bacteria > Chloroflexota > Anaerolineae > JAAYZQ01 > JAAYZQ01 > CAYLZO01. Next base: position 1,330 of record CAYLZO010000104.1, read on the forward strand.
CGTTGACCAGGATGGTGATGCTGATGCCGGCGCAGGCCGCGCCCAGCTCCTCGGCGATGACGGCGCTTTGCAGCGCGCCGTAGCCCATCCCCCCGTACTCCTGGGGGATGGTCACGTTGAGCAACCCCGCCGCTTTGGCCTTGCCGATGATGCCCGGCGGCACCTCGGCCTTGCGGTCGTACTCGGCGGCGATGGGCTGGATCTCTTTCTGGGCAAAGTTACGCGCCCGGGTCTGGATCTCCAGCAGTTCGTCTGGAAGTGAAAAACCGATCACGGCGCCCTCCTCTGGAATCGAGGTGCCAGGCACTTGTCCACTCTTCCGATTGTCAAATCAAATGAGGGCTGTGCCGGTCCCTCTGGGTGTTTCGTGCACAAGTGCCTGGCACCTGGTCTTGTTAGCAAATAAGGCCGTGTGTTGAGACCCAACACGGCCTATTTCATCTTGCTGATGCCCCCTGTCCACGCTATTCGGACTTGGTCTCGACAACCTCGACGCCCTTGTAGTTGCCACAGAAGGGGCAAACGTGATGGGGCAGCCGCAATTCGTGGCAATTGGGGCAGGGCACCAGGTTTCGCGCCTTGAGCGCGTGGTGGCTGCGCCGCTTGCCTTTGCGGCTCTTGCCCAGTTTTCGTTTTGGTAGTGCTCCCATTGGATCAATCTCCTTATTCTACGAGTCTATTTCTTCCGTCAGCAGCCCTTCGAGTGCAGCCCAGCGAGGATCGATGGTGACCTCCTCGCACGTGCACTCGTCCAGGTTCAAATTACCCCCGCAGTGAGCGCAGATTCCGGCACAGTCCGGCTGGCAGACTGCTTCGGCCGGACCTGACAGCCACAGGCCCTGGCGAATCACCTCGCTCAGATCGAGGATGTGGTGCTCGTCGATGCGCAGCGCTTCGTCGCGATCCTCCTCCGGGATCTCATCCACCGGCGACTCTTCGATGCGCACCGCCGGGTAGAACTCTTCCTCCAGCTCGATCCCGACCTCGGTGATGCACGGCACGAGACAGCGGCGGCACTCGGCTCGGAGCGCTGTGTGGAGCTGGCCCGTCGCCAGAATACCCTGGCTGGTCCGCATCAACGTTATCGAGCCGGTCAGCGGCTGGACTGGCTCCAACTCGGGGTCCAGGTTGTGAGTGTCCGCTTCGAGCTCGTATTTTCGTTGTGCGCCGGTTGTCCCTTTTAAGAGTTGGGCCACGTTGTAGCGCAAAGCGCCCTGATTCTTTGTCTTCCCACTCATGAGCGGCCCAATTATAGGTCAGACCCGGCTCAGTGTCAAAATGGGGACGCGGGCGGGCAGACGTGGTGTCTCCGGCGTGAGGCCCACGTCCCGTTCTAACTGGGCAGCGCTACACCCAAACCGTGTTCAGCCTTCGGTTACCGCTTCGGCTTCAGGAGCCCCGGAGAGCTTGGCCAGGCCGTTGCGCACGGTGGTCAGCAGGATGGCGATCTGACCATCCAGGGTGCCGAGCTGGTCGTCAAGAACGACCAGCACCTCTCGTGCATACTCGTCGGCCTCGATCTTGAGCAATTCGGCCTCCCGCTGGGCACGCTCGATGATCGTGTCCGCTCGTTGGTTGGCGGCAGCGATGATTTCGTGCTCTTCCACCAGGTTGGCTGCCTCCTCCTGGGCCAGTTGGATGATCCGGTCCGCTTCCTCTTCGGCCTGGGCCACGATCCGGTCGTGCTCCCGCTGGGTCCGCTCCGCCTCCTTGATCTCTTTGGGAATGGCCGTCCGCATCTGGTCGATGACGTCCAAAAAGTCGTCCTCGTTGATGACCAGGTAGGCGCTGAGCGGCATGCGCCAGCTTTCGTTTAGCAGTCGTTCCAATCGCTCGATGAGAAAATAGATATCGCTAATGGGAATCCCCTCCTTTCTTCGGTCGGTTTGGGCCCCTGGCTACGGCCCAGGGGCGACTCTTCAGGCCCTCCACCGCCTTAATCTCGCAGCGAAACGAGTTTTACGCGGCTCTCTCCCTCGTTGCCGGGTTCGGAAAACTTGGCCTGCATGGCCGTGGCCACGTGGTCAGGCACCATGCCCCGAACCTCGCCGCCGAGCATGGCCACCTCTTTGACGGTGCTGGCGCTGAGAAAGGCATAGTCCTGGTCCGTCATCAGGCACACGACCTCGATCTCGGGCGCCAGTTGTTTATTCGTCAGCGCCATCTGAAATTCCAGCTCAAAGTCAGAGATGACGCGCAGCCCCCGGACGATGACCCGGGCGCCGACCTGCCGGGCAAAGTCCACCGTGAGCTGGTTGTAGGTCTTGACGCTAATGTTCGGCACGTGGGCCAGTGCCCGTTCGATCATGGCTTTGCGCTCGGCCGTGGTAAAGAGCAGGTTCTTCATCGGCCGGTCGTAGACGGCCATGGTCAAGTGGTCAAAGAGCCGCGCCGCTCGCGTGGCAATGTCGATGTGGCCGTTGTGCACCGGGTCAAAGGTGCCCGGATAGATGGCAGTGGTCATCCTCGTTCTCCATGTTCGTCGTCAGCTCAGGTCGCCGGAGCCCTGCCAAACGCGGGACACGTACTGGGCCAGAGGCTGATGTTCCGGCTTTTCGAGCGCCGGGTCCTCTTCAAAGAGAATTCGGGCCTCGGCGCGGGCCTGCTCCAGGATCTTGACGTTGCTCAAACTGGCCAATCGCAGCGACGGCAGGCCGCTCTGGCGCACGCCGAAAAAGTCGCCCGGCCCACGAATCTCCAGGTCCTTCTCGGCCAACACAAAGCCATCCTGCGTTTCCTCGATGGCCTTCAAGCGATCCCACGTCTTTTTGGTCTGGGGATCGTCGGGCGTGACGGCGTCAGAGATGAGCAGGCAGTAGGACTTTTTCCCGCCGCGTCCCACCCGGCCCCGGAACTGGTGGAGCTGGGCCAGCCCAAAGCGGTCGGCGCCCTCGATCATCATGACCGTGGCGTTGGGCACATCGATGCCCACCTCGATGACCGAGGTCGAGACCATCACGTCCAGCTCGCCCTCGCGGAAACGGCCCATCACCTCGTCCTTCTCTTTGCCCTTCATCCGCCCATGGAGGAGCCCCACCTTCAGATTGGCAAAGATCTTGGTCTGGAGGCGCTCGTACTCTTTGACGGCGGCCTTGGCCTCCACCTTGTCCGATTCCTCGACCAGGGGGTAGAGGATGAAGGCCTGGCGCCCCTTTTCGACCTGGCTGCGGATAAAGGCGTAGGCCCGCTCCCGCTCGCGGGGCAGCAGCCAGCGGGTTTCGATGGGCTGCCGGCCCGGTGGCATCTCGTCAATGACCGAGATGTCCAGGTCGCCATAGACCGTCAACGCCAGGCTGCGGGGGATGGGCGTGGCGCTCATGACCAGCATGTGCGGCGAGCTACCCTTCTGCCGCAGCGAAGCCCGCTGGAGCACGCCAAAGCGGTGCTGTTCGTCGACCACGACCAGGCCCAGGTCGTCAAAGGTGACGTGTTTCTGGATCAGGGCGTGGGTGCCGATGACTACGTCGGCCTCGCCGGAGGCCACGGCGGTGTAGGCCCGGCGGCGCTCCACGCGGCGCAGGCTGCCGGTCAGCAGCACCGCCGAGACGGGGCGCTCCAGGCCCCACTCCGCCGCCCCGGCGAGCAGGTCGGTCAGCGTCTGGTAGTGCTGCTCGGCCAAAATCTCCGTAGGGGCCATCAGCGCCGCCTGTTTGCCCGAGGCCAGCGCCACCAGTATCGCGGCGGTGGCCACCACCGTCTTGCCCGAGCCGACGTCTCCTTGGAGCAGGCGGCTCATGGGCCGGGGCTCGACGACGTCCTCCAGGATGCTATCCAGGCTGCGCCGCTGGGCTGCCGTCAGCTCGAAGGGCAGCGATTCGACGAACCTCTCGACGATGGCCCGATCTCCGGTGAGGGGGATGCCCTGCTGGTTCTGCCACCGCTGCCGCTGCCGCAGCAAGCCCAACTGGATGGCGAAAAACTCGTCGAACGACAGGCGGCGGCGGGCCTCCTGGGCCAGCTCCTGGTTGTCAGGGAAGTGGATCTGGCGGATGGCGGCCGGCAGGTCCATCAGCTCTTGCCGCCGGCGGATGTCTTTGGGCAGGGGGTCGCGCAGCCGGGGGACCCAGTGGTCCACGACCCGCTTGGTCAGGCGCCGCATCCAGCGGGCGCTGATGCCCCGCGTCAGGGGATAGATGGGCACGAGCCGGCCGGTGTGGATCAGCTCCCGCTCCAGCGGCTCCCAGGTGGGCGAGGTCAGGGTCAGGCGGCCCAGGTACTCGTCGACCTTGCCGCTGAGCACGATGCGCCGCCCGGCCCGCAACTGGCGGACCAGGTAGGGCTGGTTGAACCAGACGGCCTCGATGGTGCCCGAGGCGTCGGCGATGACGCTCGTGACGATGGAGGCTCCGCCCCGCGTGCGCCGCGAGCCCGTCTCCCACACGGTGCCCACGATGGTCGTCTCCTCGCCGTACTCCAATTGGTTGATGGGCTTGAGCTGGCGATAGTCCTCGTAGCGAAAGGGGAAGTGTTGGAGCACGTCGCGGACGGTACGGATGCCCAGCCGGGCCAGCCGCCGCGAGTAAGCCGTCTGGATGCCCGGCAGGGTATCGACCGGGGCCTCCAGGCCGGTGTCGGGCCGCTCTGGGGCTTTGGCCGGTGGTTTCTCCGGCGCGGCCGGGGGCGGTGTTGCCTCGCTCCGGGGCACTGCAGGCTTTTGGGGTGGCGGTTGGCGGCCCCGGGACGGCGTCGGCTTCTGAAGGGGCGGCCGTCGGGGTGTAGTCGGCTCGTCCTCTGGAGCCTTGTCCTTTCCTTCCTTTGCCGCGCTCTCCTTTTCCCCTCCCTGCAACCTGTTCAAGATCGTGTCTACGATCTCCTGTCGCTGGTCCCGATCTGCCGCCTCGTAGTGGGTCAGGCGGTCGGCGATCTCGTCGATTTCCTGGTGCTTTTGGCTTTGGTCCGGGCCATCTGCTTCGGCCTGGGCTTCCGCCCGCCAGATGCTGGCGAATTTCTCCAGGCCCCCGATGACGGCCCGGTTCTGGTACCCCTGGCTCTTCTCCAGGTTCAGGATTTTCGTCAGCTTTTCAAAAGCTGTCGGCATTCTGCCTCCAATTTACGATTTTGTCACGCAGGCCAGGCCCACGGCGCCCGGCCCGGCGTGGCTGGCAATGGTGACGCCGGCCTGGGTGATCAACGGCTTCCACTCCGGCGTGAATTCTTGAACGCGGTCGGCCACCTCTGCCGCCCGCTCCGGTGCATTGGCGTGCAGGACGATGGCCCGCTCCAGCGGCCCCAGGGCTTCGACGTGCTCCACGAGTCGCTCCATGGCCCGCGCCCGGCTGCGGACCCGCTCCAGCAGGTGCACCTCCGCCCCATAGACCTCGATCAAGGGCTTGATGCGCAGCACGGTGCCGACCATGGCCTGCACCCAACTCACCCGCCCGCCCCGGTAGATGAACTCCAGCGTGTCGAGGGCGGCCAGGACCCGGGACCGGCTTCTCATCCCCTCGACGAGGCGCACGATCTCTTTCACGGTCTCGCCCCGTTGGGCGGCTTCTGCCGCGGCGATGGCCAGCCAGCCGTAGCCCATCGACACCTGCTCCGAGTCCACGAGCACGATGCGCGCTTCCGGCACGTCCTGGGCCGCGACCGCCGCCACGTCGTGCAGGCCGCTCAGCCGGGCGGCCAGGTGGATCGAGACGATCTCGTCCGTCTCCTGGGCGACCCGCTCATAGACCTCCCGGTAGTGGGCCGGCGGCGGCGTCGCCGTCGTCGGAATGGTGTGCGTCTCCTCCAGCTTCCGGTAGAATTGGTCCCGCGTCAGATTGACCCCGTCCAGGTAGGTTTCTGTGTCAAAGACGACGTAGCTGGGCACGATGGCGATATTCAGTTCCCGTGCCATTTCGGCCGGGATGTCGGCCGTACTCTCGGTGACGATTTTGACCATAACTCGGTCCGATTCTTCTGCTGTTGTAGCCCCTTTGCCTCTGACGGTCTGCCCAACGGTAAGCATAACCCGCGCGGCGCCGACGGCGCACCCGCTGACGTCAGCAACCCCGCCCCAATGCGCGGGCCACCGCCGCTCCGTGCGGTGCCAGCCGCGTCGGGTTGACGCCCTTGTTGGGCGGCTACGTCTTTTTCAAGATTATATACCCAACCTCATTTGCTGACGCCATTCTCCGGATGGCCCTGAGGAACCCAAGAAAGCCCTCATCTGATCCTCAGTTCCTAGCTCTCTGGCAAGGGCAGTCAAATCCAAACGGCGAAGAATACTGGCTGTAATTGGACGCTTCTTATCCCAAAAAATGAAAGCCTCGAAAAACTGACTGGCGATCCCTGAATTCAAAAGTCCGGCGAGATACTCGGCTTCTTTTCGATTACCACACGGTATGAAGTAACAGGTATCGTCTAGCACAATTGGTTTACCTTCGTACGACCCTATGATCGCAAAGTGTAGCTTCTTGTATAGACCAGATATGGCTACTTTCCACGGGGCAAAGGAATATTCACCCACTCCAAAAATGGAAAATTGTGGTCGGTTTTCATACACAGAACTTTTTCTACTATTGAGGAAATCCCTGTGTTCCTGCAGATATTCCCACGTCTTCGGCGCTCTATCTCTAATGGGTGTCGTGCTCTCCCTTACACTTCTCTGCGTAACCAGCATCCATTTCGTCGGTTCTAAAACTTCATTTTTCGCAACGTCGGAACTCTTGAGCATAGGGTATAGGTAGGTGCTTTCCAACTCGTACAACTCTCTCAACTGGTTTCTATACCTTCTCCCTTCTTTTTCTAATTCCATCACCTTTGAACAATCGTGTTTGATGCCGGATCGCCAGCGATAATATTCCTCTCCTTGCAAATGCTTCCATCGGTCATACAGTCTGGTCTGGGCAATCAAGCGACCATCACGAAAGCCGAAGGTCGTCTCGGGTACGTCGTCTGATAAACTAATGTAGACTTTACAGGACTGCCGCCGAGCAGTCTTACAAAGGAGCAGGCCGGCATTTACAGAAACCCCAAAGGTTTCACCAGCGTCAAATAAGTATATGGATGAACTCTCTAACCGGATGTCGTGCTCCCAGGCATAGTGCAAAACCTTGCGAGCAACGCTAGTTTTGCACAACATCGCCAAAACCGCATCGCGGCCTTCAAGCCGCTCCAAGAGATATATCAGCATCCACTCTGAAATATCGAAATTGCTCTTGCCCGTTATGGAGTCAAGACCCGATAAATTCCATAAATTTGTCTTCTGGGGCAAGTTATCGCTACCCAGTCTTGCCAATTCTGCATTGGTGACCCATGGTGGGTTGCCGATGACAAGGATTGGTTCAGGCAAACTATCTAACAATTCGTTCCAATCAATATCGAAGAAATCACCTTGAGTTATCTTGATCTGGCGAGAGTCCTTTCGCCAGGTGAGTTTATCTCTGAGTCGGCTCACGTACTGAGCATTAATATCCACGCCAATTGCCTCTGCTACCGATGAGAAGCGCTCTAAAGCGGACAGTAAAAAATTACCCTTCCCGCACGTCGGTTCGAGAATTGAGACTGGTCGAATCCCTTTCTCAAAAAGAAGGGCACAGACTCTATCCGCAAACTCGCGGGGCGTCTGGAAATCCCCCATCTCCTTTATGCGGTCGCGTCTTACTTTACTCATATCATCTGCTCGTTAGCTGCAATTTCTTCGACCGGTAATCGCCTCTCCTCGAAGAACGCCAGAATATCGTCTATGTTACCGTCATTTTCAATAATCTGACGCAATCCTGTAGTTGTTTGGTGATCAGCGGTTCGAGCTTTGTCCACAAATATTGTATGAAGTATGTTCATGCGTCCTGTCTGAGTGTCTAGATCATCTTCTTTTTCGTAGACAAAAACCAAGAGCGAGTATCCAAGCCCGTAAATCTTCTGTTTGGCCGACTTGAATGGGCAAGATGATTGAGGCTGGGTGATTCGGGTAACTTTCATATCAACACCCAGCTCAGGAAAATCAATACCCCGCGTTGAGCTACCTCGTTCGTACACATATCTAGCACCGAGATAGTCCTGAAATTTGTGCTCAAGGTACGTCCCAATTGCCTTTCCATCAGTAGTTGCATAAATCTCCTCGCTAGAGTATTCTGATTCGATTTCAGCAAATCTACCGGCTTCTGCTCGCAGTATCTCTACACTCAGTTTGGATCGCACGATACTTTACCCCTTTTTTGTCCAATTTCAATGATGCGCTGCCGCCCAACGGCCAGGTTCAGCCGCGCTCACCCGCCCCCGCTGGCAGGACCCACCTGAATCACCGCCACCTGCGCGGGCAAGGTATGTTAGTTTAAAGCGCCAGGGTGGGCGTCGGCTGGAACCAATGTTAGCCCGCCCTGTTTGTGATGGATGACTGCTCACGGCCTATGAGACTTTCTCATAAGGTTAGATGGTTTGCAACTCGGTCATGAACTGATAATGTTTCTGGTTGAACGTATGCAAGGGTATCCCCAAGGCTACCGCGGTCTGACCAATCAACACGTCCAGCACACCAGCATTGTGACTCAAATGATACTGCGTGAAAACCGCCAAGGCCCGGTCGCAATCCGCTGGTGCAAGCCATACCGTGCCATAGGGGGTTACCGCGCCTTGGAGCCGCTCTTGTTCCCGCTTGTGTGGATATTGTCGCAGCAAATCGATCATCACGTCGCTATCCAGCAAAATCATAGTGGCGGTCTCCACGCCGTTGGGCTTGTTCCCGCAATTGCCGGGCGTAGGTGGTGCTATCCTGGATATCCTCGCGGTCTTTCCACAGGCCGATGAGCCCCGACTGACGCAATTGACGCACCGTTAAGCGCGACCGGCGTACCGCTTTTTGCGGCTGGGGTAGCACGATCACCTCCACCCATTTTCCTCGCTTATAGGGCAGGCCAGTGATGACCATTTGCCCATCTTCTACCACCACCTGTTCCAGTCGCACCGCTTCCATAGTTCTCTCTCCTGTTCTTGCGTTCCTACCTTACTTTTCGTGGATATGATGACCGCCGACGGGTTGGCGGGCTAACTATTGGTTATGCGGAATCCGCTTTTACCTCCATTTCGGCAGGATAGACGGAATTGGCCTATCTCGCGCCACAAGTTGTAATTGTGGAATCCTCACTCGTGTCATTTCACCAACGCGCACACACCCACCGCCCCCAGGCCCAGGTGCGTGGTCAGCGCCGGCCCGGCCGGCGCCAGGATCACCCGTCCGGCAGAGAGCCGGTCGGCCAGCAAGCCGCCCAGTTGGCGGGCCAGGGGCTCGGCGCCGGTGTGCAATACGGCCATCTCCCGCAGGGGGCCCCAATCCTGCACCATCACGGCCAGGCCCCTCAGCGCCCGCGAACGGGTGCGCACCCGATCCACGACCGAGACCTCCCCGGCCCGGACGCTCAACAGGGGCTTGACCTGGAGCGCTGTCCCCAGGGCCGCCGATATCACGCTGATGCGCCCCCCTTTGTACAGGTTCTCCAGCGTATCGATCATCGCCGCCGTTCGGAGCCGGGGCAGGACGTCTTCCGTGGCCTGGTGGACCTCTTCCAGGCCGGCTCCTGCGCGGGCCAGCCGCGCCGCCTCGATGACGGCCCAGCCCAGCCCCATCGAGAGCTGCCCCGAGTCGACGACGACCACCCGCGAGGGTGTATCGAGCGTCTGGGCCGCGGCCCAGGCAGCGTTCACCGTACCGCTGAATTCCCTGGCAACGTGGACGGAGACGATGCCTTCGCACGTCTCATCGCCCAGCAGCCGCCGGTAGGCAGCCACAAAATCGGCGACCGGTGGCTGGGAGGTACGAGGCAGCTCGTCACTGCGTGCTAGCTTGTGAAAGAACGACTCGGGCGCGAGATCGACGCCGTCTCGAAACACCTCTTGCCCGAAACAGACCAAACAGGGTACGACGGTGATGCCCAGCTCCATGACCCGTGGGCCGGGAATGTCGGCCGTGCTGTCGGTTACAATTCGGACCGGGCTCATGCGGCGCCCGCCACCCTGCGATGGGCCATCGCGCCTAGAGCCCTTCGTAGACAAACACCCCCAGGGCCTCCGGTCCCAGGTGGCAGGCCAGGAGTGGACCATACTCCACGGTTTGGAATGCCCGGTCGGGCAGCACGTCGGCCAGCATGCGCCGCAGGGCCTCGATCAGTTCCTCCATGCTGTCCTCCAGGGGGCTGCGGAGGATCACGACTTGCTGGATCGTGGCAAACTCTTCTACGAATTCCACCAGCTTTTCGAGCGCCATGTTGCGCGTGCGCACCTTTTCCAGGGAGACGATTTCGCCGCTTTCGAGCAGCAGGATCGGCTTGATCTGGAGCATCGTGCCCAGCAGGGCCTGCGCCACGTCGAGCCGGTCCCCCCGTTCCAAATAGTCGAGCCGCTCGATGACGAGGACGAGGTAGAGGTGGGGCAGCATCCCCCGCACCAGGCGGATGATGTCATCGGGCAACTGCCCTTCTGCGGCGGCCTTGGCGGCGGCCTCGACGATCAGCCCCAGCCCCCAAGACGTGGACATCGAGTCGAGGACGGTGATCCGGCACCTGCCCAGGAAGGCGCGGGCTGCCACTTGGGCGTTGTCGTAGGCCCGGCTCAACTGGCTGGAGCTGAGAATCACCAAGACGTCTTCAGCCTCGCGGCTCAGCCGGGCGAAGGCTTTTTCAAGGATGGGGATCGGGATGGTGGCTGTGGTTATCCGGGCCGGCTCGGCCTCCATTCGCTCAAAGAGCCATTGGGTATCCGCGCCGGGGTTTATCGTGAACGTTTCTTCGCCGAAGCGGATCTCGACGGGCAAGACCGTGATCTCGTACGGGTCGATGACTTCTGGACTCAAGTGAGCTGTTGCGTCGGTTACGATCCGCACCTTTGCCATGCTTGTTGATTCCTCCGAGTTGCGCTTTGTTGCTGACTGCTGACCGGACCCTTACTCCACGGACAGAATGTAGTAGTAGTGGGGCTGTCCGCCATCTATGACCTCGATCTCTTGGTCTGGACAGCGGTCTTTGATCTCTCCTACTAGTGCCTGGGCTTCGTCGGGGGTGATCGATTCGCCGTAAAAGACGGTGATGATCTCATAGTCTTCTGTCCCTACGTGCTCCAGGGCTTTGAGCGCCACCTCCAGCGTCGAATCGCCGGTTGCCTGCAACACGCCGTTCACCAGGCCAATGACCTTGCCCTCCTCCACGGCGATGCCGTTGATCTGCACCGAGCGGACGGCCGTCGTGATCTCGACCGTCTCGATGCTGCGGGCTGCATCGGCCATGACCTTGGCGTTGGTCTCTAGCTCGGCCTGGTAGTTGAGAGCCAAGAGCGCGCTGATCCCCTGGGGCACGGTAATCGTTCGCACGACCTCGATGTTTTTTTCCGACAGGGCCTGGGCTTGCTCGGCGGCCATGACGATGTTCTTGTTGTTGGGCAGGACAATGACGTCATCGTGGGGAATGCCCTCTATCGCCTGGAGCAGGTCCTCGGTGCTGGGGTTCATCGTCTGTCCCCCCGAGACGACGGCACTGGCGCCCAGGCTCTCAAAGACCTTGGTCAGTCCGGCGCCGGGAGCCACGACTACGGTGCCGATGCTGCTCAGGGGCTCTGCCGGGGCTGCCGGCTGCTGGGCTTTGCTCAGGATGAAATCCTGGTACTGCTCTTGCATGTTCTCGACGATCACGCGGCTGAGCGAGCCCAGGCTGGCCCCGTAGTTGATGGGCGTGCCAGGCTCGGGAGAGTGAACGTGGACCTTGACCGCTCGTGAATCGCCGACCACCAGGGCACATTCGCCCATCGAGGCGATGTTTTCCCGGATCTCTTTGACGTTCAGCCCCTCGCCGTGGATGATGAACTGGATGTCGTAGCCATAGCCTTCCGCGCTTTCGGGGTGGAGGGCGTGGAGGTCCACCGCGGCGTCCAGCTCGGCGTCCACGTCCACCTGCTCGCCCCGGGCGTAGCGCAGCATCCCCTCCAGGATGATGAGCAAGCCCTGACCGCCGGCGTCCACCACGCCGGCCTCGGCCAGCACGGGCAGCAGCGACGGCGTGCGGGTGACCGAGGCCCGGGCTTCGCGGACGACCTGCTCCAGGACGTACTTCAGGTCGTCGCTGGCCGTCGCCGCGGTCACGGCCGCCTCCGAAGACTCGCGGGCTACGGTCAGGATGGTGCCTTCGACGGGCTTGATGACGCCCTTGTAAGCTGTAGCCGCCGCCTCGCGCAGTGCCGAGGCAAATTGCACAGTGTCAAAAGCGGTCAGGCCCTCCAGGGACCTGGCAAAACCGCGAAAGATCTGCGACAAAATGACGCCCGAGTTTCCCCGCGCGCCCATCAGGGCGCCGTGGGCCACCTTCTGGGCGATGACGCCGACTTCTTCCTCCGGCGTGTGCTGGATCTCCTGATAGGCCGATTGCATGGTCAGGAGCATGTTCGTGCCGGTATCGCCGTCGGGCACGGGGTAGACGTTCAAGGCGTTGATCGCCTGCTGGTGCCGCTCCAGCCAGGCCAGGCCAAAGCGCATCAGGCGCTTCAGGCCCCGGCCATCACACAGGTGGATGGGCGCATCGGGGTTCTGACGCGGCGAGATGGTTGTCCATTCTTCGATGATGCTTTGATCCTCGGTCAATGCTTTCGTCTCCTGACTAGATCCTGGGGTGCTTGGACATCACTCGGGGCTGACCCGGAGGTCCTGTACGTGGACGTTGACCGCTGCCACCGGCACCCCCAACGCCTTCTCTAGCGTGTACTCGACCGTGCTTTGGATCATCTGGGCCACTGTCGCGATGCGCGTACCATATTCAATGACGACGTATAGATCGACGACGATGTGATCGTTGACAATTTGAACCTCGACGCCGCGCCGGTGACTGGCAGGTTGCAGGATCTGGACGATGCCGCTGGCCAGGTCCTTGTTGACCATGCCCACCACACCGTAACATTCCAAGACCGCTTGGCTGGCAAGACTGGCAATCGCTAGCGGCGAAACTTTGACTCTGCCCAACTTGGTTTCCTCCATGGATCGTTCTACCTCATTCCTCAGACTCTCCCTTTTTGCCCCCGGGACTGGCTGGTTTGCGCAAAACGCCTGCTTGTGGTAAGATACCTCTCGTGAACCAGACAATGTCGGGCCAGCGCTGTGAGAGGCTGGCTCTATCTATGTAAGAGAGGTGAGACCATGGCAGTATGCGAGAATTGTGGCAAGTCCCCGTCCTTTGGCCATAGTGTGAGCCACTCCAACGTGCGGACCAAGCGCCAGTTCAAGCCCAACATCCAACAGGTGACGATCTACCGGGACGGCAAGCTTCAAAAGATGAAACTCTGCACGCGCTGCATCCGTACGTTGACCAAGGCCAAAGCTTGAGCGGTTACTTGTCAACGGACAACACCCCGCCAAAAAACCCGTTCCTCTGCCGAGTGGGCGAGAGGGCGGGTTTTTGCTATGGAACTGGCACTGCCTCTCGCAGGCGGGCCAGGGCTCTGGCGATCCCCTCCTCCGTCCCAAAGAGCGCCGAGCCGGCAATCAGGACGCGGGCACCTGCTTCTACCACGCTCGGTGCCGTCTCTGGCCCAATCCCGCCATCCACCTCCAATTCGGCTTGAGAGCCGATTTCGTCCAGCATTTGCCGCACCTGCCGGATTTTGGGCAACATGCCCTCGATGAACGATTGCCCTCCAAATCCAGGATTGACCGTCATTACCAGGACGCCATCGACGTAGGGTAGGATCTCCGCGAGGCTCGACGCCGGCGTCGCCGGATTGAGCGTGACCCCGGCTCGACATCCCAGTTCCTTGATCTGCTGGACGGTGCGGTGCAGGTGGGGACAGGTCTCGACGTGAACCGTCAGGTGGTCGGCCCCGGCGGCGCAGAATTCCTCCAGGTAACGCTCCGGCTCTTCGATCATCAGGTGGACGCCCAAGGGCAGCGTGGTGGACCGGCGCACGGCCTCGACGACGACCGGCCCGATGGTCAAATTGGGCACAAAGTGTCCATCCATGACGTCCACGTGGATATAGTCGGCCCCGGCGGCTTCCGCCTCGGCGACCTGCTGGCCCAGACGGGCAAAATCGGCCGATAGGATGGACGGCGCGATCTTGATCTGACGACTGCTCACCCTGCTCTCCTGGTTCATACACAAAGAAACCCGGTTTTCCAGAAGGAGGACAGAGGCTTCGTTGCCCTCCACCACGGGGCGGGGAAACCGGGCTCGACCCACCCCAACCCTATAATACCCGTTTTCGGCCAAAAATGCAAGTGTCTACGCTGGGGCGATGCGCGTGGGCGTTTCTCGCTGGCGCAATTGGCCGCAGCCGGCCTCGATGTCGATGCCCCGGCGCATGCGCACCGTCGTGGGGATGCCGGCCCACTCCAACTCGCGGCGGAACACCTCCACCTGCTCTCGAGACGACGGCTCGAGGGGCGAGCCGGGCGTCGGGTTGAGTGGAATCAGGTTCACGTGACATAACAGCCCGTGGAGCAAGCGGGCCAAATCGCGCGCCTGTTCCACCGAGTCGTTGACGCCATCTATCAGTGCGTATTCGATGGTCACGCGCCGCCCGGTTTCGGCCACGTACTCGCGCACGGCGGGCATGAGTTCGGCCAGCGGATAGCGCCGGTTGACGGGCACGAGCTGATTGCGCAGCTCCTCGTCAGGCGCGTGGAGCGAGACGGCCAGGGTGATGGGTTGACCCTCCCCGGTCAGCCGCCGGATGCCGGGCACCAGCCCCACCGTCGAGAGGGTGATGCGCCGGGCGCTCAGGTTGTAGCCCCGCTCGTCGGTCAGCGTCTCGATGGCCTGCCAGGTGGCCTCGTAGTTGGCCAGCGGCTCGCCCATGCCCATGAACACGACGTTGGAGATGGGCTGGGCGTCGAGGTCGGCCTGGAGGCCCAGCGCCTCCGCTTGCTCGATCTCGGCCTGGCGGATCTGGCGGGCAAAATAGAGCACCTGGGCCACGATCTCGCCGGCCGACAGGTTGCGGGCCAGCCCGCCCTGCGGAGTACCGCTTCCGGGGCGGTGGCCGGTGGCGCAAAAGACGCAGCCCATGCCGCAGCCCGCCTGGCTGGAGATGCAGGCCGTCCGCCGGTCGTAATAGTCCATCAACACGGCTTCGACCGTCTCCCCGTCGCGCAGGCGAAAGAGCACCTTGCGCGTCTGGCCCGTCAGCGATTCCTCGCTGGCCAGCGGTTCGAGCAGTTGCAGGTCCGTCTCGGCCGCCAGCCGCGCCCGCAGCTCGAGGGGGACGTTGGCCATGTCGTCAAAGCCCTGCCCTGAGCCCGTCGAAGGGTGTCCGACGAGCGAGCCGTAGAGCCAGAGCCACACCTGCTCGGCCCGAAAGCGCGGCTCGCCCCAGCCGGTCAACAATTCCTCCAGTTCCTCGTACGTCAAATCGTACAACGCAATCCGTTCCGTCACAACTCACCCCGGTTTCCCGCTTCCCTGATTGCCCGATACCCGTTCCCACACGTCGTGTAGCTCGCCCACGTCCTCAAACACCAAATCGGGCCGGATCTCCGCCCCCTCCAGCATCGCCCGGTCGGTGATGCCGGTCAGCACCAAAATTGTGCCCATCCCGGCCCGCTGGCCGGCCAGGATGTCGGTCTCCAGCCGGTCGCCGAGCATGGCCGTCGCCCCGGCGCCGGCGCCCAGGCGGGCCAGGGCTTGCTCCATCATGGCCGGCTCCGGCTTGCCGACGACGGTCGGCCGCACGCCCGTGGCCGCCTCCAGGAAGGCCAGCAGCGACCCGGCGCCCGGCACGATGCCCCGCTCGGAGGGGAAGGTCTTGTCGGGGTTGGTGCCGACGAACTGCGCCCCGGCCCGGATCTGGAGCGTCGCCTGCGCCAGCCGCTCGTAGCCGATGTGGAAGTCCATGCCGACGACCACGTACTCG
>CAYLZO010000105.1:0-1929 GCA_964387775.1 uncultured Anaerolineaceae bacterium
GGCGCCCAAGATTCTAGATTGGTAAAGTTCTATATTAGTGCAGAGTCCCTGCTAACCATTTTGAGCGAGCGCTGGACATCTGGCCCACGGCCTGGCAGCGCCGCCTCCAGACGCCGGCCGGCCTGCTCGAAAACAAGGCGCTCGCCTTGCTGGGGTTGGGGCGCACCCAGGAAGCTCTCGCGACCCTGCGCGAGGCCCTTGCCCGGCGACTTTCCGGCGATACGATCGACTTCTACCTCTACGACCTGTGGGCCTCGGCGCCAGCGCCGCCCGAGGGACTGGACGAGATGGCGGCGCTCTTGAGGCAAGCCACGACAGAATGAACGGCGACCCGCGCTTTGAGGCGTTGGTGGACAACAACGCTTGACTTTCTCTGGCAGCAGTGCTAAGATAGCCCATGAGAGCGATCGCCAGGCAAAAAGGAGAGCACAAAATGGCAAATATACTGTTGGACGAAGCCGACGTCAAGGTGTTTCAAGACAGCCAGGGTGTCAAGCGTGAGGTGTTGATCAGCTACGAGAAATTCCAAGAGATCGCCGCGTTTCTCGAACAGCACGCCTATTTTTATAGCACAGAGGTCCAGGATCGCCTGAAAAAGTCGGAAGAGGATCTGCGGGCAGGGCGGTACATCGAGGTCAAAGGGACCGAGATCGATCAGGCATTGGAGTGGCTCACGCAAGGTGACTGACATCCGCATCATCCTCACAGAGACGCTCCGAGAAGAGTACCGCCAACTGCCCAAACGGATTCAGAGGAAATTCGACAAACAACTCCGCTTCCTGGCCGAAAACCCCCGGCATCCCTCCCTGCAGATTCACCGCCTGGCCGACCATTGGGAGTTTTACGTGGACCTTCACTATCGCTGCATTTTCCAACAAGAAGGAAACGTCTACATCCTCAAACACGTCGGAGGGCACCAACTCGTGGATCGATTTGGACGGCGCTAGTGCCCCAAGAGTTACCAAAGCTTCCCGGTTACCTGGCCCTCCACCGCTCCGGCGAGTTGGCCCGCCGCATTGAGGAAGCGCGGGCCAGGCTGGCCGCCTGCGCGCTGTGCCCCCACCGCTGTGGCGCGAACCGCCTGGCCGGTGAGCGCGGCGTGTGCCGCATGGGCGCGCAGGCCAAGGTCTCGAGCTGGAACCTGCACCCCTGGGAGGAGCCGCCCGTCAGCGGCACGCGGGGCTCGGGCACGATTTTCTTCTCGGGCTGTACGGGCCGCTGTCGCTTCTGCCAGAACTATCCCATCAGCCAACTCGGCCACGGCCAGGAAGTCGGCGTCGAGCGGCTGGCGGGCATGATGATCGAACTCCAGCGCAAGGGGGCGCACAACGTCAACTTTGTGACGCCCACCCATTTCATGCCGCAGATCTTGGCGGCGCTGCCCCCCGCCCTCGAGGGCGGCTTCCGGCTGCCCCTGGTCTACAACACCAGCGGCTACGAGCGCGTCGAGGTCCTGCGCCTGCTCGACGGCGTGGTCGACGTCTGGCTGCCCGACAGCAAGTACGCCGACGACGCCGTGGCCCGGCGGTTATCGGGCTTCCGGGATTACGTCGAGAACAACCGGGCCGCGCTGCGCGAGATCCACCGCCAGGTGGGCGACGAGTTGCTGCTGGACGAAAAGGGGTTGGCCGCGCGGGGCCTGATCGTGCGCCACATGGTCCTGCCCGAGGGGTTGGCCGGCACCGCCGAGGTGCTGCGCTGGATCGCGGCCGAGCTCTCGCCCCGCGTCCACGTCAGCCTGATGGACCAGTACTTCCCCGCCCACCGGGCCGTCGGCGACCCCGTGCTGGGCCGCAAAATCACCGAAGGCGAATACCTGGCGGCCCTCGACGCCTTTGACGCCGCCGGCCTGGAACGCGGCTGGCGACAGACGACGAATGGCCAGTGACCCAATCCCAAATCAGGGGCCTTGGTCATTGAGCATTGAGC
>CAYLZO010000105.1:2029-16994 GCA_964387775.1 uncultured Anaerolineaceae bacterium
TTGAGCCTTGTGCCTTGTTCAGGGTCGCCAGGCCGGCACCTGGTCAACGCTGCTGTCCCCCGTCAGTTTGACCACGTCCGAGCCGTCAGAGCCCATGACGTACACGTCCCACTCGCCGTCGCGGTCGGAGTAGAAGGCGATGCGGCCGCCGTCGGGTGACCAACTGGGGCCGAGGTCGGTGGACCACGACGAGTTGGTGAGATTGACCGGCTCGCCGCCGCCAAGGGCCATCACGTAGAGGTCGGTGTAGCCCTCACCCCGCGTGCTCTCGAAGGCGATGCGCCCGCCGTCGGGCGACCAGGCCGGGTTGGTGTCGTCGGCCGGGTCGTCGGTCAGCCGCAGCAGGTTCGAGCCGTCGCGGTCCATCGTATAGATCTCCCAGTTCCCGTCGCGGTACGAGGCGAACGCCAGGCGCGTCCCGTCGGGCGACCAACTGGGCGACCAATCGGAGGCGTCCTCCCACCAGGTCAGCCGCTGCACGTCCGAGCCGTCGGCGCGCATGACGTACAACTCCCAATAGGCCGCGTCGCGCACCGAGGCGAAGGCGATCCACTGCCCGCCTGTGCCGCTCCCCGGCGGCGCGGGCGACCAGGCCGGCCAGCGGTCCTTGGCCTCGTGCTGCGTCAGGTTGACGGGATTCCCCCCGTCGCGGTCCATCACCCAGATGTCGAGCCCCCCATCCCGGTCGGAGCCAAAGGCGATCCGGGCGCCATCGGGCGACCAGACGGGCGAGAATGCCTCAAATTGGCCGTCGGTCAGACGGGTGCGGTTGCTGCCATCGCTGTTCATGACATAGATGGACCAATGGGCTTCTCCGGCGCCCCGGGCCTGATAGGCCAAGGCGGGCAGCGTCCGCGAGACGATGAGGGGCGGCGTGGGCGAGGGAGTGACGGTAAAGGTCGGCGGAGAGGTCCGCGTGGGCGAGGCGGCGGCCACGGGCAGATCGGTCGCCTGTGACTGCTGCGGCGTTCGGGTAGCCGTGGCCAGCCCGGCCGTCGGCGAGGGCCGCTGCGTGGCCGTGGGCGTGGCCAGCGGGGCATCGGACCGGAAGAGGAAAAACGCCGCACCCACCAGCAACGTGACCCCGAAAATCGCGCCGAGCGCCATCCAGAAGCGGGGCAGGGTCGGTTCTCCGGGCGCTTCCTTCTCTGTCGCCTCGGCCGGCGCTGCTGCCGCCCTGGCCGGCGTTTTGCCCCGGGCACGCCGCTCCTTGCGGGTCAGGAGCTTGGACACCCGCTGCCCGCCGCCGGCCTTTTTGCGGCCGGCGGCGTCCCAGCGCGTGTCGCGGACGACAGCGGGCAGGTCGATGCGCTCCTCCAGCCAGTCGCGAAGCAGGGCCACGCAGAAGCGGTAGCTCAGCGCCCCCAGTTGCTGGAGGATGCCCCGCGCCACCAGGCTGTCGAGGACGTGGGCGATCTGCCCCCGGTCGGGGCGGGCGCCCGCCTTGGTCAGGATCGTGCGCACTTCTTGGACCGTGGCGATGCCCCGCGCTCCCCGCAGCGAGACCAGCCCGGCCAGGACGGCCTGCTCCTGGGGCGACGACTCGTCCCACACCTGGCGAAAATCGGGGATCTCGCGCTCGACCAGGTCCTCCACCACCAGGTCTACGTCCCGCTGGTTGACCCAGCCCGAGGCGGCGCACCGGTTAAAGACCTCAAAGCAGAGCAACTGCAAGAAATAGGGATGGCCCGACGTGATCTCGATGAGCCGCCGGGCGACGCCGTAATCGTAGGTGATGACCCCGGCCACGGGCCAGGTGATCAGGCGCGTGGCCTCTTCGCTGGAGAGCGGACCCAGCGTGTGGGTCGAGGCGCCGCCAAAGAGGGCGCCATGCTGGCGCAGGAGATCTGTTTCGAGGTGGGCCGGGGACGTCAGGAGAAAGGCCAATCCGTCGTCCCGCTCGCGCCAGACGGCCAGCGCGGCCAGGAAGGCTTCCAGCAGACGGCCCTCCCCTGCCGCGAGGCTGTCCAGGTCGTCGAACATGAGAATAACAAGCCGGTCGCCGAGGGCGGCCCGGACCTGGGGCCAGTACTCGTCGAGCAACCGGTCCGTGTGACCTTCGAAATCGGACCAGGCCGACTCGGGAAGCGCCAAGTCCTGAGAACGGGGGAGTTGGTGCCAGAGGGCGTCGGCCACGCGCCACAGGAGCCAGTCGAGGCGCTGGGCCTGCTCCTCGCCAAGCTCCACGTAGACGGCCACGGCGTCGTCCGGCAGATAGTGGGGCATCCGCCGGAGCAGGGACGTCTTGCCCATTCGTTGGGCGCCGGACAGGAGAAAAACCCGCCGATCTTTGAGCAGGTGCTCGCGGATGGAAGCGAGCAAGTCACGACGTCCAAAAAAGAGGTCGGGATTGCTTACGGGTTGGCCGGGAATGTACGGATTGACGGTATCTAGCATCGTTTGCCTATGGTTCGCAGGAGTGTGCCTTGGTTCTCGAAATCCCTGGACAACGCTGCGTGGCGACCATTATACCAAGTAATCGTATTAGATGCAAAGTAGCGTCGGGAAGAATACAGAGCGCCCGGCCGAGATTCAGAAGAGGTCGAACCTGGCGCCAGGTTCGACCTCAAGACCGGTAGGGGGGAGGCACCCCCAGCTAGACCGATGCTCAGCAACGTGTTCGCACGGTCGGTGAGCTTTCCACCCAGGAGCCGGTTTCCTGGGATGCCTCCCCCCTGAGGAACCAGTTTAGCCGCGACGTGTGGCCATCGCCTCCAGGTAGCCCAGGCCAAAGCCGGGCGCCAGCAGTTGCTCCTTGAAGGCGGTGACGTCCACCTGCCGGTTCATCAGACTGCGGAAAACCCCGGCCAGGCTGACGTCGCCCGCGAGGCGAAAGCCGACGATGCGGCCCTCCTGGAGGTAGATCTTGCGCAGCGTGCCGTTCTTGCGGACCCGCAGCTCCTCGCCTTCCGCCAGGCCCACGGCCATGACGGGCAGGCCCAGGTGCTTGAGACTGTTCATATTGTCCGCGCCCTCGTAGGCCACGTCCTCGCCCAACAGGTTGTAGGCCACCACGCGGCCCTGGGCCACGGCGTTGGGAAAGATGGCATAGATGTAGCGCTGGCCCGTCAGTCGATCGACGTGTTCGGCCACGTCGCCGCAGGCATAGACGTCGGGATCGCTGGTGCGCAGCCGGTCGTCGACCCACAGGCCCCAGCCGGTCTCCAGACCGGAGCCGGCCAGGAACTCGATGTTGGGCCGGAGGCCGGTGGCCGCCACCAGCAGGTCGGCCGAGAGCTCGGCGCCGGAGCGGGTGCGCACGGCGGTAGCCCGGGGCTCGCCCAGGAAGGCGACGGCGTCGGCGTCGGCGCCGCGCACCACGTCCAGGCCACGTTCCAGCATCATGTCCAGCACCAGGGCCGAGGTCTCCGGGTCGAGCATGGAGCGCATCACGCGCGAGCGGACGAGCTGGGTCACCTCGACGCCCAGGTCGGCCAGCAGCAGCCCGATCTCGATGCCGATGAACCCGGCGCCGACGATGAGGGCCGACTTGGCCTCCTTGGCCCGCACCCGGCCCAGCAGCTCCTCGGCCGCCGTGAGCGACTTGAAGTTGTAGATGCCGGGCTTGTCCGAACCCTCCACCGGGGCGTAGAGGCGGCCGCCGGTGGCGATCACCAGCTTGTCGTAGCTCAGAACCTCCCCATCTTGCAGGCGGATGGCCCGCTCCTCGGGCATCACGGCGACGACGCGGGTGCCGGGCCGATAGTCCACGCCGAACCGCTCGGGAAAGTCCTGCCCGCGCCAAAAGTGGACGGGGTCGCCGGTCTCAAAGTAGGTCACCATGGCCGGCGGCGAGTAGGGCGGATAGGGCTCGTCGCTGAGCACGAGGATCTCGTCCTCGCACCCGCTTTCGCGCAGCGTCTCGGCCACGGTCACGCCCGCCGGGCCTACGCCGATGATTACGATTCTCATAGACGCCTCCTTGACCAGGGAATCGGGTATCAGGTACCGGGTATCAGTATCGGGTATCGGATGCCAGGTGCCTGATACCTGCTCCCTGCTCCCCGATTCCCTAATTGCTCGCCCTACACCTCGACAGACGCCAGACCCAGCGCCTGCCGCTTGCCCTCGATGTGCTGCCGGATGAGGACCGCCGCCTTCTCCGGGTCGGGCTCGACGGCAAACTTGGCGCCGACGACGTCCTCCAGGCCATCGGCCAGGAGGTTGACGACGTTGGGGCTGCCAAAGATGGCGGGCTGGACGCCCAGCACGGTATAGATGCCCGAGGCAACGACGTAGGTGCCGATGGACACGGCCTTTTCCGAGTACCACTCGGGGGCCGCGCCGGCCAGGGGCAGGTCCTTGATGTCCACGCCCAGGTAGTTGGCCAGGGCGGCGGCCAGGACCAGGATGCGGGTGTTATCCACGCAGGAGCCAAGGTGCAGAACGGGGGGGATGCCCAGCGCCTGGCAGACGGCCTTGAGGCCCGGCCCGGCCAGCTCGGCGGCCTCGGGCACCATCAGGCCCGCCTTGCCGTCGGCCACGGCCGCGCAGCCGGTGACGACGACCAGGATGTCGTTCTCGATGAGCCGCCGGGTCAGCGTGGCGTGGCCGTAGTCGTGCTTGATCTTGGGGTTGTTGCAGCCGACGACGCCCACGGCGCCCCGGATGCTCCCCTCCTTGATGGCGTTGACCAGCGGCTCGGGGCTGCCGCCCAGCGCGCCCAGGATGGCCTCGATGGAAAAGCCGGCCATCATCTTGACCGGCTCGACCGGGATGCGCGGGCTCCCCACCCGCTTCTCAAAGTTCTCGACGGCCCGCCGGACGATGTCACGGCCGATGTCGAGCCCCCGGGCCGGATCGAAAGAGATGTGGGTCGCGCCGGTGAACTTGGCCTTGTCAAAGGTCGAGATGACCTCGGTGTGGAAACACTTGGCCACATCCACGACGGAGGGCATGATGCACTGGTAGTCGACCAGCATGGCATCGAGCACGCCGGTCATGATGACCAGCTCCTGCATCAGGTGATTGCCGGCCATGGGAATGCCGCGACGCATCTGGACCTCGTTGCCGGTGCAACACAGGCCCACCAGGTTGATGCCCTTGGCGCCCATCTCCCCGGCCAGGTTCAGCAGGTCCGGGTCCTGGGCGGCCTGGACGATGACGTCGGACAGCATGGGGTTGTGGCCGTGGAGGGCGATGTTGACCTCGTCTTCTTTGAGGACGCCCAGGTTCGCCTCCGAGACGTTGGGCGTGGGCGTGCCAAAGAGGACGTCCGAGAGCTCGGTGGCGATCATCGAGCCGCCCCAGCCGTCCGAGAGGCTGGTGCGCACGGCGTGGAGCAGGATATTCACATAGTCGTTGTCCACGCCCATGTGGGTGCGATGCAGCACCTCGACGTTCTCGCGGTCGATGCCCCGGGGCGTAATGCCCAGCTTGTCCCACAACTCCTGGCGGACGCCCGGCACGCGATCGACGAAGGTCAGGCGCTCCTTGCGGGTGCCGAAATCCTCCATCATCTCCCAGGCCAGGTCCTTGGCGATCTCGGCCGGCTCCTTGCCATCGACCTCGAGGCCGTATTCGCCGGCCAGCCGTTTGAGCTTGTCCGGATCGCTGATCTGGTAGCCCAGCATCTCGCCCTTGCCGGTGTGGTACAGGGTCTCCAGGATGTCGCGCCCGTGGTCCGAGTGGGCCGCCGCGCCGGCGGCGATGGTCCGCGCCAGGTTGCGGGCAACGATGACGTCGGCGTCGGCGCCACAGACGCCCTTCTGCGGGCCGTCGCCAAAGGGGTCGACGCGGCAGGGGCCCATGGCGCAGTTGCGGCAGCTCAGGCCGAGGGCACAGTAGCCGCACTGGGGCTCCTGGGCCTCCAGGCGATCCCACACCGTCTCGATGTTTTCCTCCTGGGCAAAGCGGATCATCTTTTGGGCATCTTGGGCAATGCTCAGTTTCTCGACAGTCATTCTTTCCCTCCTTGCACTCGATCGTTCACTTGGCCGACGCTCTCGCCCCAGGCCTGCCAGGCTTGATAGTTGGCCGGGAGCTTGAGCATTTCGGGCTGGATGGCACCGGCGGCCACCGACACCGACTTGGCC
The DNA here is from genome assembly GCA_964387775.1 of uncultured Anaerolineaceae bacterium. Classification (GTDB taxonomy): domain Bacteria; phylum Chloroflexota; class Anaerolineae; order JAAYZQ01; family JAAYZQ01; genus CAYLZO01. The sequence continues at coordinate 8,065 of CAYLZO010000105.1, forward strand.
AACCGGGCGCTGGCCGTCCTGGCCAGGTCGTTGATGTCGCCAAAGGCCAGGGCATTCACTTTACAAACCTCGACACAGGCCGGGATGCGCCCCTGGCGCTGGCGGTCGATGCAGTTGTCGCACTTGAGCGCCACCGTCCGGTCGCGCACCACGACGGCCGACTGGTAGTAGCGGATGACGTCGAAGGGGCAAACCATGGCGCACATGGCGCAGGTAATACATTTGTCGCCGTCGATGGTGACGATGTCCAGGTCGGGGTCGCGGACTATGGCCCCGGTGGGGCACACGGCCAGGCAGGGCGCCGGGTCGCAGTGGCGGCATTTGTTGGGAAAGGCCGAATTCACATAGATGCCGGGCGCGACGTGGATGCGGGGCCGGGGTTTGGGCTGTTCGAACACCGCCTGGTAAAGGTCCTTGCTCTGCGAATGCTCGACGGCACAGGCCACCTGGCACTGCTGGCAGCCCACGCAGCGCTCGGGATGGACAAACACAGTCTTCATACGAGCCACCTCCTCGTGGAATGGCGGGCGGCGAACGGGTCGATCATCCGCCCGCTCCCTAATCAAAAGCAACGTGCCTGTTCGAAGCCGAGATCACCCCCTTCCCGTCCAGAATGCACCGTGGTTCCAAGAAAACAACAAAGCAGCCGCTCATCCCGAGGACACTCCCCCGAAATACGAGATCGGCTGCTGACTTCATACGAACGCCTCCTCAACTGTGAGGATAATCGATTCGGTTACTCAATCCGACGCAGATATTGTACCACAGAGGCGCGGACCGCGCAAGCCGCTACAAGAGCCGCTCGTAGAGGGCCAGCGTCTCCCGCGCGGCCTGGTCCCAGGAGAACTTGGCAGCCTGGGCCAGGCCAAGCTGGCGCATCTCGGCCCGGAGGTCGGCGTCGGTCCAGACCCGGCGGATGGCGTCGGCCATGGCCGTCACGTCGTAGGGATCAAAGTAGCGGGCCGCACCGCCGCCCATCTCGGGCAAGCTGGAGGCGTGGGAGCAGACCACGGGCGTGCCACAGGCCATCGCCTCCAGGACCGGCAGCCCCACCCCCTCGTAAACCGAGGGCATGGTCGCCACGGTCGCCGCTCCATACACCGCCGGCAGGTCCGCCTGGGGCACGTAGCCCGGAAAAACCACCGCGTCGCGCACGTCCAGCTCCTCCAGACGCCGAAAAAAGTCGCCGTAAAGCCAGCCCTTGCCGCCGACGACTACCAGCGGAACCACCAACCCCTCGTCCCGCAGCAATTGCAGCGCTTCGATCAGGCGGGTCAGGTTCTTGCGCGGCTCGATGGTGCCCACGTGGATGAGATATTCGTCGGGCAGGCCGTAGCGGCGGCGCGCGGCATCGACCTCTTCGGACGGCAGGGGCTCAAACTCGGGCGAGGCGGCCTCGTACACGACCGTGACCTTGGCCGGGTCCAGACCGTAGTGAGTCACAATGTCGCGCTTGCTGTGCTCCGAGACGGTGATGATGGCCTCGGCGCGGCGGCAGTAGAGGGGCATCGTGGCGTTGAGATACCAGTAGTTGAGCGACTTCTGGTGCTGGGGAAAGAGCTTAAAGATCATGTCGTGGACGGTGAGCACCGTGGGCACGCCCCGCAGCGGCGGCAGCAGGTGCTCGGTGGCGTGAAAGAGCTCGGCGCCGGGCACGAGCCGGTTGAAGCCGATACGCGCCAACTGCCCCAGCCAGACGGCCATGCGCCACGGCTTGTAGCCGGCGCGGACGGTGCGCCTCGGCACCGAGGCCAGCCCGGCGGGCGGCGTCGTGTCCCGCACCCGGTTGTAGAAAAGTGCGAATCGATCTGGCTGCCGGGCCACCAGCGCCCGGGCCAGGCTCTCGGCATAGCGGCCGATGCCGGCCTTGGCGTGCACGGCGGATGATACGTCCACATAGATGGGCATGCTCGTTCTCCCGATATTGGATATTGGGTATTGTAGCACGCCTCTTGGCAGCCAACAAATCCCCAATATCCAATATCCGCTATCTTGCACTCCCCCCCCGATTCAGCTATAATAGCGCCGACTTGCCAAGGAGGCGACTATGAAACTGTCGATCATCATACCGGTATTTAACGAGCGCGAGACGCTGCGCGAGATCCTGGAACAGGTGCGCGCCGTCGAACTGGAGGGCATCGAGAAGGAAATCCTGGCCGTGGACGACGGCTCCACCGACGGCTCCCGCGAGATTTTGGCCGAGGAAGCCGAGGCGGGCGACCTGCGCGTCTTTTATCACGACGAGAACCGGGGCAAGGGCACGGCCGTGCGCACGGCCATCGAGCAAGCCACCGGCGACATCATCCTCATCCAGGACGCCGACCTGGAATACGACCCCCGCGACTATCCCAAGCTGCTCCAGCCCATCCTCGAAGGCCGCGTCGACGTGGTCTATGGCAGCCGCTTTCTCGGCCCGCGCAAGGCCATGCTCTTCTGGCACATGCTGGGCAACAAGCTGCTGACGCTGACGACCAACGTCCTCTACAACGCCATCCTGAGCGACATGGAGACCTGCTACAAGTGCTTCCGCGCCGACGTCATCCGCGACATTCCGCTGCGCTCGCGACGCTTTGAATTCGAGCCCGAGATCACGGCCAAGGTGCTCAAGCGCGGCCACCGCATATTCGAGGTGCCCATTGCCTATTATGGCCGCGAGTATCACGAGGGCAAGAAAATCAGTTGGCGCGACGCGCCGATTGCCTTTTGGACCCTGATCAAGTACCGGTTCGTGGATTGAGTCCAGGGACCTTTTCGGCGATGATCCGCCGCCGAGCTTTGTTGCACAGAATCGGCCTGGCCGCCATCCTGCTCCTCGGCCTGGCCCTGCGCCTGGCGCCCTGGGGCCAGAACCGCTTCCTGGAGGACGAAGCCCTGTACGCCACCTGGGGGTTACAGATCGCCACCGGCGCCGATCCCCTGCTCGACGCCGAGCCGGTCGACAAGCCGCCGCTGCACGCCTACACCCTGGCCTTGAGTTTCATCCTTTTTTCTTCCCCCCTGCAAGCGGGGCCTATCCTGAGCGGAGTCGAAGGAGGGACAGAGGGGGGGCTGGAAACCGCCGCCCGCCTGCCCAGCCTCCTGGCCAGCGTGGTCAGTATCGCCCTGGTCTACGCCCTGGGGCGAGAACTCGCCCCCTCTCCCCCGGGGGGAGAAGGGAGACCGCGCAGCGGTCGGGGTGAGGGGGGCGCCCTGCTCGCCGCCCTGCTCCTGGCCCTGTCGCCCTTTGACACCCTCTTTGCCTCTACCGCCTTCACCGACCCGCTGCTGACGGCCTGGGTGCTCGGCGCGCTGCTGGCCGCGGCCCGGGGACGGCTCGGCGCGGCGGGGCTGCTGGCCGGGCTGGCGGCCGCGACCAAGCAGCAGGGGTTGTTGTTTCTGCCGCTGATCGTCGGCGTGGGGGCGCTAAGAACAGCGAATTCGCGGAATGTACGGATCTGGCTGCGGTTCGGAGCCGGGTTTGGCCTGATCGCCGCCGCCGTCCTCGGCTGGGACCTGGCCCGCGCCCAGCGCCCCGGCTTTTGGGAGCAGGGCCTCATCAGCTACGGCGGCCTGGGCTGGTCCTTCGACTTTGCTCAGGATAAACTCCAGCCGGCAGCCCTGGCCGAGCGCGCCGTGGCGTGGCTGCGGCTGACAGGCTATTTCTGGGCCTCGCCGTGGTTCAATGGGTTGTTGGTGGTAACTCTGGGTATCTGGCTACTGGGGAGCGGGAAACTGGGAAATTGGGAAATTAGGAATATCAACCTGGTGCTAGGACTCTTCATAGGCAGCTTCTTGCTGCTCCACTGGCTGATCGACTTGCAGGTGTGGGACCGCTACTTGCTCGGCCTCGTGCCGTTGGTGGCACTGCTGGCCGGGCGAGCGCTGGCAGACCTGACAGGTTGCGCGCTGCGAAACCTGTCAGGTCTGCGCCTGGCCGCCGGCCTGGGCCTGGTGCTGGCGCTGACGCTGACCCAGCCCGTGCTCCAGGCAACACGCAGCGAGATCCCCGTCGGCGGCGACCACGGCGCCTACGATGGCATCGACGACCTGGCCGCCTACGTGCGAAACCACGCCCCGCCGGGCGCCGTGCTCTACCACCAGTGGCTGGGCTACCACTACCGCTTCTACCTCTACGAGGCGCCGCTGCGCGTGCACTGGTATCCGGACGCGGACGATCTGGCCCGCGATGCCACCATCTACCGCCGCGAGCCGCGCTACATTGCCTTCCCCAGCTTCCGGGATGGCACGCCGGCGAGGGCTGCCCTGGCGGGGGCCGGCGTCAGCCTGACCCCCGTCTCTGAAACGACGCGGCGTGATGGAACCACGTCCTTTCGACTTTACCGCTTGGAAGGGCCGTGACGTGAGGCATATTGCGTATTGCGTATTGCGTATGCCCGGCGCCCTGCCTTTCGCTACTGAGGGACGATGGAGACGCTGAAGCGGTTGCTGAGTCCCGAATACCTGGCCGTGTCCGAGCCGGGGCCGCTGGGTGGGCTGTGGGTGCTCTACCTCGCCCTTGGCCTGCTCTTCGCCGCTGGCCTCGCCCCAGCCCTCCGGCTCCTCCTCCGCTCCAAGCCTCCCCCCCTCCAACCCAACGCCCCCTCAACCTTAACCTTCGCCTGGTTCGAGTTCTGGGTCTGCCTGGCCGGTCTAGGCACCATCGTCGGCCGCTTCCTGGGCTGGCCCGGCTGGTCGGCCCGGATCTGGCCCTATTCGCTGGCCGTGCTGGCCGTGGCTGGCGGGCTGGCCTACCACTTCCGCCGCGCTAGACTCCCGGCCTGGCTGGCCGGCCCACTCCATCTCTTGTCATTCTCCCCTCTCCCCTGGGGGGGAGACACCGTGCCGGTACGGCGGGGGCCGGGGATGAGGGGGAGATTCCGTTTCACCCACCTCTTTGGACTGGCCGGCCACCTCCTCGGCGCCGGCCTCGTCCTCGTCGCCCGCTACGGCTGGCCGTGGTGGACGGCGCCGCTGGTGCTGCTCCTCCTGCTCGCGCCCCAGGCGCCCTGCCTGGCTCGACGCCGACCGCCCCGACTCGCCCCCCTCACGCCCCTGCTCGCTGCTTACGCCGCGACGCTGCTCTGGCGGCTCTACCTCGGCCTGGACATCACCGTCGTCGGCTGGCAGGGCCTGGCTTTTCCCGACCCCATGACCTCCCTCTTTTACGTGGACGGCGTCGTCCTGGCGGCCGTGACCCTCACGCTCCTGGCTCAGAGTTATGTCACCTTACGGGAGCTGGGACAGCCTCAAGAGCTCTGGCGCTGGGCAGCCGCCGGCCTGTTGGTCGTCACCCTGGCCTGGGCCGGCATCGTCTATTTCGGCAAGCGCACCCACGGCGCGACGGCCAGCGACCCCTACGCCTACGCCCAAATGGGCGTCGATCTGGCCGAGAATGGCACGTTTCTACACCGTTTCTCGCTGTTCAAGACGGTCATCCCCCTGGACATTGCCTGGGCGCCGCTCCAACCGGTCGGCTACCACATCCCGCTTAACAGCCTGGGCGATTGCCCCAGCGTGTGGGCCACCGGCGCCTCGGCCCTGCTGGCCGCCGGCTACAAGCTCCTGGGCGAGATCGGACTTTATGTCACTACGCCTTTTGTGGCTCTCCTGGCCCTGGGCGCGACCTGGCTGCTGGTCCAGGAAGCCCTGCGCGACGAGCCCAGGCCGGTGCGCCACTTGACCGCCGCCCTGACCGTCGCCCTCCTGGCCACCTCGCCCGAACACGTGGATCGACTGCTGGTGCCGATGGCCGACGCGGCGGCGCAGCTTTTTACCGTGTTGACACTGCTCTTTCTCCTGCGCGCCACCCGGCAGTTGGATATTGGATATTGGGGATTGGGGATTGGGGGGGTGTGTTTTGCCTGGGCTTACTGGGTGCGGCACACGCAGCTCGTGCTGGCCCTGCCTGCCATCCTGGCCCTGTGGCACGCTAGACGAAAGCGCCACCTATCCAATAGCCAATACCTAATATCCAATATCCTGTTCTTCGGTGTCGCCTTCCTCGCCGCCCTGCCCGACATCGTCTACCGCTGGCGTGTGTTCGGCGGGCCATTCGCCACCGAGACCACCGAACTGCCGGCCATGGGCCTCCAGCACGTGGGGGCGATGGCGGGGCAGATGCTGCGCGAGGCGCTGGTCGCCGGCGAGTGGGGCTATCTCTTTCCGCTGGCCCTTTACGGCGGCTACCGGCTGGCGCGGGCGCATCGCCGCGAGGCCCTCGTGCTGGGCAGCGCCTTCCTCGCCGTGCTGTTCGTGCACCTGACCTACCGTTTTCTGCGCCTCCGCGACCTCCTCTCCCTCTTTCCGCTTGTCGACCTGGCCGTGGCCTATGGCGCCGTGACCCTGATTCGCCGCGTCCGGGCCGTGGCGCGGCGGCCGGGAACGCCGCACCGCTTGGGCGCCACCCTGCTCCCGGCCGCCGCCGTGGCCTGGATCGTCCTCAGCCTGGCCCTGGCCCGCTGGGCCATGATCGACAACGTCTGGAAGCGGGGCTGGGCCTCCTTCGGCTACATGCGCGCCGAGCAGCGCGCCGCCTTCGACCGGCTGGCCGAGCTGACGCCGCCCGAGGCCGTCGTCGGCGCCTCGCTGAACGCCGGGGCGGTGACGCTCTATACCGGGCGCGACGCCGTCCGCCCCTACGACAGTTGGACCGAGGCCGAGTGGGACGTCTTTTTGGACGCGATGCGCGCCGAGGGCCGCCCAGTCTATCTGCTGGACGACGGCGGGCTCATGGCCGCGTTCATCGAGCAGGAGCAAGGCCATCGCCAACTGACCCCCATCGAGGCTTTGCCCGTGCCCTTGTTCTACACCCAAGATCGGGAGGCAGGCTGGCTTTACAAGCTGGAGTGGGCGCCATGAGGGACAAACTCGCAAAGTGGCGAACCGACGTGATGATGCTCGGACTGCTGGCCGCGCTCACCCTGGCCTTCTTTTGGAAGATCGTGCTCACCAACCAGGTGCTGGCCGGGCTGGACGTGTTCGCCTATTTCTACCCCTACCGCGACTATGCCGGCGAGGCGCTGCGGGCCGGGCGGCTGCCGCTCTGGAACCCCTACCTGTTCATGGGCGCGCCGCTGCTGGCCAACTCGCAGGCGGCCGTGCTGTATCCCGTGCACTGGCCCCTGATCTGGCTCTCCGCGCCCAAGCAGGTGGCCTGGAGCATTGTGCTCCACGTCTGGCTGGCGGGGGCGGGGACCTATCTCTTTGCCCGGCGGGCGGTGCGGATGCTTCCCCCGGCGGCCCTGGTCGCGGCCAGCGTTTTCGCCCTGGGCGGCTTTCTCGGCGCCCAGGTGGAGCACGTGAACCAGCTCAACGCCTCGGCCTGGCTGCCGTGGCTGCTCCTCTGCGTGGAAGGCGCAACGGGCGGCGGGCGGCGGCGCGGGCTGGCCCTGCTCGGCGGCGGGGCGGTCGTCGGACTCACGCTGCTGGCCGGGCACACGCAGGCGGCCTACATCGTGCTCTTTGGCGCGGCGGTTTACGCCCTGGCCCGTGGGGCAAGTTTGAAACTTGCCCTACGAAGGTTGACTGCCCTCGGAGAGAGGGGCCTGGCCCGTGGGGCAAGTTTGAAACTTGCCCTACGGCGGGTGGCGGCCCTGGCGGCAATGGTCGCCGGTGGGCTGCTGCTGGCGGCGGGCCAACTGCTGCCCACGCTGGAGCTGTCGCGGCTCTCGGTGCGCAGCGGCGGCCTGCCCTACGAGGAGGCCGCGTCCTTTTCGCTCAAGCCGGGGCTGGTCTTCAAAGCCTTTCTGCCGCCGCTGGTCTGGGAGCCGCCCTTTAGCGAGTACGTGGCCTACGTGGGGCTGATCGGCCTGGCGCTGGCCGGCGCGGGCGCCTGGGCCGTGGTTCGACGAAGGCGGTCTGGCTGGGCCTTTGTGATCTTGGCCGGACTCGGGGTCTTTTTGGCCTTTGGCGCCTACAACCCCGTTTACTACGTGCTCTACGAGCTGGTTCCGGGCTTTGCCCTCTTTCGTGCCCCGGCCCGCTGGCTGCTGCTCTACGGCTTTGGGGCAGCGGTGCTGGCGGGGCTGGGGTTGGAGGGGGTGGCTGGGCACAGGATTCCCCCTCCCCCCTCCCGCTGGTCGCCTTCCCCAAGGGAGGGGGAAAAACCCCCTCTCCCCTGGGGGGAGAGGGTCGGGGTGAGGGGGTGGGTGGCCCCGCTCGTCCTAATCCTCCTCGCCGAGCTGTTCGTCGCCGGGCGCAAGCTGGCCTACAACCGGCCTACCGCCCCGGCCGCCTACGATTCGATGCGCAGCGCCCCCGCCCACCTCCTGGCCGACCAGGCATTCGCATCGACCGGGGAGGTCCAGCCTTTCCGCTTCCTCAGTATGTCGGGGCTCGGCTACGACCCCGGCGACATGGGCGACTTGCAGGCGATCTATGGCCGGCGGCTCCCCGACGAGGCCCTCTATGACCTCATCGTGACGACCAAGATGAAGGAAGTTCTGGCCTACAACCTGCCACTACGCTACGGCATCTATAGCGTGGACGGCTACGACGGCGGACTGCTGCCCATCGCCCATTACGTCACGCTGGAACGCCTCTTCCTGGACGAGGAGGAGATCTGGTCCGACGGGCGGCTGCGGCAGCAGCTTCGGCAAGTGCCCCCGGCCCGGCTGCTGTCGCTGCTCAACGTCAAGTACGTGATCACCGACAAGCTCCAGGACGTGTGGATCGACGACGTCTTTTACGACCTGGAGCACACCGTGCCCCTGGGCCGGGTGACGCTGGCGGACGTCCCCGACTTTGAAAGCACCTACCTGGGCGTCGTCTCTTACCTGACCGATACGCTGGCTCTCGAGGACGGCACTCCGGTCGCGCGCCTGGCAATCACGGGGACGGAGGGCAGCGTGGTGACGGCCACGCTCCGCGCCGGCGTGCATACGGCAGAGGGTCGCTACGCGGGCCGGTCCGTGGCCCACCAGCAGGCCCAGGTCGGCCACATTTGGCGGGAC
>CAYLZO010000106.1:0-16817 GCA_964387775.1 uncultured Anaerolineaceae bacterium
GACGGCGACCATCACCCCGACCGAGACGATCACGCCCACCCCGACCCCCACGCTGACCCCGACGCCCCTCTTTACGCCGACGCCCGTGCCCACGGTCCAGGCCGCCGCCGCGGAAAAGGTGGTCAACATCCTGCTCATCGGCCTCGACTCGCGGCACAACCTGCGAGGGCAGAACACCGACGTCATCATCGTGGCCAGTATCAACAAGGAGACCAAGCAGGTTTCGCTGCTCTCCATCCCCCGCGACCTGTGGGTCTATATCCCGACCTACGGCTGGAGCCGCATCAACGTCGCCCACCGCAAGGGCTACAGCAACGACTACCCGGGCGAGGGGCCGGGGTTGCTCAGCCGCGTCGTCGAGATCCACTTTGGCATCCCCATCCACCACTGGGCACGGGTCGATTTCGAGGGCTTTGAGCGCGTGGTGGACGAGCTGGGCGGGGTCGAGATGACGGTGGCCTGCCCCGTGAACTTGCAGTACAAGCCCGACAGCCCCGGTGAGGATCAGATCCTGGAGCCTGGCGTCTACCAGATGGATGGAGAGACGGCCCTGCGCTACGTCCGCACCCGGAGGGAAACGAGCGATTTCGACCGGGCACGGCGCCAGCAGCAGTTTCTCCGGCAGGTCTGGTATCAGTTCAAGGACGCGGACCTGGTCTCTCAGATCAAGGCCCTCTGGTCTGGCCTTCGAGACGCATTCGACACCGACCTGAACCTGCTCGACACCCTCTCCCTGGCGCCCATCGCCATCGACCTGAAGCCGCAGCGCATCCGCAGCCGCTACATCGGCCCCAACCAGACCATCGGCTGGCGGACCCACGAGGGCTGGAGCGTTCTTCTGCCCGACTATGAAAAGATCCCGCAGGTGGTTGCCAGCCTCTACGCGCTACCTCCGGCCAGCGAGGAAGCCGTCGACAGGGAGGGGGCGCGCATCCAAGTCCAAAACGGGACCTATCGCCACCAGTTGGCCCAAATCGGCGCCGACCACCTGCGTTGGCATGGCCTCAAGGTGGTGGACACCGGCCTGGCCGACTGGCCCGACTACCAACAGACCCGGATCGTCGTCTTTCGTGACAAGCCCAAGGCCCTCGAAGTCCTGGTGCGCGAGCTGGGGGTCCAGCCGGAGAACGTGATCCAGCGTCCTGACGATAGCCAAGACGTGGACATCCGCGTGATTCTGGGCAACGACTACGATCCCTGTCGCTGACCTATTCCAGATCTGAACGGCCGAGTCTCAAAGGAGGGAAAGGAGCAAGATGAGCCCCAAATCATATACCCTGGAAGCGGACGAGAAGGCGACACAGGTCATGGTCGGCACCCCGGACCTGCTCATCTGGGGCGATCTGCTGACCAAGGATCACATTCAGATCCAGGCTTTTCTCAGCACGCTGGCAGAGGATTTTGTGCCGCTGTACGACGCCCGCGTTCTCTCTCTGGCACCGGCCCAGCAGGTGGCCCCGATGGAGAGGCCGCTGGTTTTTGTCAAGTACGAGGAGATCCTCTTCTTTTTCAGCAGGACACAGGAGGTCCCTCTGCCGGAGGAGTCGGACGTGCGGCGCTTTGAGCCGATTGAGGCTCTGGGTGGTCCCTTTCAGATCAATGGCGCCATCCTCAAGTCGCCCATCGCGACCCTTCAAAATCTCCTGCTGGTGACCAAGGACGACTATATCCCACTTTACAAGGCGACGGTGCGCCATGCGGGCAAGTCGTGGTTGGGCACCTTTAGCAGCACCCTGATCCAGGTCCGGCGCGACCGTTTTACCTTGATGGTGCCGTCCTAGTCCCCGTCGTGCAGCACTAACCCGCCGCTTCAGGCAGGATGATCATGTAGAGGGCCTGCCCGCTGAGGAAGAAGGCGTGACCGTCGATTTCGTCTACAAAGAGGCTGGTCACGTCTGAGAGCGGGTCCCGCCCTCCCTCGACGTTGGCATCGGCCAGCCGGAACTGCCGCTGAAAGCTCCCCGTCTTGCTGCACTGGACGATCCGGCTGTTGCCCCGGTCGGCGACGTAAACCCCCTGGGTCTCGTCGGGCGGCCGGGTAAAGAGGGCGCCGGGGTTGCGCGGCGGGCTATCCCAATCCGAGATGTCAAAGGCATCGGGAGCGCCCAGCGATAGTTTGCGGAGCTGCCCGTCGGCGTAGAGCAAAAAGATGCTGTCGCCAACCGCCATGTCCACCACGCCGAGCAGGTCCACTTCCGATTGAAGCCAGGTGTCGGGCGCGGCCGAATAATCGTTGGGCGTGGGCTCGTAGCGCCAGATCTGGTTCGCCGTGGGGTCCAGCAGGTAGAAACGTCCCGAATGGCTGCCTACCAGCTTGGGGAATTGCCACTGGTCGGTGGCGGCCACGTCGAGGGCGACCAGCTCGCGAGTGGTCGGATCGTATTCCAATAGCGTCCCGCCGCTTTCCAGGATGACGAGCGCCGCCTTCTGCCGGCCGTGGCCTGTCGGCATCCAGGTCATATCCACCAGGTCGGCCACCAGCGTATCCCCCACCTGCTGGCCCTTGCTGACCAGCACCGTCTCCAGGGTGTCGGGCCGGAGCGATTGCTGGAATTCGTCCAACTGGTGGTGATAGACCTTGCCGCCGTTGCGGTCCATGACAAAGACGTGGACCCCCTCGACGACGACGCGGGTCAAGTCCGCGTCGGCGGGATAGAGCTTGAGCTCGCCTAGCCAGTTGATGCGCTCCACCCGGTTGATCTCGTCCAGCCGGGCCTGGATCTGCCCGCGAAGCTCGATGGCGTCGGCATCCTCTGGCCGCCGCTCCAGATATTCTTCCAGATACGCCTCGGCTTCATTCAGATAGGCCCGGATGGCCACAGGATCGCTGGCGGCCTGGGCTTGTTCCCAGTTGAGATTCGCATTTTCCCACAAGGCCTCCAGCTCGGCTCGCTGGGCCTGCCCCCGCTGCACGACGATGACCACGACCACGATCCCGACGATGATGGGAATGGCGATGGCGATGCCGATGAGCAGACGCTGCACGAGGTCGCTCTGGGCTCGACCCGCCTCCCGCCCCTTTTTTCCTCTCTTGTCCTGGGTTCTCTTGGCCATGCTCTCGGTCTGTCTCCTCGTTGCTTGTTGTGGTTCGGTCTGGCCGGGCACCATGCGCTGAATGAGGGTCAGCAGGGCAGCCCACACAGCGGCCAAGGCCCGGGCGATGCCCCGGCCGAGGGCGCGCAGCCGCTCTCCCAACTCGACGTGGCCCAGGCGTTGCCGGGCTTGCTCCACGATGGACGGACCGGCCGCCCGACGCGGGGCGCGGGCACCGGCCGGCGCCGGGGGTCGAGCCATCTCGGTCTGCGCCTGGGACTCGCCCAGCTTTACGGCCAGGGCGGATAGGCTCTCGCCCCGTCCCGCCGCCTCCAACCCTGCCAACACGTCGTCGAGTGAGGGCTCGTCCGGGAGGCCAGCCCACGCCTCCGGGGCCAGGTCGCGGGCTGTGTCGCCGTCCAGGAGAAGGAACCAGTCCCCCGCGCTCACCGGGGCGTGAAAGAGGTCCACGTGGACGTCCCGGCGCTCTCCCAGCGGGGCGACGTCCACGTCCGCGGCCGGCATCTCGTCCAGCCAGGGGGATCGCTCGGGAAAGCGGGTCACCTCGTCTTCCTGGGCCAAATAGACGGCGGCCGGGCCTGCCTGCGCGACAAAGAGGTCGTCGTCGCGGAGCACCACACAGGAAACCCCGGCCGTCTGCTGCTCGCCGGGCAGCGAGTTCCGGTTCTCGTCGAAAAGCCGGTCGTTCGCTTCCCCGATGGCGTGCTGAAGCCCGGCCGTCACGCTGCCTCGCCAGCCGTAATAAACCTGGCGGATCAGGAGGGCCAGCTCGTCGGCCAGGGCTCTCCCGCCGGCCGCTTCATCCAACACCTGAACCTGGACGTAGAGGCTGCCTCGTCCCCGCCCTTTGGCAAAGAACGAGGTGGGCTCCTCCACCAGGATGCCGCCGGGGCGGTCGTGTGGCTCCCCGCCCCTCGTCGCTACGTGACCGACCGTGGTCTTGATGCTCATGGCCCCCTCCTTCCCCTGGGGTCCTCGCAGGCTGCGCCTCGTTCGACAGCTCATCGGTGCCCGCCACTGCGCTGGCAGGCCCAAACGTCAAGGGGGGCTGGCACATCGCCCAAGATGATGTACCAGCCCCCCGGCTCCTCACATAGACCGGGACTCGCTTACTTCCCAGAGCCGCCGTCTCAAAACGCCAGATGTCTAGAACGGGCTGGCTTCGCCCTCCGCCGGCTTGGCCGTGGCCACCAGCTCGACCGTCAGCTTGGAAAAGAAGCTATTGGGCGGTACGTTGCCTTCGCCGTAGACCATCTCGCTGATTTCCGCCCGGATGTGCAGGCCGGTAGTTTCCAGGCTGAAGGACTGTCCGGGTTGGGCCAGTACGGCCTCGCCCTTGGAGGCCAGCTTGGCCCGCAGGGTGTCGTCGTTGTAAGCGTGCTCGCTCATCAATACCTTGGTGATGGTGCGGATGTCGGTTTTGTCAAAGAGCCAGACCTCGAAAGCAGTGACCCTGTCCGGCTCGCCGGTGCCAATGGTCTCCGAAATGCCCACGCCGCACTCGCCCAGGAATTCGCCCGCCGGGGTCTCGACACTGAAGGACTCGTCGTAGGTGTCCTCGCCCAGTTGGTAGGTCGTGAAAAAGTGCCCCAAGGGTGGCTGGCCGACGCCTTCCCACTCTTCGGCCCGGGGGACGGCCGGTGCGCGCCCCACGGCAGGGCCGGCCCTTTCGGCGGCCTCGCGCCGCTTGATCGCCTGCTGGTAGCCGACGTAGCCCAGCACCAACACGAGCAGGACGACGACAAAGACCAGGCAGGGGACCCGGATTCGATCCCAAAATCCCTGGCCCGCTTCCGGCGAGATCGGGGGTGCCTCGCCAACGCCCAGGACCAATTTCAAGTCCTGGATGGCCTGCACTTTCTCCGGGCGGGCAGCGGCCTCGTACCGGTCGATGGCGTCGGCGAATGCCTGCTGCATTTCTTCTTCTGTCCATCCCTCAAAGAAGGCAGCCGCGCGCGAGACGTCCAAATGCTGCCGGTACGAGTCGGCGACCAGGCCCACGTATTCGGCTTTGGCTTCGGGACCCAGGTCGTACGAGCGGGCATTGGTCCACTCCACCGGCCAGATTCCCCAGGCAAAGACCAGCCCCAGCACGAGACCCACAACCAGGCCAATGACAATACCGACGATCAAGTTGGTGCGATTGATCAGTTCCATCGAGCGCCTCCTTTGTCTTCGCACTGCCGTCTGGTGCAGACGGGCAGGCCGGCCTGCGGATTCCTTTGTCGTCCGGCTTGTTTATTGTATCACAATACTAAATTTTCAGCAAATTGAGGGATTTATGTCTTGCCGCTCAATCGATCACGGGTGTCTTGGGCGTAGTAGTGAGGATCTCGACCCCCGTCTCGCGGATGACGACCAGGTCCTCGATGCGCACGCCAAATTCACCGGGCAGGTAGATGCCCGGTTCGACGGTCAGGGCCATGCCGGCTTGCAGCTCGTTTTCCGACAGCCTGGAGGCGCGCGGGTCTTCGTGCACGGCCAGGCCCACGCCGTGGCCCAGCCCGTGGCCAAAGTTGTCGCCGTAGCCGGCGGCCTCGATGACGTCGCGGGCCAGGGCGTCGGCCTCGACGCCGGTCAGGCCGGCGCGGATGCCGGCCTCGGCCGTCTCCTGGGCCTCCAGGACGACGTCCCAGACTTCCAGGTACTTGTCGCCCGGCGAGCCGAGGCAGATGGTGCGCGTCATGTCCGAGCAATAGCCCTCCAGCACGCAGCCGATGTCGATGACGATAGGCTCGCCGGGCTGGATTACGCGGCCGCCGGCCCGGGCGTGGGGCAGCGCGCCATTCGGCCCGGCGGCGACGATGAGGTCGAAGGCAACCTTGCTGGCGCCGTGGACGCGCATAAAGGTCTCGATCTCCCAGGCGGCTTGCCGCTCGGTCATGCCCGGCCGGATGACGCCCAGCAGGTGGTCGAAGGCGGCGTCGGTCAGCCGCGCGGAGCGCAAAAGCGCCTGGATCTCGTCCTCGTCCTTCACCGCCCGCAGCGCCTCGACCGTCTTTTTGAGGGGCACCCAGACCACGTTCTCTGCGGCCTGGCTCCAGGTGTCGAGCTGGTCGACGGTGACGTGCTGGCTCTCAAAGCCGAGCCGTCCCACCCGCAGGTCGGCCAGGAGGTCGGGCAGCACGTCCTTGAAGTAACCCTGGATCTTGGCCAGTTCAAAGTCGGGCGTCTCGCGGCCCGCCTGCTGCCAATAGCGAAAATCGGTGGCGAGCACCGCCTTCTCGTCCGTAATGAGCAGGAAGCCCGCCGAGCCGGTGAACCCCGAAAGGTAGCGCCGGTTCTCGGGCTGGCTGATCAGGATGGCGTCCAGGTCGTGCTCGGCCAGGGCCTCACGCAGTTTGTTTACTCGCATCCGCTTTCTCCTTCTCTGGCACAGGTTTTTTCCACGTCGCCCACTGGCACGACGATTCGTCGTTGGGATCATAGTTGCCGCAGCCGTAGAACTTGGCCCGGCGCGAGCGCTTTTCATAGATCGGCCCTCCGCACTCGGGGCAGGACACGCCCGGCAGCGGGATGGGCGCGCTGTAACGGCAATCGGGCCAGCCGTCGCAGCCGATGAACTTGCCATAGCGGCCGAACTTGATCATCAGCGGCTGGCCGCATTCGGGGCAGGTCTCGCCCGTGGGCTCGGGCTTGAACTCGTAGCGCGGCATCTTTTCCCGGGCGACCTCCACCTTTTCGGCGAAGGGTCCGTAAAATTCGTGGAGCATGGGCACCCACTGCTGCTCGCCGGTGGCGATCTCGTCCAGCTTTTCCTCCATCTCGGCCGTAAAGCCCACGTCGATGAGGTCGGGAAAGAACTCGACCAGGCGGTCGTTGACTAGGAAGCCGAGCTTGGTGGGCACGAGCTTTTTCTGGTCGCGCTCCACGTAGCGCCGTTGCAGCAGCGTGGCCAGCGTCGGCGCGTAGGTGCTGGGCCGGCCGATGCCATACTCCTCCAGCGTGCGGATCAGCGAGGCGTCGGTGTAGCGGGGCGGCGGCTTGGTGAAATGTTGCTTGGGCAGCAACTGCACCAGGTCGAGCGGCTCGTCCCGGCTCAGCGGGGGAATCTCGATGCCCTCCCCTTCCTCACCCTCGTCCTCCTCCTCGCGGCCCTCCTCGTAGACCTTGAGAAAGCCGGGGAACTTGATCACCGAGCCGGTGGCCCGGAAGAGGTAGGGCTTCTCGCCCTCTTCCGGGCCCGCGAGAATATCGACCGAGGTCTGGTCTAGGATGGCCGGCGCCATCTGGCTGGCCACAAAGCGCTGCCAGATGAGGCGGTAGAGGCGCAGCTCGTCGCGCTTCAGGTACGCCTTGAGCGACGCCGGGTCGCGGCGAACGCCCGTCGGCCGGATGGCCTCGTGGGCCTCCTGGGCGCCCTTGGCCTTGGACTTGTACCGGGGCGGTTTTTCGGGCAGGTACGCCTTGCCGTACAGGTCCAGGATGAGCTGCCGGGCCTCCTCCTGGGCCGCCTCGGCCACGCTGACCGAGTCGGTGCGCATGTAGGTGATGAGGCCCACCCGCTCGCCGCCGCCGATGTCCTTGCCCTCGTAGAGGGCCTGGGCGATGGCCATCGTCTTTTTGGCCGTGAAGCGCAGCTTGCGGCTGGCCTCCTGCTGGAGCGTGCTGGTCATGAAGGGTGGCGCCGGGTTCCGCTTCCGCTCCCGTTTGGTGACCTTGGAGACGACGTAGGCCGCGCCCTCCAGGTCGTCGACGATGGCCTGGGCGTCGGCCTCGTTGTCCAGCACCGGGTCTTCGCCCCGGACTTTGAACAGCTTGGCGGTAAAGGTCCGCGCCTCGCGCTTGGTCTTGGGCTGCAACTTGCGCAGCTCGGCCTCGATGGACCAGTACTCGACCGGCACGAACACCTCGATCTCGCGCTCCCGCTCGCAGACGAGGCGCAGCGCCACCGACTGCACCCGCCCCGCCGACAGGCCCTTGCGCCCCATCTTGTCGCGCAGCAGGGGGCTCAGCGTGTAGCCCACCACCCGGTCGAGGATGCGGCGCGCCTGCTGGGCATCGACGCGCAGCTCGTCGATGTCGCGCGGGTGGGCAAAGGCGCGGCCGATGGCCTCTTTGGTGATCTCGTGGAACTCGACGCGGTGGACGGGCACGTGGCGCAGCTCGCGGTGCAGCGCCGCCTTGAGGTGCCAGGCGATGGCCTCGCCCTCGCGGTCGGGGTCGGTGGCCAGGTAGACCTCGCCGGCTTTTTTGGCCTTGTCGCGCAGTTTCTTGACCACGTCCTTCTTTTTGGAGGGGATGACGTAGCGCGGCTCAAAGTCGTGCTTGAGGTCCACGCCCATGCGGTTGGAGGGCAGGTCGCGGATGTGGCCCACCGAGGCGGCCACCATGTAGCCCCGGCCCAGAAAGCGGCCCACGGTCCGGGCCTTGGCCGGTGACTCGACGATGACCATCTTGCGGCCCGATTTCAGCCGCTCCTGGGTCGCCTTCGACAGCACCACGTGCTCGCCGGAGTCCAGCGCCTCGTGGGCCGGCGTGGCGCCAAAGCGCACGATCTTGGTCCCGCACTCGGGGCAGACGCCCTGGGTCGCCGGCCGGCTCTGGCTCCCGTAAAAGACGGGCTCGGCGGAAGCAATCTCGCGCTTTTCCTTGCACTTGACGCAGTAGGCCAGGATCGGTTCGTCAGGCATCGTCCGCCTCGTCCGATTCGCGCAGAGCGTGGTGGGCTGGCAGGGGTACGTACTCGGGTTGGATTTGGCCTTGTCCTGGCTGACGCTCCCTCTCTGACAGGCCAAAGATCCGCTGCCAGAGGGCCTCGTGGATTGCGCGGAATGTCTCGCCGTGCATCACTTTCACCTCCGGGGCGAAGCGGAATTGACGTGTATGTCCTTCAAGCAAGGGTCTGCAATGCTCTACGTCCAGTTCCAACGCCGCGACGCGCTGCTCAAACTCGCGGACCACTTTTTCGTTTTCGGCGAGGCTCGACATCAAGAGGCTCTTGCTTCCACGAAAGTGTTCACTGCGGTTGTCATAGATCGCGCCCCAGCGCTCCCAGGCATCGCCGCCGGGCCACCGTTTCTCAATGATTCGATACCGTACTTTCATTCCGGCATTTCCTTCCCCATCTCTCTCAAGCGGCTCAGTAGGACACGAGCGTGCATGACTTCTTCTTCCTCCGTCGGTTCGAGCACCGGGAGCGGCTCGTCAGACTCGACCAGAAGCACAAAATCGCGCCGCAACGCATTGGCCAGAATCAGTGCCCCGATCTCGGCTCTTTGACCAAAGACCTGCTCAATCTTTTCTTGGAGATAGCCGTGCTCGGCCGCCAAAGCCTTGACGTGAGCCGCAGGATTCTGCTGCAAAACCCTCCGAATCTCTGCTGGTTTGCGCCTCAACAATGCCGGATCCAGCGCTTCCAGTTCTCGTAGCTCTACGAACTTGTGCAATAAGGCGCTCGTGCCATAGTACCCGCCTACGGCTATGTCTTCCAGGCTCATCTTGCCCATTTCCGGCATGGCGTCAACGTAGCGGAGAACGCGCTGGAGCCTGTGTGGGGTTATGGCGTATGCTTGAACAACGTCCGGGTCAAAGTCGGTGAGCGGGATCACAGGTACTCGTCGAGCCCCTCCTCCTGCAACCACTTGACCACGTCGCGCACGTCCTGGGCGCGGTCCTTGGGGCAGACGAGCAGCGCATCGGCCGTATCGACTACGACGAAATCCTCCAGGCCGATGGTCGCCACCAGCCGCCCCGCCAAGGCGTAGACGTAGGTGTCCGTCGTGTCCAGCACGAGGGTCCGGCCCCGGCCCCGCAGGGTGTTGCCCTGCTCGTCCTGCTCCAGCAACGCCGACAGCGTGCGCCAGTTGCCCACGTCGTCCCAGCCGATGTCGATGGGCACGACGGCCACCCGGGTCGCCTTTTCCATGATGCCATAGTCGATGGTCGTCTGGGGCACTTGCTGCCAGGCGCGTGCCAGCGTCCGGACACAGGCCGGCGAGTCCCACGCCTCGCCGATCTCTTGCAACGCTGCGTACAAGTCGGGCAACAGCCGGTCCATCTCGGCCAGGATGGTGTCCACCTGCCAGATAAAGATGCCGCCGTTCCAGTAGTACTCGCCGCTCTCCACGAATTCTTGGGCGGTGTCGGCATCGGGCTTTTCTGTGAAGCGCCGGACCTCGAACGGGGTCAGGCCCTTCACCTCGGGCAGCGGCTCGTCGCGCTGGATGTAGCCGTAGCCGGTGTGGGCGTGGCCGGGCTCGATGCCCAGCGTCACTAGGTAATCGTCCTGCGCAACCTGGGCGGCGGCAGCGATGGCCCGGCGGAAACCCGCCGCGTCGGCGATGCGGTGGTCGGCGGGAAAGACGGCCATGACCGCCCCCGGGTCGCGCTGCCGCAGCGCGACGGCTGCCAGGCCGATACAGGGTGCCGTGCCCCGTGGCCCCGGCTCGACGACGACGTTTTCGGTGGGCAGGCCCGAAACCTGCTCCTGGACGGTGCCCACGTGCTCCTCGCCCACGACGACCAGGATGCGCTCCAGCGGCACCAGCGGCTCGATGCGGTCCACCGTTTCTTGCAACATAGTCCGCTCGCCCAGCAGGTCCAGGAACTGTTTGGGCGTCGCGCCCCGGCTGCGCGGCCACAACCGCGAGCCGATGCCGCCGGCCATGATGACGGCGTATAGAGAATCGGTCACAAAAAGCCTCCTTGTTTCCAGGTTGAGTTGCAAGATGCAAGTTGCAAGCTAGAAGCGTCACGTGCCACTTGCTACTCGATAACGTACTCGACGCCGCCTTCGCGGGCGATGACGTAGTTCATGCCGCCCACCTGGCGGACCATGCCCTTCAGCTCCATCAGGGCCAGCGTGCTGCTCACTTCGGCGATGGGCAGCTTGACCGCCCGGCGCAGCTCGTCCACGTGCCTCGGCTCGGCCGAGAGGTGGTCGAGCAGCACGGCCTCCGTCTCGTTGTCAGGGATAATGGCCTGGGCCTGGGCCTGCTCGCTGACCATCGTCAAGTTGAGTTCCTCCAAGACGTCGGCCACAGAACAGACCATCCTGGCTCCCTGTTGGATGACCTCGTTGGTGCCCCGGCTGCCCCGGCTAAAGATGCTGCCCGGCACGGCAAAGACTTCGCGGCCCTGCTCGGCGGCAAAGTTGGCGGTGATGAGCGCCCCACTGCCCAGATCGGCTTCGACGACGACGGTGCCCAGGGTCAGGCCGCTGATGATGCGGTTGCGCGGTGGAAAGTTGCGCGCCTCGGGCCGGGTGCCCAAGGCATATTCGCTGACCAGGGCGCCCTGCTCCATGATCTCGGCGGCCAGCCGCCGGTTCTGCCGGGGATAGATGACGTCGGGGCCGCTGCCCAACACGGCCAGGGTCCGGCCGCCGGCGTCGAGACAGGCCCGGTGGGCGATGGTGTCGATGCCCCAGGCCAACCCGCTGACGACGGTCACGCCGGCCTGGGCCAGGCCCTGGCCCAGCATGCGCGCCGCCTCCTTGCCATAGACCGAGGCCCGCCGCGTACCGACCACGGCGACGGCCCATTCGTCCCGTTTTTTGATGTCGCCCCGCACATAGAGGACGGGCGGTGCGTTGTACACCTCACGCAGGTTGCGGGGATAGGCGTCGTCAACCCAGGTAAAGACGCTGACGTTCTGTTGTTCCAGGCGCTTTACCTCGGCGTCCAGGTCCAGTTCCTGTCGTGCTTTGAGTAAATTGGCCAGGGAGCGTTTGTCGAGGCCGGCTTGTTGCAGGTCGTGTACCGGAGCTTGCCAGGCCAGTTCCAAGTCGCCAAAGTAGTCGAGCAGGGCTCTCAGCCGCGCCGAGCCGATGCCCGAGACCTTATTGAACCCGATCCAGTAGCGAATGTCTCTTTCGGACACAGCTTCCTCTCAGCAAGGGATGTGTGTTTTGATGGGGCGTTTGTCTTTCGCTCGCCCGTGGCGATAGGATACACCAGGCGGGGGGATTTGTCAAAGTTGCTGGCCGAATGCCGGCTAGCGCAGACCTTCGGGCAGATCGACCTCGACCCGTCCTTCGTCCAAATCTATGCCGGTGACGACGTCCTCGATAACCGGGATGAGGACCTCGCCCTGGCCGGTGCCAGAGACGACGAAAACCTCGTTGGCCCCTGTCTCGATGATCTCTACGATCTCGCCCAGGTGTTCGCCGTCCACGGTCCACACCGGAAGGCCCAGGAGCTGATGCTCGTAGTATTCGTCTTCTTCGACGGGGATCGCTTCTGCCAGGGGGACCTGCACCACGTGCCAGCGCAGGCGTTCTGCAGCAGACCGGTCCTCGTAGCCTTCGAGTTTGAGCAGAGCCCGCCCTTTGTGCAAACGAACGCCTTGCAAGACCCGAGGCACAGGCTCCTGCCCCTCGAGGCCGACGAATATGCGTTCGAGGCGTCCAAAACGCTCGGGGTCCTGGGTCAAGATCTGGACTTTGATTTCCCCGCGTATGCCGTGGACGCCGACGACGCGGCCAATTGCCAAGTAACGGGGCTCAGGAGAGCGTCCTCCTGAGCCCCGTTGTTTTTTTGATTCTTCTTGCCTGGTGGCGCGAGCCACTAGACGATTTCCAGGGTCACACGCCGGCCTTGGCGAGCGGCCGCAGCGCGGAGGATGGTCCGCATCGCGTTGGCCACGCGACCTTGTTTGCCGATGACGCGGCCCATGTCGTCAGGGCCGACGCTCAACTCGTAGATCGTCGCGCTGGTCCCTTCGATTTCCTCGACACGGACCTGGTCTGGATCATCCACCAGAGCCTTGGCCATGTACTCGATCAACTCTTTCATGTTCACGTTCTGCCTCCTCTTCTAGTGTGTTCGGGGTTAGAAATGGTTTACTCGTCGTCTTCTGAAGGCTGGTCCTCGTCGACGTCGCCGGCCTCGTCGGCTTCAAGATCGGCGGGTTCTTCTTGGCTTGGCTCAGTGTCTTCAGGCGCTTCAGCTTCAGCTTCTTCGCCCTCTTTTTCTTCAGCGGCTTCCTCAGCCTCCGTCAGTTCTCCCTCCTCCTCTGGGGCCTCTTCTTCAGCCTCAGGGGGCTCCTCTTCCGCCGGAGCTTCCTCTTCCGCTTCTTCTTCTTCGACCTCGGCCTCTTCTTCTTCCTCAGCGGCTTCCTCTGCCTCCACTGGAGCTTCTTCGACCTCGGCCTCTCCTTCCTCGAGCTCTTCTTCTGGCGCTTCTTCCTCCACCTCGGCTTCGATCTCGGCCTCTTCCTCGGCCGCTTCCTCCGCCTTGGCCGCTGCGAGCTGCTCCAGGATCTCCTCAATCGAAACTTCGCCCCGCCTTACCACCGCGGCCTGAGACATGATACCCGCTTTGTCCAGTATCCGTTTGACGGCGGCTGATGGCTGAGCCCCTACGCTGAGCCAATACAACGCTCTCTGTGCGTCCACTTCGGTGGTAGGCGGCTCGGTGCGAGGGTTGTAGAACCCAATCGTCTCAATGAACCGGCCGTCCCGTGGCGCCCGGGAATCGGTCACCACGACCCGGTAATGGGGCTGTTTTTTGGCGCCTACTCGGCGTAATCTGATCTTGACCATGCTCTCTCGGCTCCTCCTTCTAGTCTGGCTAGTCCTGAGTTTGTAGCCACGCTGATTTGTATTCCCTTCCCTTGTTCGTCTATCGGTCCATTCCGCCCAACATGGACATGATCCCCCGCATGCCGCCCCGGCCGCGCTTTCCGGCGCCGGTGAGCTGTTTGATCATGCGCTGCATCTGGCGGAACTGGGACAGCAGATCGTTGATCTCCATCACAGTTCTTCCTGAGCCCTTGGCGATCCGCCGCTTGCGGCTGGCGTTGATGATCTTGGGATTGCGCCGCTCCTCGGGCGTCATGGAATAGATGATCGCTTCGATGGCCGTCATCTGCTGATCGGTCACCTCCGGCGACATGTCCCGCGTCACTTGGGACATACCGGGCAGCATGTCCAACAATTGGCTGAGCGGCCCCATCTTTTTCAACTGCTGGAGTTGCTCCAAAAAATCCTCCAGGTCGAACTCGCCCTTGACCAGCTTCTGGCCCATCTTGAGGGCCTGCTCCTGGTCCACGACCTCCTGGGCCTTTTCGATGGCCGTCAGCACGTCGCCCATGCCCAGGATGCGGCTGGCCAGCCGATCCGGGTAAAAGACCTCCAGCGCATCGGTCTTTTCGCCGACGCCCAGGAACTTGATGGGCACCCCCGTCACCGAGCGGACCGAGATGGCCGCTCCGCCGCGGGCGTCGCCGTCCACCTTGGTCAGGACCAGGCCCGTGATGCCCACCCGCTGGTTGAACTCGTCGGCCACCCGCACGGCGTCCTGGCCGGTCATGGCGTCCACCACCAGGAGCACCTCCTGGGGGTTGGTACGGGCCTTGACCTCTTCCAGCTCGCGCATCATCTGGTCGTCGATGTGCAGGCGGCCGGCCGTGTCCATGAGCACGGCGCTGTAGGCTGCCTCGCGGGCGTGCTTGACCGCGTTGGCGCAGATCTGGGGCGGGGCGACCTGGGTCCCCTCGCTGTGAACCGGGATGTCGAGCTGCCTGCCGAGCACCTCCAACTGGGTGATGGCTGCCGGGCGATAGGTGTCCCCGGCGACCATCAGCGGCCGCTGCCCGCTCTTGCGCAAGTTCAGCGCCAGCTTGGCCGCCGTCGTCGTCTTGCCCGAACCTTGCAGGCCCACCAGCATGATGACGTGGGGCGTCGGCCCCGACAGGTCCAGCCGGGCCGACTCGCCCAGCGTGGCGATCAACTCCTCGTTGACGATCTTGACCACCTGCTGGGCCGGTGTGAGGCTTTTCATCACCTCGGCGCCCACGGCCCGCTCGCGGACGCGTTTGATAAAGTCCTTGACGACTTTGAAGTTGACGTCCGCTTCGAGCAGGGCCAGCCGAACCTCCCGCAGCGCGGCGTCTACGTCTGCTTCGCTGAGCTTGCCGCGGTTGGAAAGCTGGCTAAAAACACCTTGTAGCTTGTCTGACAGGTTCTCAAACAAAGTTCTTACTCACTTTGACTCATTTCCCCGGTCCGAGCCTATATTCTATGACAGAAGAGCGTTTTCGTCAAACCCCGGGGCGGGGCTCGCCGAGAGCCACGGCGAAAAAACTGGGGTTCCTCTCTGCGCATTTGGACTTGACGGCAGACAAGTTGCCTGATAGAATGGGCTTGGGCGGCTCGAATGGAGGGGTTTCCCTCCCGCTCAGAATCCAAGGTAGACTGAGAAACGGGGACTTCTGTTTGCTCGACAAGGGAGAAAGGGGCCGTGGTGCAGCAAATCCTCGTCGTGGACGATGAACCACATATCTGTTATATGATCCAGAGTGTGCTCCGCGAGGAGCAGTATGGCGTGGAAACGGCCGGGTCCGCCATGGAAGCCCTGGCCAAGCTGGAGAAGAATCCCTTTGACCTTGCTATCGTGGACCTCTGCCTGCCCGACCTTACGGGTTTGGACCTGGCCGAGGCGATCCGTTACCTCGATCCGGGAACGCCCGTGATCCTGATCACGGCTTACGGAACCCCCGCCTTTGAGATGATCGCCTCGCATCCGGCCATTTCACACTATATCCACAAGCCCTTTGTCCTCGACCGGCTGCTGAAAATGGTGCGGGACAGCCTGCCCCGGCGGACCGAGCCGGGCAACGGTCAGCCCAGGGCCAGGAATCCTTGATCCCATCCCAGGGCTGGAAGGTGCGATGAACGCCCAACGTGACAAGATCGCTTTGGTTCTGGCCGGCGGTGGCTTGGCCGGCGCCGTGTACGAGATCGGCGCCCTGCGGGCCATCGACGACCGGTTGGTGGACCGCACGGTCAACGATTTCGACATCTATGTGGGGACGAGCGCCGGGTCGTTGGTGGCCTCCGGCCTGGCCAATGGGCTGAGCCCCGAGGCCATGCTCCAGCTCTTTGAGGGGGAGCATCCCGAGACTCGCCGGGTGGAGCCGGGCACCATCTTTCGCTTCAATACGCCCGAATTCCTGTGCCGGAGCGTAACCCTGCCCCGGACGTTGCTCAACGCCGGCTCGCACTATTTCCGCCACCTCGACGACATGACCGTATTCGACCTCATCTGGTCCCTCTCCAAAGCGCTACCCTTCGAACTATTGTCGGTGCACGCGGCAATAGCTTGACCCCTCCATCGGCCACCAGCAGGGCGTCGAGGGCGGCCTGGGCTTCGTCCAGCTTGGCGGCGAGATCTCTGACGCTCGGCGCGGCCTGCGGCGCCCGGGCGGCAGCCAGCAACACGTCGAACTCGGCGTGGAAGGCGTCGACGATGGTCTCCGGGTCGGGCACCAGCCTCTCGTCGGTGATGACGCCCAGCCACACCCGCCCCGCGTAGCTCAGAATGCTGACCCCCATCCCCAGCTTGCCCGACTGCGGCACCCAGAACATCAACGAATCGAGGGGCGCGCCGGCCAGGTAGAGCGAGATCGGCGGCCCCTTGACGTTGGTCATCACCGCCGTGCCCTTGGTGCCAAAGACGTTGACCACCACGTCCTGGATGGCCTCCGGGCTCAGGCCGATGCCGTTGAGGATGCCAAAGGCCACCGGCGCCTCCAGCGAGCCCTTGAGCCCGTCCATGCGCCGCCGCAGCTCGGCCAGGCGCTCGATGGGGTCGGCAATGCCCACCGGCAGCGACAAAAAGACCAGGCCGAACTTGTTGCCCAGCTCGTGCTCGGTGCCCGGCTCGCGCAGATTGACGGGCACCACGGCGCGCACGTTCAGGCCGTCCACCGGCTGGTCGCGGCCCAGCAAGTAGCGGCGCAGGCCGCCGCTCGTGGCCGCCAGCAGCACGTCGTTGACCGTGCCCTCCAGCGCCTTGCACACCCGCTTGACGTCCGCC
>CAYLZO010000107.1:0-16805 GCA_964387775.1 uncultured Anaerolineaceae bacterium
GATCACGTTCAGCGCCAATGGCCTGTTGCACGTGGTCGACGCCGCCACCGGCGTGGACACCATCTCGTCCGTCGCCAACATGCGCCAGCCCGACTTTCGGGCCGACGGGCAGCTGATTATCGCCAAGGGTTTCCAGGGCGACAAGACGAGCCTGTGGACCATCAACGCCAACAACGGCACCTTCGTCCGCGAGCAGAGCACCTTTACTAACGACTTTCGCCCCTTCTGGTCGCCGGACGGTACCCGATTTGTCTATGATTCATTGCACCATGGCAAACCCGATTCCGGACATTGGCTCTACAAGAACAGCCTCGACACCAAGGTGGACGAGATCTTGTTTTACAACGATACGCCCATCATCGCCACGTCGCCAGTGTGGATGCACGACGACTGGATCGCCTTCACCGGCTGCGACTACTGGCCCGGCGGGACAGGCGGCTCCAAGTGCGGCATCTATCGCATGCCGAGTTGGAACGACCGGCCCTTTATGGTCAGGCAAGGTGCGCTGACGATGCGGGCCACCGACAACTATGGCGCGCAACTGCTCTACATGAGCCAGGAAAGCGGCAACTGGGAAGTGTACAGCATCTCCAACCAAGGCGGGGAGCCCCGCAACCTCTCGAACAGTGACAGTTCCCAGGACGGCCTGGGCACCTTCTCGCCCGATGGCAAGCAGGTGGCCTTTGTGTCGAACCGGGGGGGCAGTTGGGCCGTTTGGGTGGTCAATGCCAATGGCACGGGCCTGAGCAAGCTTTTCAACCTGCCCGCGCCGCTGACGGGAACCTGGACCGAGGAACACATTTCCTGGGCGCCCTAACCGATGATCACCATCCTGGGGCTGGGTCCCGGCGACCCGGCCCACCTGACCCGCCAGGCTTGGGACCTCCTCTCCCGGGCCGACGAGGTCTATCTGCGCACCCGGCGCCACCCCACCGTGGCCGCCCTGCCCGAGCACCTGGCCCTGCACAGCTTTGACGAGCTGTACGAGACTGCCGAAGATTTTGCCGGCGTCTACTGGCAGATCGCCGAGCGCGTCGTGGCTCTGGGACAACGCCCCGGTGGTGTGATCTATGCCGTGCCCGGCCACCCCTTCGTCGGCGAGGCGTCGGTGCAGGGCATCCTGGCCCGCGCCGAAGAGGCGGGCCTCCCGGTATCCCTCGTCGACGGGTTGAGCTTCGTCGAGCCGGTGCTGAGCGCCCTGCGGCTCGATGCCCTGGACAACGTCCAACTGGCCGACGCCACCGAGTTGGCGGCCGCCCACCACCCGCCCCTCGATCCCGGTCGGCCGGCCCTCGTCGGCCAGCTCTACGGCCGGCGGCTGGCCGGCGAAGTCAAGCTGACGCTGATGAATGCCTATCCCGACGAGCACCCCGTGACCCTGGTGCAGGCGGCGGGCACCGGGCAGCGCGACGTCCGCACGATGCCCCTCTACGCCCTCGACCGGGGACAGGCCGTGGACGATCTGACCACCCTCTACGTGCCGCCCCTGGCTCCAGGCAGCGGCCTGCCCGCCCTGCAAGAGACGGT
Organism: uncultured Anaerolineaceae bacterium; assembly: GCA_964387775.1. Classification (GTDB taxonomy): domain Bacteria; phylum Chloroflexota; class Anaerolineae; order JAAYZQ01; family JAAYZQ01; genus CAYLZO01. The sequence goes on from CAYLZO010000107.1 coordinate 1,528, forward strand.
GGCCCGGCTGCGGGCGCCCGGCGGCTGCCCCTGGGACCGGGAGCAGACCCATCAGTCGCTGCGGGATAACCTCCTGGAAGAGGCATACGAGGCCCTGGCCGCCCTCGACGCCGAGGACGAAGAGAAGCTGTGCGAAGAGCTGGGCGACCTGCTGATGCAGGTCGCCATGCACGTCCAGATCGCCACCGAAGCGGGGGCCTTTCGCTTCGCCGACGTCATCGGCCACATCGACGCCAAGCTCAAGCGCCGCCATCCCCACGTCTTTGGCGACGTGGAAGTCTCGGGCACGCCCGAGGTCCTGCGCAACTGGGAGGCCATCAAGGCCGGCGAGCGCTCCGAGGCAGCACACGAGCCTCTCTCCCGGCTGGCGGGGGTGCCGGCCATCCTGCCCGCCCTGGCCCGCGCCCAGGAGCTGGCCGATCGGGCGGCGCGCACCGGCTTTGATTGGCCCGACCTGGAGGGTGTGCTGGACAAGGTAGGCGAGGAAATTGAGGAACTGCGGGCCACGCAGAACGCAGAGGAGCGGGCAGAGGAATTCGGTGACCTGCTCTTTAGCCTGGTCAACGTCGCCCGCTGGTTGGGCGTGGACGCCGAGTCGGCCCTGCGCACGGCCTGCGACCACTTCACGCGGCGCTACGGCGAGATGGAGCGGCTGGCGCAGGCCCAGGGGCAAGATCTGGCCGACCTGGACCTGGCCAGCCAGGATGCCCTCTGGGAACAAGCCAAGGTTGGCGAGTAGGTCACCGATTTTTAGGTACGCGGCCCAAGATCTTGGTCATATTCAAAATTGCTGCGGCCCTCTGGCGCATAATTGAAGGAGTGCGAGTTTTGTGGTATAGTGTGGGCTCGGCACGAGGCTGGATCGTGGATCGGTAGAGGTCACGGGAGGACGGGTGGAGATGAAGCATTGGTACGCACTCTATACCAAGCCGAAAAAGGAGCGCCACGTCAAGGTAACGTTGCAGGGTCAAGATATCGAGGTGTTTTTGCCCACGGTTCGCCGCAAGAGACGCCGGCGCGACCGGCCCGACCGGATCGTCTTTTTTCCGTGCTACCTCTTTGCCCGCATCGACTTTGATGAAACGCCGCTGTCATCCATCGCCTGGATGCCGGGGGTGCGCCGCATCGTCACCATCGGGTCCAGGCCGGCCATCGTCGCCGACGAGATCGTAAATACCATCCGGCGCCGCCTGGGGGACATCGAGGAGGTGGGCTATGGCAAGTTCAAAAAGGGCGACCGGGTTCGCATTACGACCGGGCCGCTGCGGGACCTGGAGGCAGTCTTTGACGAGCCCCTCTCGTCGGCCGACCGGGTCCGGATTCTACTCGACGTCATGGGCCGCATGACGCCCGTGGACATTGACCCGCTGCATCTCCAGCAGCTCTGACCGGCAAGAGGTCATTCAGGCCAGGTCATCTTGCCACGGAGACACGGAGCGCACAGAGCTTCAGGAGGATGTACAGGGAAATTCCCCGCGTTCTCTGTGTCTCTGTGGTTCAATTGGCGTTTGCAGTAGGCTCGTCAACATTGGACCGAGGAGGTATCCGTTGAAAGCATTGATTACCGGCGGCGCCGGATTCATCGGCAGCAATTTGACCCACCGGCTGGTCCGGGAGGGACACGACGTCGTCGTCTACGACGACCTTTCCCGCGAAGGCTCGAAAAAGAATGCCGTCTGGCTGCGCGACGAACTCGGCGACGCCTGGACGCTGAGCCAGGCCGACGTCCGCGACTTTGAGGCGCTGCGCCAGACTGCGGCCGACGTGGACGTCGTCTATCACCTGGCCTCCCAGGTGGCGGTGACGACCTCGGTCCAGGACCCCCGCCACGATTTCGAAGTGAACGCCTTGGGGACCTTCAACGTCCTGGAAGCAGCGCGGGCCTCTGGCCGGCGGCCCATCGTCCTCTACTCCTCGACCAACAAGGTTTATGGCGGCATGGAGGACGTGGTCGTGGTGGAGGAGGCGCAGCGTTACGCTTACCGCGACTATCCCCAGGGCATGCCCGAGAGCTACCCGTTGGACTTTCACTCGCCCTACGGCTGTAGCAAAGGTGCCGGTGACCAGTACGTGCGGGACTATGCCCGGATCTACGACCTGCCCACCGTCGTCTTTCGCCAGAGCTGCATCTATGGGCCGCGCCAATTTGGCGTCGAGGATCAGGGCTGGGTGGCTTGGTTCACCATCGCCGCCGTGACCGGCCGCCCCATCACCATCTATGGCGACGGCAAACAGGTGCGCGACGTGCTCTGGGTGGACGATCTTCTCGACCTGTACCAGGTCGCCATCGACCAGATCGACGTGGCCGCCGGCGAGGTGTACAACGTCGGCGGCGGGCCGGAGAACGTGCTGGCCGTGTGGAGTGACCTGGGGCCGATGCTGGAAGAACTGGTGGGCCACAAGATCCCTGTGTCCTGGGATGATTGGCGGCCCGGCGACCAGCGCATTTTCGTGGCCGACATCGGCAAGGCCGAGCGGGAGCTCGGCTGGCGGCCCGAGGTCAACCGCGAGGAGGGCGTCCGCCGGTTGTACGAGTGGGTGGTGGCCAACCGCGATCTGTTTGAATGATCTACGACCAACCAACCCAACTGTCATTCTGAGCATAGCGAAGAATGACGTGGCCAAAGGCGCGGGTGTCTAGCCTATCCTTCTGGACAAAACTGCACAAAAAACGGGGCTCTCAACTGAGCCCCGTTTCTGCGTACTGGGGGACAGGGATTTGAACCCCGACTAGATGATCCAGAGTCATCCGTCCTGCCAATTAGACGATCCCCCAAGGACGCCGCTATTCTAGCATAGAAGGAATGGCCTGACAAATCGCGGGGCGCGAAGAGCCAGACACTTGGGGTTTCTTTCTGTCAGATAAGCTCTGCTCTGGTGGAACTCCTTGTCTTGGTCCCAACGTCTTGCTCAGAGACAAGAAACCCTAAAGGTCTGCAGCGAGCGCTATTTCTTCTTTTTCCTCTGCATCTGTGCCTTTTCGATCTTGGCCCACGTGTCACGCAGGGTGATGGTCTGGTTAAAGATGGGCCGCTCGCCGTGGGTGTCGGGGTCCACGCAATAGTAGCCCAGCCTCAGGAACTGAAAGCGGCTGCCCGGCGCGGCGCCGGCGAGGCCTGGCTCCACCTTGCAGCCGTGCAGCACTTCCAACGAGTCGGGGTTGAGGTATGCCGTATAGTCCTCCCCCTCCTCCGCGTCGAAAGGATCGGGGACGTTGAAGAGGCGGTCGTAGAGGCGTACCTCGGCGTCTATGGCGTGGGGGGCAGAGACCCAGTGCAGCGTGCCCCGCACCCGCCGCCCATCGGGCGCCCAGCCGCCCCGGCTCTCGGGGTCGTAGGTGCAGCGCAGCTCGACCACCTCCCCCTCCTCATTTTTGATCGCCTCCTGGCAAGTGATATAGTAGCCGTGCTTGAGCCGCACCTCGCGGCCGGGGGCCAGGCGGAACCACTTTTTCGGCGGGTCCTCGCGAAAGTCCTCCTGCTCGACGTAGAGCTCCCGCGAGAAGGGCAGCATCCGCGTCCCGGCGCTCTCGTCCTCCGGGTTGTTGACGGCCTCCATCTCTTCGACCTTACCCTCGGGATAGTTGGTGATGACGACTTTTAGCGGGCGCAGCACGGCCATGACGCGGTTGGTACGCTTGTTCAGGTCTTCGCGCAGGAAATATTCCAGCAGGGCCATGTCCACCATGCTCTCGGTCTTGGCCACGCCGACGCGGTCCATCAAGTTGCGGATGGCCTCCGGCGTGTAGCCCCGGCGCCGCATCCCGGCGATGGTCGGCATGCGCGGATCGTCCCAGCCATCGACGTACCCCTCCTCCACCAGGCGCAACAGGTAGCGCTTACTCAGGATGGTGTAGGTGAGGTTAAAGCGGGCGAACTCGATCTGGCGTGGGTGAAAGATGCCCAGTTGATCGAGAAACCAGTTGTAGAGTGGCCGGTGCTCCTCGTAGCCCAGGTCGCAGAAAGAGTGGGTGATGCCCTCGATGGAGTCGGACTGGCCGTGGGCCCAGTCGTACATGGGATAGATGCACCACTCGTCGCCGGTGCGGTGATGCTCGGCGTGGAGGATGCGGTACATGACCGGGTCGCGCAAGTTCATGTTGCCCGATTTCATGTCGATCTTGGCCCGGAGGACGTGTTCCTCCTCTCCGAACTCGCCGGCGCGCATCCGCTCAAAGAGGTCCAGGTTCTCCTCCACCGAGCGGTCGCGGTAGGGGCTCTCGATCCCCGGCTCGCCGAATCCGCCCCGGTATTCCTTGATCTCCTCGGGGCTGAGGCTGTCCACGTAGGCCTTGCCGTCTTTGATCAACTGCAAGGCCCACTCGTAGAGCTGCTCGAAATAGTCCGAGGCGTAGAATTCCCGATCGCCCCAGTCGTAGCCCAGCCAGCGGAGATCCCGCTTTTGGGCCTCGACGTAGGCGGTCTCTTCCTTGATGGGGTTGGTGTCGTCGAAGCGCAGATTGGTCAGCCCGCCACAATCCTCGGCCACGCTGAAATCGATGTTGATGGCCTTGACGTGGCCGATGTGCAGGTAGCCGTTGGGCTCCGGCGGGAACCGGGTCCGGACATAGTCGTAGCGGCCGGTCTCCAGGTCGTGTTGGACGGCCTCGCGGATAAAGTCTGTGGTCGATGCCGTGTCCGTTTCAGTCATGGTTGCAGCTCCTTCTCCCTTTCCAACCACAAAGCGCGGAAAAAGCCGGTCGCAGGACTGACCTCTTCCGCGCTTGCGCTGGAATCTACGGTGACGACCAGTTGCACGGAAGCGGGCACGGACTTGTGCCCGCTTTTTGAGACTGGGGGACAGGGATTCGAACCCCGACTAGACGGTCCAGAGCCGCCTGTCCTACCATTAGACGATCCCCCAGCGACGGTGTTATCTGGTAGTGGTTGCGTGTCAAGTGAAATGTGGGGGGCACCCCCACATTTCACTTGACACGCAACCACTGTCCGCTATTTTAACATAGAACGCCCTTGCTGACAAGCCGGCTCAGGGACTGGTCAGGGCAGCCAGCGCCTCGATGGCCCGGTCCAGGCGGCCCAGGGTCCTCTCGCGGCCCAAGATGGCCAGCGTCTCGAAGAGGGGCGGCGCCACTCTTTTGCCGCTGACGGCCACGCGGATGGGACCCAGCAACGGCCCGACCTTGAGCTCCAGCGCCTCTGCCAGGGCGCGCAAGGAGGACTCGATGGACTCGGTTTCGAACTCGGGCAATTCGGCCAGCATCTCCTGGGCCTGCCGCAGCGCCGCCAGCGACTCGACGGCCGTCATCTTTTTGCCGACGAGCAGCTCGGGGTCATAGTCCAGCGTCTCTTGAAAGAAAAAGTCGGTCCACTCGACGACCTCGGCCAGGGTCTTGAGCCGCTCCTGGATGAGGGGAACCAGGGGCCGCACCTGGTTGGGCGTGGCCGCAAAGCCGGCCCGCACCAGGAAGGGCACCAACCGCTCTGCCAGGTCGTCGGCATCGAGCTCCCGGATGTAGTAGGCGTTCATCCACTCCAGCCGCTCGTAGGAAAAGCGGGCCGGCGAGTTGTTGATGCCCGCCAGGTCAAAGTAGCGGATCAGCTCCTCGCGCGTGAAAATCTCGGTCTTGTCGTCGTAGCTCCAGCCGACGCGGGCCAGGTAGTTGACCATCGCCTCGGGCAGGTAGCCTCTCTGGCGAAAGTCGCGGATTTCGACGCCGCCGTGGCGCTTGCTCAGCTTGCCCTTGCCCGTCGGGGCCAGGATGAGGGGCAGGTGGGCATAGACCGGCGGCGTCCAGCCCAAAGCGTCGTAGAGCACCAGGCGGTTTGGCACGGAGGGCAGCCACTCGTCGCCGCGCATGATGTGGCTGATCTCCATCAGGTGGTCGTCCACCACGACGGCCAGGTGGTAGGTGGGATAGCCGTCGCTCTTGAGCAGGACCAGGTCCTCCAGCGTCTCGTTCTCCACGGTGATGGTGCCATAGACGACATCGTCGAAGGTGGTCTGGCCCGCCAGCGGGGCTTTGAGCCGGAGCACGGGCGTGATGCCCTGGCGCTCGAATTCGCCGCGCTGGGCGGAGGTCAGTGTGCGGCAGCGGCGGTCGTAGCCGACTTGCCGCTTTTCGCGGCGCTGGCTCTCGCGGAGAGCCTCCAACCGCTCCGGGGAGCAGTAGCATTTGTAGGCGTATCCTTCGGCCAGCAGTTGGTCGGCGTAGCGCTTGTAAAGGGCCAGCCGTTCAGATTGGACGTAGGGGCCGTGGCGGCCGCCGGCATCGGGGCCTTCGTCCCAATCGAGGCCCAGCCAGCGCAGGCTGGCTACCAGGTCGGCGACGGCCTCGGGCTCGTAGCGCGTACGGTCGGTGTCCTCGATGCGCACGAGGAACGCCCCGCCGTGCTTGCGGGCAAAGAGCCAGTTAAAGAGCGCCGTCCGTGCCGAGCCGACGTGAAAGTAGCCGGTGGGGCTGGGCGCGATGCGCACGCGTATAGGGTTGTCGGTCACAGGGGTTCTCCTTAATCGTCAGTCTCAGGGCGTGAATTGGGCGATAGCCAGCAGGATGGTGATGATCGTACCGAACAGGGCGATGGAGCCGACAAGCCAGCGGGTCTGCACCAGCATGCGCTCCGTCATCTGGTCGAACCGGACCTCAAAGTGACGGTTCATTTCGGTGAGGCGCCCCTCCAGGTGGCGCTCCATCTCGACGAACCGTTCGTTCATCCGGTCGAATCGCTCGTTCATCCGGTCAAATCGCTCGTTCATCTCGGTGCGCAGATCGCGGACGTCCTTCTTGATGTCGGCTACGTCGTGCTCCAACACGTCCAGCCGCGAGAGCACCTGGCGATATTCGTCGCGGGGGACGGCCCTTTCCTGGACTGCCTGTTTTAGCCAGGGGCCCGCTTTCTCTTCAACGATCTGCTCAACCCAGGGAACGACCTCGGAAACCACTTCGTCTCCCCAGGCTTGACGCACCGTTTCGGGAACGTGCAACATTGTTTGCTCCTCCCCTGCCGATAGTGGCTCGGTATTCTCCTCGACCTGTCACCTCTGCTTTCCGGGGGAATTATAGCACAATCCTGGCCGGAAGGCAATCCGCTTGCGCTCGCGCCTCTACCTTTTTGCGTGCTGCCCCGGCGGTGACGATGCGCGGCGAAAAGCCCAGGGCCGTCCAGAAGCCATCTGCTTCCTCGTTGGCAATCACGTAGCGCAGCGAAAGATCGTCCACCTCGTCCTCGGCAAAGAGGCGGCAGAGCTCGGCGACCAGGCGCGAGCCTACGCCGGCCCGGCGGTGGTCCTGCCGGACGAATGCCTGGTCGATGAGGCCGGCCCGCTCGGGGACGTAGCGAGTGTTGGTCATGACCCGGCCAAACACCGCGCCGACGACGCCGTCGGCCTCGTGGTCGGCCACCAGGGCGTAGGCGTCGGCCGCCGACAGCCGGCCGGCGAGCCGGCCCTTGACCTCCTTGCGGGCCTCGGCCTTCATCCGCCACAGCTCGGGGTTGCACGCCTCCAGGTGGTCCTGCAAGGCGAGCATTAGCTCGGCCAGGCGGTCCAGGTCCTCGTGGACGGCTCGACGGATGGTGTAGGGTTCCATGGCTTATCCTTCTCCTTGGGCGAACAAGTAGCCTTCTACGTTGGGCAGCTCCCAGCGGCGCTGGTGCCGATGGCGATCGTGGGGGCGGAAGGGGCGTGTACACTCGGCCAGCGTCGCGTTGCCCACGATCTCGATCTGGTCCAGGTCGCCGCAGCCCAGGCCCAGTCGCTTGCAGTAGTGAAGGTAGCCCACCTCGTCGGGGTCAAAACCCATGAGGGTCGCGGCGGCGACGTCGGCAGCCAGGGCATCGGTGCTGGACAGGGCCAGGCGCAAGGGCACCGGCGTGCCGTCGGTGGGGCCATTGCCCTCCATCGCCTCAAAGGCGTCGAGCACGGCCAGGTGCGGCGCCACCCGCGGCGCGATGAGGGCCAGGTTGAGGTTGATGACCGGGTAGCTCTGGTGCATCTTCATCTTGTCGCTGGGCTCCAGGCTGCTCATGGCCCGAAATTCCAGCCATTGGGCTAAGGCGGTACGGCGCACCCACGACGGGACCAGACGCGAGAGATACTTGCTCACCTGTCCAAAGGTGGCGGGCAGACCGCTTCCACCCCCCTGGTGGCCGTTGTGGGTGAAACGGCTGATGAGCGCGCCCATGATCATGTTTTTCAGGCTGGCGGTCACCACGACCACGTCGTGGGTCTTGGGCGGACCGACCGAGATGCGGAAATCGCTCTCTACGACGCTGCGGGCCAGGTGCAGGCGCAGGGGCCGCAGGCGCCAGTCGTAGACGTCCACCGGCATCGGCTCGTCGTGGTTCAGGTCGAGTAACGCTGCGTCGTACTCCTGGGCCAGGGCCTCGTAGCCGTAGCGCCGAAATGCTTCGGCTGCCGGCTCGACGGCCGGTCCCTCGGCGATGGTCAGCGGGCCGTCGTAGCGGGCGCGCACGAACTCGAGCACGGCCCGCATGGCTTCTGGATGGGTTACGGCCAGGGGCGTGTGCGTCACGACAAAGTTGGGCTTGACCAGCACCCCCTCGACGTTAGCAAAATCTGCGTCACCGGCGCTCTGCTGGAGCGACCGGCGAACGTTGTCGTACCGGTCCTCGCCCCGGATGAGGACGACTTGGCTCTTGGGCATCGGCTCAATTCCTGGAACGATTATCTGTGCTTGCTTCAAGCCAACAGCTCCGCTTCCTTCAAGATCGCCTTCAATTCCTGCCGTCGCTCCCCCTCGAGGGGCAGCAGGGGCGGGCGCGGCGGTCCCCCGTAGTAACCCAACATGTCCAGGGCTGCCTTGAGGCCGGGTACGCCCCAGCGGCTGGTGACGGCCAGGTTGACGGGCAGCATACGCAGGTGCAGCGCCTGGCCTTCGTCGAGGCGGCCGGCCTGGAACAACTCAAAGAGGTCCACCGCTGCCTCGGGCGCGATGTTGGCCAGGGCCATAATGCCCCCGACCACGCCAAACGCCAGCGAGGGGTAGAAAAAGTTGGCCGATCCTGACAATACCTGGAACGACGGGTCGGCCCGGCGCACCGTCTCGGCCATCTTGGCCATGTTGCCGCCGGTGTCCTTGACGCCCACGATGTTGGGATGCTCTGATAGCTCGACCAGCAGGTCGGCCGGGAGATCTATGCCCGTGGCCGGCGGCAGGTTGTAGATGACGATGGGGATCGGCGACCGGTCGGCCACGGTGCGGTAATAGTTGGCCAGGACCGGCGGCGTCATCTGGCTCTTGTAATAGCTGGGATTGACGACGATGGCTGCGTCGGCGCCAATGGCCGCCCCTTCCTCGGTCATGCGGAGGGTGTGCCCCGTCGACTCGGCGGCGGTGCCCGCGATCATCAACTTGTCTTGGGGGATGGCCTGGCGGGCGGTCCGCAGCACCTCCAGCCGCTCCGTATCGCTGAGAAAGACCCACTCACCGTTGGAGCCCAGGACGATGTAGCCCTTCAGGTCTGTCTGATTCCATCGTTCGAGGTTGAGGGCCATCTTGTCGTGGGCGACAGCCCCCTCCCCGTCGAACGACGTCACAATGGGCGTGAATACCCCACGCAGTGAAACGTTGGTCGTCGCCATCTGTTCCTCCTCGTCTCAGGAAACTCTGTCCCGTTCCACCAGAGACGCCCCCTGGTGCACGGTGCCGCCTGGATATTTTACATCATCGTGCGGTTGGTGGCAATCAATCGCGTCTCGGGGGCTGTTGTGCTTTGGGCATCCAATGGATGGCTTGCAACGGGAACGAGGGAAGCCCTCGATTGACAGCAGATCGTCGTCCTGCTATAATGCCGCGTGCCGGTAGGTGACGGTAAACGCCACAAGTAGGTAAAGGAATTGATTATGTACAGACAGAAATCCCCGGAAGCGGTTGCCCGTCGAGCCGGAGAACTGGTTCAACGTGGCTACCACTGATCTGAGGCCGTCCTGCTCGCCGTGGGTGAGTATGCGTTGGGTCATCTGGCGCCGCAGAGCGTGCGGATGTCTACCGCTTTGGCCGGCGGTGTGGGGGGCACGCAACAGGAGTTGTGTGGCGCCTTGAGCGGCGGCGTGTTGGTCATCGGTGCGCTGCACGGCCGGCAGCTTCCCGATGAGGACGATACCGTCGCCTACGAACTCTCGGCCCGCTTCCGGTCGCGATTCTTGGCGGACCTGGGCTGCACCCGGTGTGCCGCCCTGCGAGCATGGGTCGAGGCGCCCGGCGGGCCGGGCACGTGTGCGATCGTCGTCGAGAAAGCGGCGATGATCCTCCTGGAACTCCTGGCGGAGAAGGATCAGGGCGCTGGGGCACAGCCACGATAGAATGGGGACGCTACGAATCGCCGCAGAGCCACCCACACTGCGTGCTTATTCAGCCCGGGCAGCCTCAGCCTGGGGCAGGGTGAAGGTGAAGGTCGTGCCCCGGCCCACCTCCGATTCGACCCCGATCTCGCCCCCCCAATTCTCGATGATGCGCCGCACGATGGCCATTCCAACCCCGGTCCCATGCGCGCTCACCTGGCGGGCAGTCTCCCCCCGAAAGAATTCGTCAAAGACGTGAGGCAGGTCTTTCGGCGCGATGCCGACGCCGGTGTCCGCCACTTCCCCCACCACGGACTGGGCCTCCGGATAAAGCGACACGCGGATGCGCCCACCCGCCTCGTTGTACTTGGTGGCGTTGCTCAGCAGATTGGTCCACACCAGTTTGATCTGCTGCGGATGAGCCTCGACCGGGGGCAAGTCGGGCGCGATCGCGACCTCCAGTGAGAGATCCTTCCCTTCTGCCTCGATACGCATGAATTCCACAACTTCCCGCAGCACCTCGTCCACCTGGACGGGGAGCGCTTCCTGCCCCTCGCCGGTCTGCTCGCGAACTTGGGTCAGGTCAAGGAGGTCGCGGATGAGATCGAGCAATTCGCTGGCCCGCGCCTGGGCCCGGACCAGCGTCTCGATCGTTTTTGCCTCCGACGCATAGCCGGACAGGGCGAGATCCAGCGCACTGTGGATGGTATTCAACGGCGCCCGCAGCTCGTGGGTGACCAGGACCATGAACCGGGTCCGCTCGGTGTCCACGCGGTGGAGCTCCTCGTTCAGCTCGGCCAATTCGGCGCTCCGTACCTGGCACGTCAGGTTGCTCTCCATCAAGGCCCGGTCCCGCTCGCGGAGCCGGACGGTGAGGGACGTCGTCAGGTAGGTCACGAGAAAGAGGGTCAGGGTCAGGGTGGCGACGGCGGCCAGGAGGTAGAGCGGCTCCTGGGACAGCTCCCAGGGCAGGATCGGCAGGTGGTGGTGGGGCAAGAAGCCGCCGTATTCCAGGCCGGCGATGGCCGCGTAGAGCAGCGAAGCCAGCCCGGCCATGACATAACTGACCGGCCGCGAAAGGAGGATGCTGGCGAGGATCACGTGAAAGACGAAAAAGAGGGCGGTTGGATTCTCCACGCCGCCGCCCAGGTGGACCAGGGCCGCCAGGGCGACCAGGTCCAGGACGATCTGGGCCTGGGCCAGCCGGGTGGCGTGACCCAGCCGAACCTGGCCCAAAGTCCCGGCCTTGAGGTCTCGGAAGTAGAGAAGGAAGGCGAGGTTGTAGAGGGCAATGGCTGCGACGACGCCCCCGAGCGGCACGAAGGGCAGTTCCTCGGGGAACCACAACGCCCCCACGCCCACCGTCAGGGCCGTACCCAGGACGGCCAGCCAGCGCAGCTGGATCAGCCAGTCAATGCGGTCGATCAGTTCCGATTCAAAGGGGAGTCGCTCTTTCATCGGAGGCAATCGGCCGGCCAGAAGGACCCACGTGTCGGACCCAAAGCAAGCGAGATCAGGCAGGGGCTTGCTCTTGCTGCACCAGACCCTCGGCGATCTGGACGAGTTTATGCAGGGGCACGGGTTTATCGAGGAACTGGTGAACGTGCAGGGTTTGATCGGTGGGAAAATGCCCGCCGTAGCCCGATTCCAGGATGCTGGAGACCATCACCACCGGGACGTCGCGCAGTTTGGGGTCTTGGGCCATCTGCTGACTGACATAGACCCCCTCGTCGGGCATGACCATGATGACGTCGAGAAAGACCAGGTCTGGCTTCTTTTCGCGCATGAAGGCCAGCCCCTCCGCTCCAGTAGAGGCGCACCGCACAGAAAAGTCGTGGGCTTCCAACGTCGCCCTCGCGATCTCGCAAAAATCGGGATCGTCGTCAACGATCAGGACGTCGCCTTTTGTAGACATGGCTTCCCTCCTGCCCTACAAAGCCAGGGGGCACAGACCTCCCGCCCCGGGTCATCCCATCCTGCTGACCATTATAGCACAAGGGGGACAAAACGCCAAGGGTGGTTCCGGGGCGATTAGGGGTAGATCCGCCGGACGCGGGGCTGGCCTTCGCCATCGTCCAGCAGGCGGAGCTGGTAGCCGTGCTCGGCGTCGATCCAGAAGGGCCACAACTCGGCCCGGGTCAAGCCCTCGACTGTGGCGTGGACGCGCAGCAGGTGGCCGCGCATGGCCGCCGGGCGGGGGATGTCGAACAGGGCGTCGCCCAGGCTGTAGACGATGAGCCCCCCTTTGTGATGCTCCACCGTCTGGGTGACGTGGGGGTGGTGGCCCACGACGAGGGCCGCCCCGGCGTCGATGGCCGCGTGGGCCACCGCCACCTGGTCGGCCGAGGGCTCGGCCGCGTACTCGGTGCCGGCGTGGAGGACGACGACGACGAGATCGGCTTGATCGCGCACCGTCTCCACGTCAGCGGCCACGTCGTCGGGATAGGCCCAGGCGATGCGCCCGGTGGTGGGTACGTCCGCCGAACCATCCCAGCGGGCGGCGGCGTAGTTGAGGATGGCGACGCGCACGCCGTCGAGTGTCACGATGGCGGGGGCGTGCGCTTCGGCCCGCGAGCGTCCTGCGCCCACGACGCCCACGTCCAGTGCCGAAAGGACCGCCAACGTCTCGTCCAGGCCCGCGTTGCCAAAGTCGAGGGCGTGATTGTTGGCCAGGGCCACCAGGTCCAGCCCGCCGGCGACCAGTGTCTGCCCCCAGCGGGGATGGGCGCGGATGAGGTACGACTTGTCGAGAGGTTCTCCCTGGGTGGTCAAGACGCCCTCCAGGTTGGCCACGGCCAGGTCGGCGTCGCGCAAGAGCGGCGCGATCCCGGCCCAGGGGTAGGCGGGCCCGTAGCGGGCCAGGTGGGCCTCCATCGAGCGGCCGGGCGAGGCGTCACCGAGAAAGACGAGGGTGGCCTCGCCGTCGGCCTGCCCGGTAATTTCGGGGGGCGGAACCAGGGCCGGAGCTGGCAGCCAGGGGCCGCTGCTGGGTCCTGCGCCCGCCGCTAGCTGCCAGGCCACGACGTCGGCGCGGACGAGCACCGAGCCCGCCCCGGCATCCAATCCCCAGACCGGAAGCCCGGCGTGGACGGAACCGCGCAGGCCCCCGTCGGCGTCGAAAGCCAGGACCTGGCCGTCGGCCAGGCCGGCCAGGAGGTCGGGCTGGCCGTCATCATCTAGGTCGGTGGCTGTCAGGGCGTTCACGGGCGCGGGCACGGCCACTTGCCAGCGCACCTCCCCCCGGGGCGAGAGCCGGGCCACGACCGGCTCCGCCCCGCCGCTGCCGGCCAGGACGTCGGGCCGGGTGTCGTCCCCGAAGGACACGGCGTGCCAGACCGGGCTGCCCTCCAGGCTCGGGCCGGGCGGCCACTGCCAGATCGGCGTGCCCAGGGTGTCGAGGGCCGTGAGCCGGCCGTCCTGGGTGCCCATCAAAAAGCCCAACCCCTCGACGCCCTCCAGGCCGGTGACGGCCGTGGGCAGGCCAAAGCCCCACGCTTCGGCGCCGATGGACACGAGGCCGTGGACCCAGCCGTCGAGGGTGGCGACGCCCACGAGGCCGGGCAGGGTAGCCACGCCGCTGACAGGCCCCTCGACGTCGAATTGCCAGCGCACCTGGCCATCCTGGCCGAAATAGGTCAGGCGGTCGTCCCAGCCGCCGGCCAGCAGGCCGTCCTGCCAGGGCTGGAGGGCCGTCACCCGGCTGCCGGGGTCGTGGCGCCACAGCCGCTGCCCCCGGGCGTCGAGCACGGTCACGCGGCCGGCGTCGTCGCCGATGGCAAAGCGGTCCCCGTCGAGGACGGCCAGGGCGTAGATCGGCCCCTCGGTCTTGGCCCGCCACAGGGTCTCGCCGGTTTCGGCCAGAGCGTAGAGGGTCCGGCCCAGCGTGGTCATCAGGTAGATGGGCCGGCCGTCGAGGCGGACGACGGCGCCGGCGGTCAGGTGGCCGTTGGCGCTGAACTGCCAGCCCAGGGAGAAGGCCAGCGGCCGGCCGGGGGCGGGCGTCGGGCGGGGCCGCGGCGTCAGCGTGGGCGCGGGCGAGGGGGTGGCGGTCGGGCCGGGGCGGGGCGAAGGACTGGACGTGGCCGAGGGGGCCGCCGTGGGCGTGGACAGGGGGCTGACCGGCGGTGGCCGGGCGGCGGTCGGCGTCGGGGTGCGGGTCTGTGTGGGCGCGACGGTCGGCGTCGCCGTGGGACCGGAGCTCGTCGTGGTCGGACTGCAACAGGCGAGGCTCAATGCCAGCAGCAGGATGGACAGGATCGCCAGGCGGCGCATAGGGCTATCCTTCGCGGATGACCTGGAAAAAGCTGCCAAAGAGCTTGCCGATGAGGTCGTCGTACTCGCGGTAGCCGGTGGCGACCATCTCGTCCAGGTCGTAGCCGTACTTGGGCAGCGTCTTGGCCGCGCGGATGACACCCTCGGCGATGACGGGGTCGTACTGGGGGTTGAACTGGACGCCCCACACCGGCCGCTGGCCCAGGCGATAAGCCTGGACGGGGCATTTTTCGGTGGCGGCCAGCAGCACGGCCTCGTCGGGCAGGCGGGTGACCTGGTCGCCGTGCCACAGGAAGGCGTGAAAGATCTCGCCGAGGCCGGCAAAGAGGGGGTCGTCCCGGCCAGCCTCGTTGACCGCGATGGGCAGCCAGCCGATCTCCCAGCGGCCGGTCTTGACCTCGCCGCCCAGCCAGTGGGCCAGGAGCTGGTGCCCCAGGCAGATGCCCAGGATCGGCACGTTGGCGTCCAGCGCGTCAAAAATGCGCACCCGCTCGGCCTCGAAAAAGGGTTCCTCAAACTCGTCGGGCCGGTACTCGCCCCCGGCGAAAATCACGGCGTCGTAGTCGCGCAGGTCGGGCACCGTCTCGCCCAAATCAACGCGGACGTTGGTGTTCAGCACGCCAAAGCGTTCCAAGGCATGGTCCACGACGAGGGCGCGCGACGGCCCGTGGATGAGCGAGATGGCCGTCAGCGGCCCGGGCGTCGGCGTGGCGGTGGGGGTGTCGGTGGCGGTGGGGGTGTCGGTG
>CAYLZO010000108.1:0-4656 GCA_964387775.1 uncultured Anaerolineaceae bacterium
TGCGATGGCCCCTCAGACAAACCCCTTGAAAACAGTTTGGAATTTGGTGTAACCCATGCTTAAAGGACTGATTAGCAAAGTCGTTGGCGACCCCAACGAACGAGAGGTAAACAAGCTCCAGCCGCTGGTGGAGGCTATCAACGCGCTGGAACCCGAAGTCGAGCGCCAGACCCAGGCCGAGCTTTGCGCCCGGACCGACGAGTTTCGGGCGCGACTGACCGCGGGCGAGACGCTGGACGAGCTCCTGGTAGAAGCCTTTGCCACCGTGCGGGAGGTGGCCAAGCGCACCGTGGATATGCGGCCTTTCGACGTGCAGCTCATCGGCGGCATCGTCCTCCACCGGGGCATGGTCGCCGAGATGCGCACGGGCGAGGGCAAGACGCTGGTCGCCACGATGCCCGTCTACCTCAACGCGCTGCTGGGCAAGGGCGTCCACCTGGTGACCGTCAACGACTATCTCGCCCGCCGCGACGCCCTGTGGATGGGGCCGATCTATCACACGCTGGGCCTGAGCGTCGGCCTGCTCCAATCGGGCGCCGAGCAGCCGGCCTACCTCTACGAACCCGACCATGAGCGCGATCCCTACCCCGGCCTGCGGGCCGTGCCCCGCAAGGAAGCCTACGCCGCCGACGTGACCTACGGCACCAACAATGAATTCGGCTTTGACTACCTGCGGGACAACATCGCCCTCAGCCTGGACCGCCGCGTGCAGCGCCCCCTCTACTACGCCATCGTGGACGAGGTGGACAATATTTTCATCGACGAGGCGCGCACGCCCCTCATCATCTCCGGGCCGTCGGACGAGCCGGTGGAGGAATACGGCACCTTTGCCACCATCGCCCGCCAGTTGGAGCCCGAGGTCCACTACGAGCTGGACGACAAGGAGCGCTCGGTCTTTTTGACCGACGAGGGCCTGGCCGTCGTCGAGCGAGAGACGGGCATCGAGAACATCTACGACGAGACCAACTACCGCTACGTCCATTACATGCAGCAGGCCCTCAAGGCCCAGGTGCTATTTCAGGAGGGCCGCGACTATATCCGGCAGCGCAAAGAGATCGTGCTCATCGACCATCACACCGGCCGCCTCATGCCCAGCCGGCGTCTCAGCGAGGGTCTCCACCAGGCCATTGAGGCCAAGGAGGGCGTGCCGGTCCAGCCCCGCGACGTGACCTCGGCCACGATCACGATTCAGAACTATTTTCGCATGTACGAAAAGCTGGCGGGCATGAGCGGCACGGCCGTCACCGAGGCCGAAGAATTCTTCAAGATCTACGAACTCGACGTCCTGGCCATCCCCACCAACGAGCCCGTCATCCGCGAGGACCACGCCGACGTCGTCTATCGCACCGAGGAGGCCAAATTCCGGGCCGTCGCCCGCGAGATCCTGGCCTGCCACAGCCAGGGCCAGCCGGTGCTGGTGGGCACGACGTCGGTCGAAAAGTCGGAGCAGCTCAGCAACCGCCTCAGCGGCGAGCGCTTGCAGATGGCGGCCCTCGCGCCCCGCATCGCCTACGCCCTGCAAGACGCCGCCCCTTCGAGGACCTCTGGGCAGGGCTTGGAACGCGAGGCCCGGGCCGCGCTGCGCGAGACGCTGAACGGCAGCCTGGGGACGATGAACGTCGGCGCCTGGAAGCGGATGATGCGCGACCTGGGCATCAACGCCAACATGCTGTCCGACGACAACCTGACCTGGATCGCCGGCTACCTGGAGCTGGACAGTGACGGGGCCGCACACCGCCGCCTGGAGCGCGCCCTCCGCGAGGGGATCGACCACGACGTGCTCAACGCCAAGGAGCACACCCGCGAGGCGACCATCATCGCCCGGGCCGGCGAGCCCGGCGCCGTGACCATCGCCACCAACATGGCCGGCCGCGGCGTGGACATCAAGCTGGGCGGCGAGCTTTCCGACGAAACGATCCGCAAGGCCCACCAGGCCATGCGGCGGCGGGGCGTCGACCCCTTCCGCGCCACCCCGGACCAGATGGACAGCGCCATTGCCGAGGTGGTGCCCCAGTACGCCAAGCGCCGCGAGCACGTGCTGGCCGCTGGCGGCCTCCACGTGCTGGGCACCGAGCGCCACGAGGCCCGCCGCATCGACAACCAGCTCCGGGGCCGCTCCGGCCGCCAGGGCGAGCCCGGCTCGTCGCGCTTTTACCTCTCGCTCGAAGATGACCTGATGCGCCGCTTTGGCCGCCGCGAGATGCTGAACAAGCTGATGGAGACCATCGGCGACGATTTTCCCATCGAGCACGGCCTCGTCAGCCGCACCATCGAGCGGGCGCAGACGTCGGTCGAGGGCTACAACTTTGACATCCGCAAACACCTGCTGGAGTACGACGACGTCCTCAACCGCCAGCGCGAGACGATCTATGCCGAGCGGCTACACATTCTAAAAAGCGACGACCTGCGCGCCGAGGTCTGGCGCATGCTCCAGGGCCAGGTGGACGAATACCTGGAGCGAACCGAGGAGGACCCCGACCGGCAGCGGCTCCTCTTTGCCGGTCTGGACGACGTGGTGCCCCTCATTCTGCTGCCGCCCAAGTCGCCGTTCCAGGGGGCCCTGACCTTTGGCGGCCCCGCACTGGCCTCGTCCCGGAGCGGCCTGACGGCCTTTCCGCCTTTCACCATCAGCTTCCTGGCCGACCAGTTGGCGGGCCAGCCCTTGGACGGGGTCCGCGAGACGCTGCACGAGCTTTCCCGGGAGGCGGCGGCTGCCTATGGCGAGCAGGTCCGCCAGAACGTGAGCGACGTCGCCCAGGACATCCTCGACAAGTACGACGAGCGCCTGGAGCGTTACCAGGCCCTGCTCGACGAAAAGATCGGCGACCTGTTGATGCTGGCCGAGGAACGGAACGAGCCGGTAGACCCCCGGCGCCTGATCCAGTACCTGGAGCGGACCTACCCCCTGAAGCTCACCACGCCATCGGAGCTCTACAACGCGGGGCTGGACGAGATGCAGGACCACTGGCTGGCCGAGATCGAGGTCGAGTTCCACCGGCAGGTCTGCCTGGGCCTCATCAACCGCGCCCAGATCCGGCTGCCGGCCGAGGTGAGCCTGGATCGCCTCCGGCCCCTCCAGATCCCGCCCGACAGGCTGCGGGACGAGTTGCGCCGCGTGCGCGAACTGGCCGCCAAGCAGCCGGCCGGAGACGGCGGCCGCCCGTTGGCGTCCACCTCGCTGCCCGACGAGCCCGGCCCGCGCCAGGTGCTCGACTTTGTGGCGACGGTCAAGGAGAAGAGTAAATTTGACTACGGCCGGCTGGACCGGCTGGTGGGCCACGTGCTGGGCGCCCACCTGGACGAGCTCATTGCCGATTACCAGGAGGTCGTAGAGCCCGACGACACCCGGTTGCAGCGCGACCTGGACCGCCTGCAGAACAGCGTCAACGAGGGGCGGCGGGGCGCTAACCACCTGGTTGCCATCCTGGAGGAACTGAACGACCTGGTCCACCTGGAGATCGCCGACCTGGAGGAACTGCTGGGCCTGGCCGTGAGCCACGAATACGACAAGTGGGCCCAGCGCCAGCTTGCGGAATTGGACGCCGACGTCGCCCGCAGCCCGCTGGCCGACACGTCGTGGGAGGCCATCGCCGGGCACCTGCTGGCCACCTACTATACCCAGCGCCAGAGCTACGACCGGGAGCACCGCCGCCGGGCCACGTGGATGCCGCGCCTCTCCTTCGCCTACCTGGGCCAGGCCCACGTCCAGGGCCTGGGACCGGAGTCATTGCGCACGGCCATCCTCGATTCCTTGCGGCGGGCCATGGAGCAGCGGGAAGAGATCTGGGGGGAGCAAGAGTTCCAGCGCTGGGCGCAGACCTCCCTCGACGAGCTCGACCCAAACATCTACGACGGCTTGCTGCGCTTCCTCGGCGAGCGGGCCTTGGGCGCCAACCGGGACCGGCGCGTAGAAGATCTGCCGGCCGACCTCTACGAATACCTGCGTTTCACCCTGAAGCTCCGGGAGCTGGAGGACGAACGCCTGGCGAACCTGCCCCACGCCGACATCGTTCTCGCGCGCCTGGCCGAGGCGCTGGAGGACCACCTGCTCGACACGCCGGTCCGCGAGCTGGACGCGTCCCTCCAGAAGCGGGTCGAGGACCAGTTGCGCCGCAGCGGCTTCCTGGACGATCCGGAGGCCCGCCAGCAGCTCGTCGCCCGGCCGATCCGCAGTTGGGAGGAGAGCACGCGAGACGAGGTCGCCACGTTCTGGGGCCGGCGGTTCGTCGAGGCTCACCAGAACGAGCCCGTCGTCGAGCTGGAAGCGGAGGCCCGCGAGACCGTCGTGGACTATTTGCAGCAGCAGCGTCGCTTCGTGGACGAGAGCCGGGTCCAGCACTTTCTCGTCCACCAGCGGCTGAGCGATCTGCCGGCGGAGACACGCCGAGACGCCCTGCACTACCTGGCCCGCACCCGGCTGGAGCACGTCAACCGGCGCAAGATCGCCAACCTCGACGTCAACACCCGCCAGGCCGTCGTCGACTCGCTGCAAAGGATGGGCCTCTTTACCGACCAGGCCCGCCGGGACGCGCTCCGGAGCCAGTCCCTGGATGGGGCATCGGGTTCTGATTCGGGGGCTGGTCTGCCGGAGGAGGTACGCCACGGCTTTCGGCGCTTCTTGGCGCGGCGGAGGCTGGATGGCCATCGGCGGGTGGA
>CAYLZO010000108.1:4666-16707 GCA_964387775.1 uncultured Anaerolineaceae bacterium
AAGGGAGACCAAGTGGCCGCTCCCGAGCGCCTGGCCGCCTTGCCGGAGCAGCGACTGCCCGACGTGGACCCGGCCGTCGCCGTGCTGGTCGAGGAAGAACTCGCGGCCCAGCTCCGCGAGGACCTGGCGGCCAAGACGATGGAGGAGCTGCCGGCCGAGACCCGCCGCGAGGTCCGCCTGGCCCTGGAGGAGCAGAACTATTTCGTGGACCCGGAGAAAGTGGGCTGGTACGAGCGCAAGACCCTGGCCCAACTCCCGAGCAACGTCATGCAGGGCCTGGAAGTGCACCTGGGCCGGCTCCGCCTGGCAGAGCTGGCCGATGTCGCCTTCCAAGACCTGCCCGACGAGACCCAGGAGATGCTGGAGGGCATCTTTGACAGCGAGGGGGTGCTGACCGACCGCGCCGACCGGCTGCGCCTTACCCAGACCGGCTCCCTGGCCGACCTGCCCGACCCGGACCGGGAAGGGGTGGCCCAGCAACTGGGCCGCAAGTGGCTGGTCCAGGTCCGCGATCGGCGCCCGCCCGACCTGCCCGAGCGGGAGCGTGAGATCATCTGGGGCTATTTGCGATCCCAAGGGCGGTTCACCGACGAGTTCAAAGAGGAGCTGTTCCAGTATCAGCGCCTGGACGAGTTCGACGCCGAGACGCAGCGGGCCGTGGAAGAGACGCTGAGCCAGCGGCTGGCCCGGCGCCTGGAAAAGCAGCCCATCGGCGAGTTATCGCCCGAGACGCAGGACGTGGTTTGGAAGCGTCTCCGCCAGGCCGACTATTTCGTCGATGGCGAGCGCCTGCGGCAGGCCGTGGGAACGCCGGTAGATGACTTGCCCGAGGAGCTGCGCGAGGCTGTGGAAGCGGCCCTGGGCGGGACACTCCTCGACGGGCTGGAGACGACGCCGGTCAGCGAGCTGACCGAGAAAGTGCGGGACGCTGTGTGGCAGTACCTGTCCGAGATCGGCTACTTTGTGGACGAAAAGAAACGGGGCCAGATGTTGGAGCGGCGCCTGGTCGATCTCAAAAGCGAGCAGTATCAGCAGGTGGTCCAGGATGTCACCCGTTATTTGGAGGAGGAAATCGGCGACGAGCCCATCTCGGACCTGGACGACGAACTACGCCAGGGGCTTCGCGAAGCCGTGGAGGCGCTGGGCTATTTTGCAAGCGACGAGGAACGGGCCAGGCTGCTGGGCCAGTCTTTGGGCGCCTTGCGGCGGACCGACCTGGAAGCGCTGACCGTGGAGCTTGGGCAATCCCGGCTGGACGCTGTCAAGAACAGATCGCTCGCCGAAATGCCCGCCGAGGAACGGGACGCCGTCGTCGACCACCTCCAGGCTGCGGGCTGGTTCGTGGACCAGTCCCGGGTCCACAGCCTCCAGTACCAGCGGCTCCAGGAGTTGGACGCCGAGGTTCGAGACCCGGTTGTCCGGACGCTGCGCGAGCAACACGCCGAGCGGCTGCGGCGGCAGCGCCTGTTGGCCCTGAACCGGGAGCAGCGCCGCGTCGCCCAGAGCGTGTTGCACGAGCAGGGGCTGGCCCTCGTCGAGGGCAAGATGCGGCCCTATCGCTCGCAGCGGTTGGGTGACCTGGACCGGGACGTCTATCGTGCCCTGTTGCACGACCTGGGCAGCGAGGCCATCGCCGACTGGCCTGCCGCCCGGTTTCAGGACCTGGACGAGGAGCAGCAAGGCATCCTGAGTGCCTTCCTGGGCCGGCGGATTATGGCCCGCATCGAGCGGCGGGTGCTGCTGCACACCATCAGCCGCTTGTGGATCGATTACTTGACCCAGATCGAAGACCTACGGCGGGGCATCGGCCTGGAGGCCTATGGCCAGCGCGATCCCCTGGTAGAATACAAGCGAAGGGCTTTCGAGTTGTTTGAGGACCTGGGCAAGAACATCCGCCGCGACGTCGCCCGGTCGCTGTTCCGGCAGCTTCCGCAGCCGCTCGAGGGCTCGTGATGGCGGATTCTGACCCCTTCCTCGTGACGCTTGATCTTTTTAGACGATGATGTTACAATAAGGCTATCGGCGCGGCTGTCGTGGGAGCGCCGAGCCCTTGATGCAAGCCAGTCAGCCAGCTCCTGCAAGAGCAGAGCGAACCAGCCGGCACAGAAACGAAAAAGGGAGGTGCAACGTTGGTCTTCAGCGGAGAGGATTTCACCACGAGGCTCATGAACGACATGGATCCGGAGCTTTTGGATCTGGTCAAGACGAAGGTCAACTCATTCATCAAGTGGGATCTGGTCCGATTCTTGCGGGAGAACCCCAATACGGCCGACACCGCCGAGAATATCGCCAAATACATTGGCCGGAACGCTACTACGGTCGAGCCGGAGTTGCGCGAACTGGTGGACAGCGAGATCATGGAGGTCAAGTTGGTGGAAGGCATCCCTGTCTATTCCCTCACCGCTGATCCCTCCACGCGAGAGTTGATCGACCGTTTTATTGCCGCTTGCGAAGATCGCCACTTCCGCGTCAAGGTCATCTATCACATCGTCCGAGGCATGCGATAGCCATCGGCTTGGGCTTGAGCTACGCTGTTCTGCTTGCCAAGGGTGAGAGGGAGCACGTGCCTCTCGCCATCAAGATTCGGGCCTGCCCATGGTAGATCGGGCCTAGAGGAGGCTTAGAAACAAAGATGAGTGAAGAACGAGTCAAATCCCACATCAAGGGCCTCGACGAGATGTTGCACGGGGGATTCTTGCCTCAGACGGCCAACCTCGTGGAAGGCCCTCCAGGGACGGGCAAGAGCACCCTGGGCATGCAGTTCATCTACAACGGCATCCGCCATCACAACGAACCGGGACTCGTCGTTACCTTCGAAGAGTTTCCCCAGCAGTACTACCGAGATGCAGAGAACTATGGCTGGGACTTTCGCCAGTTGGAGCGAGAGGGCAAACTCCGCGTGATCATGACCAGCCCCGAGGTGAGCCGTTCCGACCTGGAGAGCGTCGGGGGGACCATTGAGACCCTGGCGCGGGAGATGGGCGCCCGGCGCATCCTGGTGGATAGCGTCTCCCACTTTGATCAGATTACAGAAGACCCAGTCGAGTTGCGGGGTGTGGTCTATAGCTTTATCAATGCCCTCAAGCGTGAGGGGTTGACGAGCATCCTGACCCGCGAGAGCCCGGTGCTGCTCGGTGGAGACGAGGGCGAAAACTCGGTGGCCTTTGTGGTGGATACCTACATCCTTCTCCGCTACGTGGAGATGGAAAGCGCCATCCGGCGAGCACTGCTGGTCCTTAAACTGCGGGGCAGCGACCACGACAAGGACATCCGCCAGTTCGACATCACGAGCGAGGGCATCAAGGTCCTGTCCAAGTTTGAGGGGAGGGAAGGAATCATGAGCGGCAGCCCGCGGCGAATGGCCGACGCATTTGTGGAGGCATTCGGCCGGGGCTAGACGCGCCGGATCGTTTGGGCCTACAGTTGTGATCTGGAGATTTCTTTCTTGTTGGTTTACACGAGGTCGTGCTAGACCGAGCTTCGGGACGAAAGCCAAGCGAGGGTTCGTCGCCTTCTGACCGATCAGGAGAGCAGATTTGATTAGTACCATCAATTCTATGCTGATCCTCTATAGCTGGATTGTCGCTGTAATCCTGATCGTCTTTCTCTTTTTGATCGGCCGGTTCTACGAGATCAAGTTCGGTCAGAAGGCCTACTATCAGTGGATGGTCGTGCCCTTTGTCTGTTTCTTGGCGGCAGCGATTTGGTACGCCTTTTTCGCCCCTGACTGGGAGTTCGTGGGCATCCTGGGCGCAGACTTGTTGTACCTCGTGGGGGGATTGGGCCTGATCGGCCTCTGTTACCTTCTCTTCAGGACCATGATGGGGGGCAGGCAATGAGGATCGTCGGCGCCATCCTCGGCTCTGTCGGCCTGGCGGCCATGATCTACGCTCTGCTCATCCTCGCCCAGTTTGGGCGCAAACTGGGCGCCGTGACCAAGATGCGCCCTGTTTATCGGGGCTATTACGCAGCGGTTGCCCTCGTGGGTCTGGCCTTTATCATCCGCCTGGTCCAAGCCAGTGTATTCTGGGCGCCGCCCGAGACGATTCCAACCCTGCTCAACAAGCCAGCCTTTTACCTCTTTCTCCATTACCTGCCCCTGGCCCTCGGCCTCAGCTTGAGCTTGTGGATCACGTGGCACTATTGGAATTGGCTCCTGAAAGAACGATAGTGGATGGTAGATCGGTTCCAGCATCTCTTCGACAGCATCGCAGAGGAAGTTGTCGTCATTGATCGGGACCTTTGCGTTACCTACGCAAATCGCGCCTGGTTTCTTTGCGCCGGACTGGCCTCATCCCAGGTTCTCGGGCGTTCCTGCCATCAGATCCTCCTAGATCTGGCCACTTCCTGCGGCATTGATATCTCGGCGGCTCAAAAAGTCCTGGAGACAGGTCAGCCGGTGCGGCTGACTTGCCAGGGCTGCGAGCAGCATAGTCAAGCGGTTGAGCTTTCGGCCTCTCCGGTGTTTGACGATCAGGGCAGGGTCAAGCAGGTCGTCCAGATCCTCCACCCCCTGAACAGCCAATCCGAGGCTGCGTCGTCACCGGCCTCCCTCACCGCCAGCCCCCGGGCCATGCGTGGGGAGGTGGCCGATGCTCTTCGCGAAGTCGCGCTGCTCACCAGCTCGGGGGAGAGCCTGTCCACTGTCCTCGACGCCATCCTCGAACAACTGGGGCGCGTGGTCCAGTACGACAGCGCTTCCATCACCCTGGTCGAGTCCGATGGGTGCCGGATCATCGCCGGCTGTGGATTCCCACCAGATTTTGATTATGCCGACATCGTTTTCCCGCCGGAAGATGAGAAACTGCGTTGGATGAAAGACACCCGCCAGCCATTTGTCATCCAAGATGCGCATCAAGATCCCGAGTGGCATGTGGTGGCCGGGACAGAGTATATCCGGTCCTGGATCGGAGCCCCCCTCCTCACCCAGAGCAGCATGATCGGCACCCTCAACCTCGACAAGCGAGAACCTGGTTACTACGAAGCGGAAGACGCGATGATGGTCATGGCTTTTGCCAATCAGGCCGCCGTCATCATCGAGAACGCCCGTCTGCTGGAGGCGGAACGCCAGCGCGCCGCCCAGCTGGCCTTGATCGCCGACATCAGCCAGCAGGTCCTCTCGATCCTGGACCCGGAAACGCTGCTCAACTATGCCGTTGAGGCCATCGAAAAGCGATTTGGCTACTACTACGTGGACGTCTTTCTCTCCGACCCGGAGGGCGAATATCTCATCTTTCAGACCGGAAGCCACGCCGCCTCTGTGTCCGATTGGCCCGAAGGTGAACTCAAATTCCGGATTGGCGAGGAGGGGATCACGGGACACGTGGCGGCTACCGGCGAGCCCTACCTGACCAACGACGTGCGGCAGGATCCGCTCTACGTCGCCGATCCGCTTCTGAGCGAGACCTGTTCCGAATTGGCAGTCCCCATCCAGGCTGGCGAGCGGGTCATCGGCGTTCTGGACCTGAACAGCGACCGGATCGACGCTTTTGGCCAGGACGACGTCTTTGTGGCGCAGAACCTGGCCGACCAACTGGCCATCGGCCTGGAGAACGCCCGGCTCTATCAGGCTGCCGAGCGGCGGGTCGCCGAACTGGAGGCCGTCCGCCAGGCGAGCCTGAGCCTCACGGCCAGCCTGGAGTTGCAAGAAGTTCTGGAGCAAATCCTGGAGAGCACGATCCAACTCCTGGAAGACGTCCAGAATGCCCACATCTTTTTGTACCAGGACGGCCGCCTGGGCTTTGGCGCGGCATTGTGGGCCGATGGCCGCAAAGATACCCCCTGGGCCGAGCCACGGCCCCACGGACTGACCTACACCGTCGCCCGCCAGGGCGAGCTGATCTGGGTCCCCGACATGGCGACCCATCCCCTCTTTGAGGATGCGCCGGCCGAATGGAAAGGCTCTATCGTCGGCCTGCCCTTGAAAATCGGCGAGCGGGTGGTCGGCGTAATGAGCATCGCTTTCCAGGCGCGCCGGGAGTTGCAGCAGCCCGAATTGCACATCATGCACCTGCTGGCCGACCAGGCGGCCATCGCCATCGAGAACGCGCGCCTGTTCACCGCCGAGCGGCAGCGGCGCCTGGAGTTGCAAAGTGTCCAGTCTACGGCCACGGCCCTCAGCGCCGAACTTCACCTGGACACACTCCTCGACCAGATCACGACCAAGGCCGCCCAGGCCTTTCGTGCCGAAGCCACCAGCTTGATGCTCTGGGACGAGGACCAGGAGCATCTCGTCATTCAATCGGCCTACGGCCTATCAGATGCGTACAAAGAGAGCCAGCGCATCCCCCGCCAGCGGGTAGAGGCCGTGATGGAGAATGGCAGCCCGCCCAGCCCCATCTATATTCCGGATCTGAGCGATGCTGCCTTTGGCGACACCGAGCTCATTGGCAAGGAGGCCATCCGCAGCTCGCTTTCCCTGCCCCTCGAGCCGCAGCGGCCCCTGCTGGGCGTGCTCAATATCTATAGCAAGGGTCGGGTCCGAGTCTTTAGCCCGACCGAGATCGAGCTGGCCCAGACCTTTGCTGCTCAGGCGACCATCGCCATCAAGAATGCCCGGCTTTTTGAGCAGACCGGCGAGTACGTCACCCACCTGGAGCGCAAGACCCGGGATCTCGAATTGGTCCACCAGGTCTCGACCGTCATCAGCTCGTCGCTGGACCTGGAGCACATCCTGAAAACCACGGCGGAGCAGATGGTCAAGGTGTTCGACGCCGACCACAGTGGGATCATGCTCTTTGACACCGAGGGGAATTACGGCCAGGTGGTGGCCGAATGTCCGCCTACCGGGGCTACCCAAGAACGATTCTCCGTGGAGGATTATCTCGGTGCCCAGCACCTCAGGGCAGAGCGCAAGCCGCTCATGATCCGGGACGTGCGATCCGATCCCCTGATGGCGGGCATCCGGGACACGATGACAAAGCTCGACATCCACTCGATGCTCATCGTGCCCCTGATTGCCAAAGGGGAGGTCATTGGCAGCATCGGGCTGGACTCTGTCGGCCGCGAGCGGTATTTTAGCGACGAAGAGATTGCCCTGGCCCAGACCATCGCCAACCAGGTCGCCTATGCCATCGAGAACGCAGCGCTCTACCAAGAGACCCAGCAACACCTGCGAGAGCTAACCCTGCTCTTTGAGACCAGCGCCGCCGTCTCGAGCTCCCTCGACACCGACCGGGTGATCTATACGACGGCCCAGCGGCTCACTATGGCTTTGCACGTCCAGGGCTGTGCCATCTACCTCAGGGACCGGGAACGGGACGTCCTCGTAGGCCTGATCGACTATTCGGACGACCCCGAGTCGTGGCAGCCCGAACCGGTAGGCATTCTCTATCCCTTGGCCGATTACCCGGCCACTCGTTGGGTGCTCGATACGCGCCAGCCAAAGGTCATCCAGGTCAGCGATCCCGATGCCGACCCGGCAGAGCGGAAGTGGATGATAGAAGAAGATGTCCAGTCCGTCTTGATGGTCCCCATGGTCGTCCGCGATAGGGTGATCGGGCTCGTCGAACTGATGGAGGCCGACAGGGAGCGAGCGTTCACGGCAACCGAGGCCCGGCTGGCACAGACGGTGGCCAACCAGGCGGCGGCTGCCCTGGAAAACGCCCGCTTGTTCGAAGAGACCGAGGCCCGGGTCCGGGAAATGAGTGCCATGGCCATCGTCGGGCAGGCCATGACCACCCTGGAACTGGATCAGGTCCTGGACAGCGTCGCCAAGAACGCCTTGGAGGCAGCCCAGGCCGAGATCAGCTCTGTCTATCTGCTCGATGAGGATCAGGAGATCCTCGTTCCCCGATCGGTCCACGGCCTGCATCGCCAAGAGCTCGAGCAGGGCATCTTTGCGCTGGGAGAGGGCACCATCGGCCAGGTCGCGCTCTCTGGCACGCCGCTCATCGTCGATGACATCGACCGGAATGCCGCGTTCGTACCCAAGTCGGATGCGGCGAAAGAGATCCAGACCACCCTTACCGTGCCTCTGACGGTTAAAGGGCGGGTCATCGGCACCTTGGAAGTGTGCAACAAGGTGGGAAAGGGGCGGTTCACCCTCGCCGACCAGCGGCTTCTCACGGCGTTTGGCGCGCAAGCTGCCATCGCCATCGAGAACGCGCGGCTCTACCAGGAACTGAGTTGGCACCTGGAAGAAGTTCTCGTCCTGAACAAGGTTTCCGCCGCCGCTACGTCCACCCTCGACTTTGACGAAGCGATCCGCCTGAGCCTATCGGCGCTGCGCCAGATGCCTCACTTTGAGCGGGTGCACGTCCTGCTGCTTGACCCGGACAGGGATGAGCTTTGGCTGCATCCGGCTTCGGCGGAACAAGCCCTGGATCGCCTGTCTTTGGGAATTCCTGTGGGCCAGGGCATCTGCGGCCAGGTAGCCGCGACCGGAAAGCCCAAACGGGTGGGTGACGTGCGCCAGGAGGACAACTATATCGTCGGCTATCCGGACACCCTGAGCGAGCTGGCCGTACCCCTCCAGGCGGGCGACCAGTTCATTGGCGTGCTGGACGTACAGAACTCCCAGGTGAATGCCTTTTCCGAGAACGACGAGCGCCTGCTCAGCACCCTGGCCGGGCAGTTGAGCACGGTCTTTTATAACGTCCGGCTCCTGGACGAGACCCAGCAGCGCCTGCGCGAGCTGACGGCCCTGATGCAGGTCAGCCAGGCCCTCAACGAGGCCCAGGACCTCAACACGATCCTGGATATTGTGCTGGAAGAAGTCTATTCTCTCCTGGGCAGCAGCGAAAGCTCCATCATCCTCGTCGATCCGCCCAGCAGCGACAAACTTCGCATCGTGGCCGAGCGCGGGCTCGGCCACGAGGTCGTCGAGGCATTCAACAACCGCCCGGTCTATGCCCACGAGGGCACGTACAAGCGAGCACTTCGCAGCGGCAAGATGATCGAGGTCGCTGATACTGCGACAGATCCCGATTTCCTGGACGACGTAGGGTCGCAGGCCAAAAAAGTCACCAACATCCCCCTGATGACCGAGCGGGGGGGCATCGGCGTCATTGCTGTGGACCGCTTGCCGCGCGACGACACCACCCGGCGGCTCCTGACGAGCCTGGCCGATATGGCGGCCGTGGCCATCGACAAGGAGCGGTTGCACCAGGAAACCACGGACCGCCTGGCCGAGGTCTCGACGCTCTACACCCTCTCGACCCAGATCACCAGCAGCCTCTCCCTGGTACCCGTCCTCGAATCGATCGTCACCATCCTCAAGCTGACCCTCGACTGCCGGGCCTGCTGCATCTTTCTGGTGGACGCCACGGGCGAGTACCTCAAGCTCCAGGCGGGCACCGGCCTGGACCCCAACTGGAAGGACACGGCCCGTTTGCGGATCGGCGAGGGCGTCAGCGGCCGCGTCATCGACGAGCGGCGCTCCATCTATGTGCCCGATACCAAGGTGGAACCCGATTTCATCTTTTTCGACCCCAACATCCGCTCCCTTCTGGTGGTGCCCCTCATCGTCCGCGACAAGGCCATCGGCACGTTGAGTATCGACGACGTCAGGCCCTACGCCTTTGAAAACGAACTCCGGCTGCTGACCATCGCCGCCGCCCAGGCGGCCGTCGCCATCGACAACGCCAGACTCTACGAGAGTCTGCAAAAGAGCTACCACGAGTTGGAACAGGCCTACAACGAATTGCGCGATCTGGACAAGATGAAATCCGAGTTTGTGCAAAACATCTCGCACGAGCTGCGCACGCCTTTGACCTTTATCAAGGGCTACGTAGAGCTGCTGATCGACGGCGACATGGGCTTGCTGAACGACGAGCAGATAATGGCGGCTCACATCGTCGCCGACAAGGCGGAAGGGCTGTCTCAACTGGTGGACGACATCATCTCCCTCCAACAGGCCGGGCGTGAGGAACTCAGCTTCGAGCGCATCTCCCTCACGAACCTGGGCCACGCCGCCGTCCAGGCCGCCCAGGCCAGCGCGCTGGAGGCGGGCGTCCAGGTGCGAGACGAGATCCCGGCCGAGCTGGATGCCCCCGTGCGGGCCGACAAGCGGCGCCTGGCCCAGGTCTTTGACAACCTCCTGGGCAACGCCATCAAATTCAGCAATCCCGGTGACACCGTGACCGTGCGCATGACGGAGCAAGGCTCGCACATCCGCACGGAGGTGGAGGATACCGGCATCGGCATCCCGCCGGAAAAGCTGCCGCGCATTTTCGACCGCTTCTACCAGGTGGACGGGACGACCACGCGACGCTTCGGGGGGACCGGGCTCGGCCTGGCCATCGTCAAGCAGATCGTCGAAAGCCACGGAGGCCAAGTGGGGGCAAAGAGTGAGCTGGGCGAAGGGAGCACCCTCTACTTCACCCTACCCAAGGCCAAACCTGAACCGAAATTGGACGGAGGACACTGAGCACGATGCGGATTCGAACATTTGCCGAGTTGTTGGAAGCAGCCCGGGCCAAAGGCCCCAAGACCGTGGCCGTTGCTGCCGGCCACCAGAGCGAAATCATGTTGGCCGGGCTCGACGCCGAGGTGGCCGGCCTGGCCGAGGTCATCCTCGTGGGCGATCAGGAGCGCATCGCCCAGATCGCGGCCGACGAGAACTTTGACATTTCGCGCATGGAGGTCGTTCACGAGGCCCGCTCCCGGGAGGCCGCCTACCAGGTCATGAAGCTGGTCAGTGAGGGCCGGGCCGACATCGCCATGAAGGGCAAGGTGGAAACGAGCGACTTTTTGCGGGCGGCACTGGGCAAGGAGCTGGGGCTGCGAACCGGTCGCCTCTTTACCCACGTCGCCGCCTTCGAGATCCCCGACTTTGACCGGCTGATCTTTATCAGCGACGCCGGCGTGGTGGTCGCCCCCGACCTGGAGCAAAAGGTCGAGATCGTGCAGAATGCCATCAACGTGGCCCACGGCCTGGGGATCGAGCGGCCCCGGGTGGCCGTCCTGGCCGCGACCGAGGTGGTCAACCCCAAGATCCCGACCACGCTCGACGCGGCCAATCTGTCGAAAATGGCCGACCGGGGCCAGATCCGGGGCGGGCTGGTCGATGGTCCGCTGGCGCTGGACAACGCCATCTCGCCCGAATCGGCGCGGATCAAGGGCATCAAGAGCGAAGTGGCCGGCTACGCAGACGTCCTGATTGCGCCCGACATCGAGGCCGGCAACGTCCTGGCCAAGGCCATCACCTATTTTGCCCAGGGCAAGATGGCGGGTGTCGTAGTGGGCGCCCGCTGTCCGCTGATCCTGCCCTCCCGCTCGGACACCCGTGAGGCCAAGCTGGTCTCGCTGGCGCTGGGCGTGATGTTGGCGCCGTAGTCAGTGGTCAGTGGCCGGTGGTCAGTGGTCAGGTAGGAGAGGGTTGGATGAGCGACGAAAGTAGCGCCGGTCTCGTCATTTTTACCGGTCGCTTTGGCAGCGGCAAGACCGAGGTTGCCATCAACTATGCCCTGTGGTTGGTTCGAGGGGAAGCGCCAAACCTCGAACGTCGAACTGGGAACGTGGCCTTGATCGACCTGGACATTGTGACGCCCTACTTTCGCACGCGGGAGCGGGCCGAGGCGATGCGCGAGCGGGGGGTAGACGTGGTCGCACCGTCGGTCATCGGCCAGCACCTGGATACACCGGCCATCACGCCCCAGATCCTGGGCGCCATCCAGCAAGCAAGCCGGCCGACGGTCCTCGACGTGGGCGGCGACCGGCAGGGAGCCCGGGCGCTGGGGCAGTACAGCGGCGCCATCCGCGGGCGGGGCTACACCATGCACTTTGTGACCAACCCCTACCGGCCCTTTACCGACACGCTGGTAGGTCTGAGCAGCTCGATCTCTGAGATTGAAGCCAGCGCCCGCCTGGAAGTGACCAGCCTGGTCAGCAACCCGAACCTCATCGGCGAGACGACGCCCGACGAGATCGTGGCGGGTCACGCCAAGATCGAGGCTTTTGCCCAGGAACTGGAGCTGCCCATCGCCTTTGTCTGCGTCGAACGCCGCTGGCTCGACGCGCTCGACGAGGCCGCCTTTGACCAGCCGGTCCTGGCGCTGGAGCGGTTCTTTGTGATGTCTTGGGAGTGAGCCGCGAGATAT
>CAYLZO010000109.1:0-10421 GCA_964387775.1 uncultured Anaerolineaceae bacterium
GCTCGGTCTCGAAGGACCAGCGCTTCGGCCGGGCCAGGGGTGCGCCGGTGGCGTCGCGGACCTCAGCGCTGAGGCGGACCTCGTAGGCAGTGTCAGCCTCCAGCCCGCCGGTTGGCGTGAGGACCAGGATCTCCTCGCCGCCCACGTCGGTCTCCCAGACCAGATCGGCTTCCAGGGTGGGGGTGAAGGTCAGCCCCGCCTCGACGGAGGCGCGGTCCATCGGCCGGTTGAAGGGGATGCGGATCTGGCTGTCGAGGGAGACGTCCCGGCTGCCGGGCACGGGCAGGGGCAGGCCGGTCATGTCCAGGGTGGTGAAGGTCTGCGCCAGGGGCTCGTCCAGGCTGAAACCCAACCAATCGTGTACGTCCGCGCCGAGAAAAATGCGATACTGCGTGTCGGGCCGCAGCGGCGCCCGGGGCTCAAAGATAAAAGCCGCCCCGCCCTCGTCCCAGAGCGGCGCGCCCGGGAGAGCATCCCCGTCCATCGGAGCGAGGGAAAAGTGGGACAGGAGAGTCGCGGACACGACGGGCCGGTTGAAGGTGATGCGCACCGGCGTCCTGAGGTTGATGAGGAACTCGTTGGCCGCCGGCGAGACGTCCTCGATCTCGAGCGGCGGCGCGGTGGTGAACGACCAGGTCGGGCCGGGCCGGGGCGTGGGATCGTCGGCCAGGAATACGTGGGCCAGGCGGGCAGCGTAGGCCGTGCCGGGCGCCAGCGGCTCGGTGGGCGTAAAGGCCAGGAATCCCTCGCGACACTCCAACAGGCCCGGCACGCTGGGCTCGAGGACAAAGGCCCGCAGCGTGGAGGAGCAATCCAGGGCGTAGTTGAACGTGACCTCGATCTCGGTCCAGGCGCCCAGGTCCGCCTCGCTGGCGGCCGGGGCCTGGGACTGGATCAGGGGCGGCAGGGAATAGGACCAGCGGTGGGCCAGCTCGGTGGTGCGGGGCAGGGTGCCGGCCTCGATGCCGGGCGCCAGACCGACGGTGTATTCCCGGCCCGGTCGAAAGCCGGGGGACTCGGGCACAAAGGTGACCTGGGTCCGCTCCTCGTTCCACTGCAACTCGCCGGGCACCGGGGGCACCAGGTCGAGGGCCGCCTCGAACGAGGCCGGGTCCATCGGCTGGTCGAAAGTAAAGGTAATGGGCGTCGTGGGCAGCAAGGTCTCGTTGGGATGGGGCGCAAAGCCGGTCAGCCGCGGCCCATAAAGCGGCACTTCCCCGCTGAGGACGAGGGCCGCCGCCAGCGCGGCAAAGACGGCTACGGCCACCAGGACAAAGAGGCAGCCAAAAAGCACCCGGGCACAGCCACGTCGCAAACCCATCTCCCACCTCCTCCGGCTAATCAATGACCAATGCACCAATGAACTGAATTGTTTGGTCATTGATCATTGATCATTGATCATTGGTCACTCACTCATTGTTCATTTTGGTACAACCGCCGACGCGGCCCGTGTTGGCTACCTCGCCGGCTACGTCCAGGAGGGGCACCGGCTGCTCGGGCCAGTTGTCGGCCACGCGGCAGGCCACCCCATCGCGCTCGGGGCAGTGGCGGCATTGGTTGTGGACCCAGAGGATGGCCCGGCTCAAGCGCGAGTAGGCCAGGGACAGGTCCGCCTCTTCGACCTCGTCGACTTCGTCGACTTCGTCGACCGCCATCAATTCGACGGCGCCCATCTGGGCCAGCATGTGGGCCAACTGGCCCTGGGCAAAGAGCGCCTCGGCCTCGCTCCCTCCCTCCTCGGTGACGTTCGGGCTGTCGGGTAGTTTCTCCCACTCGGCCAGGACCTCGCCATAGACCTCGACGTGGCCGAAACCGGGGGGCAAGGGCAGTCCCTCGGCCCGCTCGGGCCAACGCATCAGGGTCAGGGCGATCATCATGCTAAAGCCGGTCATGGCCGGGGGCAGATCTACGTCAAAGAGCAGATCGGCCAGATCCCAATCCTCATGGTCGTAATCGGAAAAGTGGCGGGGGGCCAGGAAGCGCCGATGGACGTCGGCCCAAGCCCGGACGGCGGCCTGGGCCGGCTCGGGGAAATTGCGCACGAGCCGGATCACCTCCAGCGCGATCTTGACCAGGCGCCGGCTGCTGACCCGGCGCCCCGACGGCTCCAACGGGAGGCCGCCATCCAGAACGCTCTCCAGGAAATCGAGGGGGTCCTCCAGCAACTCGGTGGGCAAGCCATCGAGCCGCAGCAAGGTGTCAAACGCTTCCAACTGCCCGACCACGCCTTCCAGATCGGCCAGGTTGTCGAGCTGCTGCACCAACGACCACCAGTCGTCGGCGTCCAGATAGCCCAGGTGGTACGCTTCCTCTGCGCTGGGCAGGAATTGATTGTCACTTAAAAAGAACGCGTCGGCCAGTTCCTCGGTCCACTCGTAGAGCAGATTCTCGTATTCGTACTCCTCGTCCTCCCAAAACCACTCGTCTTCAAAGTCCCAGTCGTCCATTCCCTACCTCCAAAGCCAGACAACATTCTGTGCTTTCAGACAACGCAGTCTTCAGACACGAAACCCATTCTACCGCAATCACAAAAAGAAAGCAACTCTGCCGCCGTCGCTCCTAATCCACATAGATGGGATTGCTCAAGATCCAACTTTGCCAGCGGCCCCAGTAGCGCCGATGGCCCTCGACGCGGTAGACGCCGGGATGGGGGGTCATCAGGGTGAGGGAATCGCCATGGTCCTGGGCCACGACTTTTCCGTTGCGCAGCAGGCGGAACCGGGCCGGGCCGGGCGCGCACACCCGCACCTTGGCCGTGCACCGGAGGGTCAGCGTTTCACCCATCGTGGCTTGCTCACCGCCCGATTCGATGGAGAAGGCAAATCCGGCGATGGGACCGGGCTGCTCGTAGCCCAAGAAGCCTTGGCCCCGTCGCAACGCCCCGTAGACGATGGCCTTGTCCCGCTCCAGGTCGCCGGTAAGGGGATCCTCGCTGAGCAAGTGGGTGTTGACGCAGCGAAAGAGATAGTCGTAGGGTTGGACCGCCTTGGACAGAGGACCCAGGTGGTAGACGGTGCCGTGGGCATCGGACCCGCCAAAGGCGGCCACCGGGCGTGACTGTAACAGCCCGTCCCATTTCTCCAGCGCCTCGGGATAGGGGCCGCTGATGGACAGGGCAGGAAAGTAGGCGTGGAGCACGGCCAGGGCCTTGTTCTTGAGCACAGCCTTGAACTCGGACATATAGTTCCAAAGCTCAATGCCGGCGTAGCCGGTCACGTCCCAGTCGCGCCAGGAGATGTTGGGCTCGGGCAGGAAATCGGCCACGTCCCGCTCGAAGGGATGGGCCAGGAAGGTGAACCCGCCCTGGGCGTCCACGGCGTCGACGACGGCCTGGGGATCGGCGGCCAGGCCGGCCGCGTCCTGCTGGATGTCGAAGCAGAGGAGGTGGCTCGACTGGGGCTGCCGGTTGGGATCGTGGACCTCCTCGCCGACCAGGACCAGGACCCCATCCACCCAGCCATCGTGGCCCGGCTCGTAGACGTTGTGGTCGGTGACGACGATGAAATCAAGGCCCGCCTCCCCGGCAATGCGGGCCAGTTCCCGGTGGGTTTTGGTCCCATCGGACCAGGGAGTGTGCATGTGCAGGTTGCCCCGCAAGCCGTGGAATTCCCGTTCGCCCATCAGCACCTTGTAAGCCATCATGTCCCCTTCAGTTTGAGATGGAGCTATTATAGCACAGGCCGGTGGTAGATACAACACCATCCATCTCAGACTTGACAAGGAGGCAGGATTGTAGTATCCTCTATGTGCAACTTACACATAGAGGAAGGAAAGAGGTAAAGAGACATGCCTTATGGTCGTCGCCGTTGGCGGGGGGGACAGAATGGAGAAGCCTGCCCGCGCAGAATCCATCGTTTTCTGGAACCGTGCCTGCTCTTGCTGCTGCACTGCAACGAGGCCCACGGCTACGAGCTGCTGGAGGGGCTAAAGCCCTTCGGGTTCGACCAGAATCCGGTCGATTCCAGCACCGTCTACCGCTTCCTGCGGGACCTGGAGGAGCGAGGCTTTGTCACGTCACGCTGGGACACCGAGGGCGGCGGCCCGGCGCGGCGCCTCTACCAGATTACGGACGAGGGCGACCGCTACCTGGCCTGGTGGGTGGGCGACCTGCGCGAGACCGACCGGGTGCTGCACCACTTTATCGGCACCTACGACACGCACATGGAGGCGCACGAGTCATGACCATCATCGACGACCTGCTGCTGGCCCTGCCCCAGGAAGAGGTGGCCGTGCGCGACGTGCGCCTGGTGACAATGGCGAATGATGAATTGTGAATTGTGAATGGTGAATGGTGAATGGCGAATGGTGAATGGTGAATCATCGCATCCTGAGCTTGTCGAAGGACGCAATACGAAATACGCAATACGTTTGAAGGAGGAACGAGACATTGATTAAAGAAGCAGACGTACGAAAAGCGCTCGAAGGCGTCAACGACCCCGAGCTGCACAAGAGCCTGGTCGAGCTGGGCATGGTCCGCGAGGTCGAGATTGACGACGGCCGGGTGGACGTCACCCTGGCGCTGACGACGCTGGGCTGCCCGCTCAAAGAGCAAATCGTGGGCGACGTCAAGGCAGCGGTCGGCGGGCTGGAAGGCGTGCAGTCCGTCGAGGTCGAGCTGACCGAGATGACGGACGAGGAAAAGCGACGCATCGGCATCGGCGTGCCGCCGGGGGACAAGGGCTCTGCCGAGGATCTGCCTGCCCTGGACGGCAGGCCAGGGAACGACATTGGGCGCGTCGTCGCCGTGATGAGCGGCAAGGGCGGCGTGGGCAAGTCTCTGGTCAGCGGGCTGCTGGCCGTGGCCCTGCGCCGCGCCGGCCACGAGGTGGGCATCCTCGACGCCGACATCACCGGGCCGAGCATCCCCAAGATGTTTTTCCCCGACGGCGCCCGGCTGGGCATGACCCCCCTGGGTCCCACGCCACCCCGCAGCGAAAACGGCATCAAGGTCATGTCCATCAACCTGCTGTTGGAGCAGGAGGACATGGCCGTCATCTGGCGCGGGCCGCTGGTCGGCGGGGCGATCAAGCAGTTCTGGAGCGACATTTTCTGGGGCAAGCTGGATTATCTCGTCGTCGACCTGCCGCCGGGCACGTCAGACGCCTCGCTGACGGTCATGCAGTCGCTGCCGCTGTCGGGCATCGTGCTCGTCACCTCGCCGCAGGGGCTGGCGGGCATGGTCGTGCGCAAAGCGGCCCAGATGGCGCGCCAGATGAACACGCCCATCCTGGGCCTCGTCGAAAACATGAGCTACTTCGAGTGCCCCGACACGGGCAAGCAGCACGAGATTTTCGGCCCCAGCCACGGCCAGGAGACGGCGGGCAAGATCGGGGTCCCGATGCTGGGCCGGCTGCCCATCGACCCCGAAATCGCCCGGCTGTGCGACGCCGGCCGGCTGGAAGAGTACGACGTCGAGGTGTTTGCGCCCATCGCCAAGCAGGTAGAAAAGTGCACGCCGGTCTCGGCCTGAGTTTTTGGACACGGATTGCACGGATTTCACGGATTAAAACGTATCTTCTCAATAAACCGGGGGGATCGTTTGTAGTAGGCGCTTCAGCGCCGTAAAAGCGCGCTCGCCGTGGGCATGCCGTTGGCAAAGCGCGCACTATGAGCGTTTCCTAGCCCATTTGAAACACGGCCAAATGATTGCCACAGAGAGGAGCATAGAATGGCAAAAGAAGTAGATGGATGTGTCAAACCGGCTGGAGGGCCGCTGGCTCCGCCCCCCAGTCCCGCCCAAGAGACAGTTCCAACAGAGGAGGTCGAAATGACGATTGCACGAACAGGCAAAGAAGCCCCCGACTTTGAGGCGAGCGCCTACGTCGCGGGTGAGGGATTCAAGAACATCAAATTGTCGGATTACCGGGGCCAGTGGGTCGTGCTCTGTTTCTACCCCGGTGACTTTACCTTCGTCTGACCCACGGAGTTGGCGGCGGTCGCCGCCAAGTACCCCGAGTTTCAGGCGATGGACGTGACGTTTTTGTCGGTGAGCACCGACAGCCGCTTCGTCCACAAGATTTGGCAGGCCGAGGAGCTGTCCAAGATGGTCGACGGCGGCGTGCCCTTCCCCATGCTCTCCGACGGAGGCGGGCGGATCGGGACCGTCTATGGCGTGTACGACGAAGAGGCAGGCGTGGACATCCGGGGACGGTTTATCATTGACCCCGACGGCGTCATCCGCGCCACCGAGGTCCTCACGCCCGAGGTGGGCCGCAGCCCCGACGAGTTGATCCGCCAGATCAAGGCCTTCCAGCACGTGCGGGCCACGGGCGAGGTCATGCCTTCGGGTTGGCAGCCGGGGGACAAGACGCTCAAGCCCGGCCCCGACCTGGTCGGCGAGGTGTGGCAGGAATGGAAGCCGTAGCGATTCGCTGACGGCAGCCCTGCTCCCAAGCGGTGGGGGCCGGGGCCGAGTCTCCGGCCCCCACCCAGATTGTGAAAAGTCAGCTTGGTTTCTGCTCGCGCCGGACCACAGTCCGGCGCCAGGGCGGTCAGCGATTGTTGAGCTAGATCGAAAAGAGAGAAGGAGGTGAGACAGAATGCCAGCAGGAGATGGAACGGGTCCGGTCGGCATGGGTCCGATGACGGGCCGGGGCATGGGCTACTGCTCGGGCTATGCAGCCCCGGGCTACGATCCGCCGGGCCGGGCCCACTGGGGTCCCGGGCGGCGATTCGCCGGTCGGGGCCGCGGGGGCGGCTTTGGCCGAGGGCGCGGCGGTGGCCACCGGTGGCGAAACTGGTACTATGCCACCGGGACACCCGGCTGGGCGCGGTGGGGAGCCCCGCCGGCCCAGGCGTACGGGGCGCCCTACGTCGCCCCGTCCCGCCAGGACGAGATCGACATGCTCCGCGACGAAGCCGAGTGGCTCAAGGGACAGCTCGACACCATCAATCAGCGGATGGACGAATTGAGCCAGGAGTAACACACTAGCCGGGGATGGCGCGGAGGCGGGCCAACAAGAGTTCGCGGCTCGTTGCCCGCCCCCGCTCTCCCCATCGACCCAGGGGCAGATGGCACGACGCCCCCGATTATACTCGCAGACAGGAGATTTGGCAAATGAAGATCGTTGTTTCCTCCCAGGGGGATACCCTGGACGCGGCAGCGAGCCCGGTCTTTGGGCGCTGCCCGACCTACGTTTTCGTGGACACAGACACAATGGAATTCGAGGCGCTGCCCAACCCGGCCATGAGCCAGGGCGGCGGCGCCGGCATCCAGGCCGCGCAGTTCGTCGTGGGCCAGGGCGCCGGGGCAGTGCTGACCGGCAACCTGGGGCCGAATGCCTTCGACGTGCTCCAGGCCGCCGGCGTGCCCGGCTTCCTGGTGTCTGAAGGCACCGTCCGCCAGGCCGTGGAAGCCTACAAGGCAGGCCGCCTCCAGTCGATGGCCGGGGCCAACGTGGCCGCCCACGCCGGGATGGGTGGCGGCCGGCGGGGCATGGGCATGGGTCGAGGCCGAGGGATGGGCCGGGGCCGGGGCATGGCGCCGTCTGCACCGCCATCCCCCCAACCCGCCAAAGAGACAGAGCTGGCCGCGCTGCGCGAGACGCTCAAGGGCTTGCGCCAGCAACTGGCCGACACGATGGACAGAATTGAAGAATTGGAAAAGGAGAGCTAAACCATGCGTATCGTCGTATCAGCCGATAGCAAAAACGGGTTGGACAGTGTGGTGAGCCCCCACTTTGGGCGCTGCCCCCACTTTGTCCTGGTGGACCTGGACAACCACGACGTGCGGGAGGTCCGCGAGGTGGACAACCCCTACTATGCCCAGCATCAGCCGGGCCAGGTGCCGGCGTTCATCAACAGCCTGGGCGCCGACGTGATGCTCACCGGCGGGATGGGCGGTCGGGCAATCATGTTCTTCCAGCAGTTCGGCATCGAGGGCGTGACCGGGGCCTATGGCACGGTGCGCCAGTCGGTGGAGCGCTACCTGGGCGGGCAGCTCGCCGGCGCGGCCCCGTGCAAGGAAAGCCAAGAGCACGGCCATGACCACGATCACCTGCCCGCCGAGGGCGAATACGAAAAGGACGAGTTGGGCCGCTTGATGGAAGAGGCCCAGATGCTCCGCCAGCAGTTGGACGACGTCGAAAAACGCCTGGCGGGGCTGGACCAGGAGGGATAAGATGGGTCGAGGTGGAGGACGAGGTAGAGGACGAGGTGGAGGCCAGGGCCGGGCCAGTGGGCCGGGCCGCATGGGCGGCGCCAAGGCGGCCGGCCCGGGCGGTTACTGCGTCTGCCCCCAGTGCGGGCACAAGGTGCCGCACCAGATCGGGCAGCCCTGTTACGACGTCAAGTGCCCCAAGTGTGGCACGGCTATGACGCGTGATTGATCACGTGCGCGAATAATCGCGTGCCTGAATGATCACGTGCGCGAGTAGGAGACCGGATTGACCGAGCAGAGACGAGAGATCGACTTTGACCGCTGGGTGGAGCTCTTGCAGGCCGAGATCCTGCGCCGAGAACAAGAGATGTTCTCGGCCCGGGTCCTGGCCGAGGCCCGCGATC
This sequence comes from uncultured Anaerolineaceae bacterium, assembly GCA_964387775.1. GTDB lineage: Bacteria > Chloroflexota > Anaerolineae > JAAYZQ01 > JAAYZQ01 > CAYLZO01. The sequence continues at coordinate 8,503 of CAYLZO010000109.1, forward strand.
CCCAGAACCTGGGCGCCATCGCCGATCCCGATGGGCAGGCAAGAGTACTTGGCCCATGCGGCGACACGATGGAGATCTTTGTGCGGCTAAGGGATTCGCAGATCGAGACGGCCACGTTTCTGACCGATGGCTGCGGCCCGACGGTGGCCTGCGGCAGCATGGTGACCCAGATGGTCCGGGGCAAGGGCTTGGACGAAGCGGCCGCCCTCGAAGGGGCGGACGTGATCCTCGCCCTCGACGGCCTGCCGCCGGAGCACGTCCACTGCGCCACGCTGGCCGCCAACACGCTGCGCCGGGCGGTTGCTGCCTGCGAGTCGAAAGACGAGAAAGGGGCCGGTTAGGTGACGGTTTCCAACGCCGAACCACGAGCGGTGCCCGACGCCGGGCGGGTCGCCTGGGCGTCCATCGCCGTCAACGTCTTTTTGAGCCTGCTGAACCTGGCCATCGCCGCCGCCTCGGGCAGCCTGGCCGTGGCCGCCGAGATGGTCCACAACCTGGTGGACTTGGTGGCCTCGGTGGCGGTGCTGGTCGGCGTCAAGCTCTCGGAGCGGGAGAGCCGGGCCTTTCCCTACGGGCTCTACAAGGTCGAGAACGTGGTGGCCGTGGGCGTGGCCATCCTCATCTTTTTCACCGGCTACGAGATCGCCAAGGAGGCGCTCTTTGCCCAAGAGCGGGCGGCGACGGTCAACGGCTGGATGCTGGCCGGCGTGGCCCTCTCGGCCGTAATCCCGCTGGCCTTTAGCCTGTACGAGGCACGGGTGGGCCGGGCGCTCAACTCACCCAGCCTGCTGGCCGACGCCGCCGAGTACCGCGCCCACGTCTTTTCGTCGGGCGTGGTGTTCCTGGCCCTGGTGGGGCAGTTGATCGGCGTCCCGCTGGACCGCTACGCGGCGCTGGTCATCGTAGTGCTCATCGCCAAGACCGGCTGGGAGCTGCTGGCCGACGGGATGCGCGTCCTGCTCGACGCCTCGCTGGACGCCGAGACACTGGACCAGGTGCACGCCCTCATCGAGGCCGAGCCGGCGGTGACGGGCATCCGCTCGCTGGTGGGCCGCAACGCCGGCCGCTACCGCTTCATCGAAGCCGAGGTGGCCCTGCGCGTGGACGACCTGGAAAAGGCCCACGCCGTGAGCCAGCGCATCGAGCGGACCATCCGCCAGCAGGTGCCCCACGTCGAGCGGGTGCTGCTCCACTACGAGCCGAGGACGCGGACCCACCTGCGCTACGCCGTGCCCCTGGCCGACGCCGCCGGGACCATCAGCGAGCACTTTGGCGAGGCGCCCTTTTTCGGCCTGGTGACGGTTCGCCTGGCCGACGGAGAGAGTCACGGTGAGCCCGGTCGAACCGTGGAGCGGCAGGAGGTGGTGGCCAATCCGCACGTGCGCGTGGAAAAGGCCAAGGGCATCCGCGTGGGCGAGTGGCTGGTGGGCCTCAAGGCCGACGTGGTGCTGCTGCGCGAGAGCGTGCAGGGCAAGGGGCCGGCCTACGTCTTTGCCGACGCCGGCGTGGAGACGCGCCTGACCGAGGCCCAGAACCTGGCCGGGGCCATCGCCGAGCAGAGGGAATAACCCCCCTCACCCCGGCCCTCTCCCCCCTGGGGGAGAGGGAGCAACGGGCGGGGGAAGTGGAGGAACGTGAAATATGATCATCGCTGTTGCCAGCGGCAAGGGCGGCACGGGCAAGACGACGGTCGCCACGAGCCTGGCGCTGTCCATCGCGGAACCGAAAACGAATGGCTCGGACCGGTTGCTGTTCCTGGACTGCGACGTCGAAGAGCCCAACGCCGCGCTCTTTCTCCAGCCGAGGCTGGAGCATCGCGAGGAGGTCGGCATCCTGATCCCCCAGGTGGATCTGACCAAGTGCACCCACTGCGGCCGCTGCGCCGAGGTGTGCGTCTGGCACGCCATCGCCGTGGTTGG
>CAYLZO010000109.1:10521-16642 GCA_964387775.1 uncultured Anaerolineaceae bacterium
CCCACTGCGGCCGCTGCGCCGAGGTGTGCGTCTGGCACGCCATCGCCGTGGTTGGCGAAAGAGTGCTTGTGTTCCCGGAGCTGTGCCACGGCTGCGGCAGTTGCACCCTCAACTGCCCCGAGGGCGCCATCTCGGAGGTGTTGAACGTGATGGGCACCCTCGAATCGGGGCTGGCCGGAGCAGCGGATGCGCGGTCGGATGCGCGGTCGGATGCGCGGTCGGATGCGCGGTCGGATGCGCGGCCGGATGCGCGGATCGACTTTGGCCAGGGCACGCTGGACGTGGGCCAGGCCATGGGCGTGCCCATCATCCGCCAGTTGAAGGCCAAATACCTGGACGGCGCCGATGGCCGGGTGGTCATCCTCGACGCCCAGCCGGGCACTGCCTGCCCCGTGGTCGAGACGATGCGCGGCGCCGACTATGTGCTGCTCGTCACCGAGCCGACGCCCTTCGGGCTGCACGACCTGCGCCTGACGGTAGAAGTCGCCCGCGACGAGCTGGGGCTGCCGGTGGGCGTCGTCGTCAACCGCGACGGGCTGGGCGACGCCGGCGTGGACGCGTACTGCGCCGCCGAGGGCATCCCCATCCTAATGCGCATCCCGCTGGACCGCCGCATCGCCGAGGGCATCTCGGAGGGGCAGGCGCTGGTGGACGTGCTGCCCGAGTATCGGGCCAGGTTTCGGGCACTGTATCGGGAGATTGCGGAGAGGGTTGAGGTTAAGGTTGAGGGGTGAGCGGGATGCCTTCGCGCTGGAGGGCTTGGTAGAGGGGAAAGCGATATTGAGACAACTCATCCCAGCGGGATCGGCTCACCGCCTGTACCGACAAAAGTAGGTCATATTCCAGGGATACTTGTGCTGCCAATCGCCGAACCGTTGAGCGCAGATGGGGATCATCGTTCGTCAATCTTACCAAAAGGTCGACGTCCGAGTCTGGACCAGCGTCACCCCGGGCTTTGGAACCGAAGAGCACGACAGAACGCACGTGCTCTTTGTGCCGCGAATAGAGCCGTTGCACAAAGGCATCCAGGGCCTCTTGCTCACGCGGCGACAGGGAGATTCGGTCTGTCGTCATCGGATGCCTTCTGTGTCGAAAAGGTAGCTTGCAGCTCGGCCAACAAACCGTCGGGCATCATCAAGCCGCTCTCGAGCTGTCTCCGGATCGGACTCGAAGGTGACATCATAGTCGCTGCCCACGCGAGCATCCATGACATCACCGTACAGGTGGCTGTATTCCGCTTCGACCAGTCCTGATTTCACAAAGTGCTTGCGGAAGGCGGAAATCACGCCAGAATGCTTGCTCCGGCTAATGCCTTTGGTTAACAGCAAGGCGCTGGCAGCGTAAAAGATAGCATAGTAGGCGCGGTTGATAACCACGCTGTAGAAGCCATGATTCAGGGTAAGCGCTGCCGCATCCAGCGCCTCATGGGCGTGGTCCAGATAGGCTTGGATCTGGTATCGGCGATTCAGAATCTGATTCTCTTCCATGACCACTAGATTATAGGACGATTGAACGAAAATGTCAAAGGCATCAGGACGAGAACTAGTACACGATGGCCTAAATCCGTCGGTAGTTTTGGTCATTCTGAGCCGGAGCGCAGCGAAGCGGAGTGGAGGCGAAGAATCTCGGTTATGCCGTGTGAAATCGGTTACTGAGTGTAAAGTGAGATGCTTCCCCGATGCCGGAACGGCGCGTCGCTCGCAAACGACGCTCGCTCCTCAGCATGACAAATCACCGAAGGATTTAAGCCACGTTGTACTAGGGTTGAGATTGAGGGGTGAGCGAAATGCCTTCGGCTTGGAGGACTTGATAGAGGGGAGAGCGATAGCGAGCAAGTTGATCCCATTGGGAACGGCTCGCGACGCGGACAGAGATCAGGAGGTCGTGCTCCAGTGAGACGCGGGCTGCCAGCTGCTGGACGTCCCATCGGAGTTCGGGATCATCGTCGGCCAGGCGCACCAACACGTCTATATCCGAATCGGGGCCAAAGTCGCCCCGGGCCTTTGAGCCGAAGAGAATCACCGAGCGCACGCGATCGCCAAAGCGCAGGTGCAAGCGTTGCGCAAAGCCTTCGAGGGCGTGGCGTTCGCTGGCTGTCAGGGATGGCTGTCCCGTCATCCTTGAATCCCTTCTGTCTCGAAAAGATAGGCGGCGATCCTATCGACAAAACGTCGAGCCGCATCGAGTGCCTTTTGAGTGATGGGGCGATCCGCGCCAAGCATGATTTCGTAGTCGCTGCTAATCCGGGACTCCATGACGGCACCGTAGAGGTCGCTGTACTCACGCTCGATGATGCCGGGCTTGACGAAATACTCGCGAAAGGCCGAGATGACGCCGGCGTGTTTGCTGCGGCTGATGCCCCGGGTCCAGAGCAGGGCGCTGGCCGCGTAGAAAATGGCATAGTAGGCGCGATTGACGGCCGTGTCGTAGAAGCCATGTTCCAGGTTCGACGCCGAGGCTTCCAGGGCACGACGGACCATCCGCAGGTAGGCTTTGATCTGATCGCGACGATCCAGGATCTCTTCTTCGGCCATAATGGATCTATTATAGATTGGTTGTGAGAAAATGTCAAAGGAATCCAGACAAGCACGCGAGACGATGGCGATTTCGTACCGGCCCATCGGCGTGATCCACAGCCCGTTCGAGGACATCGAAAATGTGCCCATCCAGCCCTCGGCGGCCAGCGGGCTGCGCGGCACGGTCGAGGTCTTTGCCGAGTTCGCGCCCGGCCTCCGGGACCTGGACGGCTTTTCGCACGTCATCTTGCTCTACCACTTTCACCGGGTCACGCAGACCCGCCTGACCGCCGTTCCGTTCCTGGATCAGAGGCCACGGGGGCTCTTTGCCACCCGCGCGCTGAGCCGACCCAACCCCATCGGGCTGTCCATCGTCCGGTTGCTGGGCGTCGAGGGCGGCGTGCTCCACGTGGAAAGCGTGGACATCGTAGACGGTACGCCGCTGCTGGACGTCAAGCCCTACGTGCCGGCCTTCGACCATCACGAGGTGGAGCGCGCGCGTGGGCTGGCTGGCAGAGGCCGGCGAGGACGTCAGGCAGAAAAAGTCAGATGATCGGTTCAAATAGGGGAGTATACACACTATGAAGCAACTCGTCATTCTCAGCGGCAAGGGGGGCACGGGCAAGACGTCGGTGGCGGCGGCGCTGGCCCACCTGGCCTCTCAGGAGCTGCCCCTCGTCCTGGCCGACGCCGATGTGGACGCCGCCAACCTGGAGCTGGTGCTCGACCCCGTCCGGCGGGAGACGCACGAGTTCTGGAGCGGCCAGGTGGCCATCATCGATCCCGAGGCCTGCCAGCGCTGCGGCGTCTGCTACGACGTCTGCCGCTTCGAGGCCGTCGTCCCCGGCGACGACGGCCAGGCGTACCGCGTGGACCCGCTGGCCTGCGAAGGCTGCGCCTCTTGCGTCTACCAATGCCCCGAGGACGCCATCCGCAGCGAGGAGCAGCAGGCCGGGCTCTGGTTCCGCTCCGATACGCGCTTTGGGCCGCTGTTCCACGCCCACCTTTTCGCCGCCCAGGAGAACTCGGGCAAGCTGGTGACGCTGGTCAAGGGGAAAAGCCGGGCGCTGGGCCTGGAACAAGGCGCCGATTTGGTCCTCGTCGACGGGCCGCCGGGCATCGGCTGCCCGGTCATCTCGGCCAGCGCCGGCGCCGACCTGGCCCTGCTGGTCACCGAGCCCACCGTCTCGGGCGCCCACGACCTGGACCGCATCTTGCGCACGGTGAACCACTTTCGCGTGCCGGCGCTGGTGCTCATCAACAAGGCCGACATCAACCCGGCGCACACGGCGGCCATCGAAGCCTACTGCGCCGAGCAGGGAATCGAGGTCGTGGGCAAGCTGCCCTACGACACCGTCGTCACCGAGGCGATGGTCCAGGGCCAGCCGGTGACCGCCTACGAGCCCGACGGGGCGATGGCGGCGGCGCTGCGCGACGCCTGGACGCGGATCCGCGCCCGGCTGGAGGAATGAGAAGGAGGTGAATTTCCTTGATTCTCATCAAGCAAGAACGCTGCACCGGCTGCGGCATGTGCCTGGACGTCTGTCCCCACGGCGCTCTCTACCTGTTGGAGGGCAAGGCCGTGGTCGACGAGGCGCTCTGCCGCGAATGTGAAGCGTGCGTATCCGCCTGCCCCGAACGAGCTATTCTCATCACGGAAAGGACACGCGAGTCGGCATCCGCGCCGACTCGCGCGCCCGCCGTCCGGCCGGAGCCAGACGTCATCCATGTCAGGACGGAACGCGCCCCCGCCCCCGTCCCGTTGCGGACCCGGGTGCTGCCCGTGGTTGGCGCGGCCCTGGCCTGGGCCGGGCGCGAGATCGTGCCCCGCCTGGCCGACTTTTTCCTGGAGAGCTGGGATCGCCGGGCGAGCGAGCAACGCGCAACGGCCAGCGGATCCCGTTCCTCCGGGACGAACGCACAGGCCGGACGGGGCGGCGGTCGCCGGCACCGGCGGCGGCACCGTGGAAACCACGCATAAAATCGTACGAGGAGGTACAAAATGGAAACATTCGACGCAGTCGTCATTGGTGGCAGCGCCGCTGGCATCCCGGCGGCCATCACGGCCAGGCGGCACTATCCCGAGGCCCGGGTGGCCGTCGTCCGGCAGGAAAAACAGGTGCCCGTTCCCTGTGGCATCCCCTACATCTTTGGCACGCTCGGCTCGGCCGAGGCGAACCTGATCCCCGACAAGGCCGTGACCGGCCACGGCGCGACGCTCATCGTGGACGAGGCGACGGCCCTCGACCGCGAGGCGCACACGGTCACGACGGCCGGAGGGCACGTCATCGGCTACGAGAAGCTGATCCTGGCCACCGGCTCGCTGCCGGTCGTGCCCCCCATCCCGGGCCACGACCTGGAGAACGTCTTTGCCGTCCACAAGGACGTCGCCTACCTCGACAGCCTCGCGCACAAGATGGACGAGGCGCGCGACGTCGTCGTCATCGGCGGCGGCTTTATCGGCATGGAGATGGCCGACGAGTGCCGCAAGCGGGGCGATCTCAACCTCACCGTCGTCGAGATGCTGCCCCACTGCCTCTTCCTGGCCTTTGACGAGGACCTCTGCGTCCAGGCCGAGCAGGCCCTCATCGACGCCGGGGTGCAGGTGCGCACCGAGGCCCGCGCCCGGCGCATCCTGGGCAACGGCAAGGCGGAAGCCGTCGAGCTGGAGGGCGGTGAGACGCTCCCGGCCGACATGGTCATCTTTGGCATCGGCGCCCGGCCCAACGTCGAGCTGGCCCGGGCGGCAGATCTCGAACTCGGCCCGCTGGGGGCCATCGCCGTGGACCGCTACATGCAGACCAACGACCCCGACGTCCTGGCCGTGGGCGACTGTGCCGAAAAGTTCAGCTTTTTCACCGGCCAGCCGAGCGGGCTGCGCCTGGCCTCCATCGCCACGGCCGAGGCGCGCATCGCCGGCGCCAACCTCTTTGCGCTGCGGCGCGAGAACCCGGGCGCCATCGGCGTCTTTTCGACCAAGCTCAACGGCTTGGCCATGGGCATCGCCGGCATCGGCGAAAAGGCGGCCCAGGAGGCGCGCATCGACTATGTGATCGGCCAGGCCGAGGCGGTCGATCGCCATCCGGGCGGCATGCCGGGCGCCCACAAGCTCCAGGTCAAGCTGATCTTTCGCAAGTACTCGGGCCAGCTCGTCGGCGGGCAGGTGTGCGGCGGCGACTCGACCGGCGAGTTCCTGAACCTCATCGCCGCCCTCATCCAGGCCCGGATGGACGCCGACCAGATCGCCACCTTCCAGATGGGCACCCACCCGGCGCTGACCGCCTCGCCCATCGCCTACCAGTTGGTCAACGCGGCGGAGCAGGCCCTGGTCCAGATCAAGTGACCGGCGCGCGGCGGTGAAAGGGGCAACGGCGTGATGTCGATCCTCGGCAAACGGGCTATGGGGGTGACGGCCTGGTTGTTGGCCGGGCTGCTGCTCGCGGGCTGCCAGGCGGCCGAGACGGCCTCTCCCGTTGCCCCTTCGGCGTCTGCCACCCTGGCCGCCCTCGCGCCGACGGCCACAAACTCGGCCACGGCCTCCCCCACCGCCGCGTCAATCTCCACCTCGACCCCCCCCCCCCCCCCCCCCCCCCCCCCCCCCCCCC
>CAYLZO010000110.1:0-16510 GCA_964387775.1 uncultured Anaerolineaceae bacterium
AAGCGGTCTGCCAGGGGTTTCAGGTTCAGTGCCATTTGTCGTTTCCTCCTTACAAGAATATGGTTTGGTTTGACGTGACAACCGCGTTAGCACTCGTGCCGTCCGAGTGCTAACGCGAGGATAGTGTACCCCAAGTTGAATTTTCGTGCAAATCTGAGCAGCGCTGAGGTAATGACGGATGGCGTCCCATCCGTCATAAAGCCCCCTCTGGCTGTGGCTCAGGGCCAGGGCCAGAGCAGCGGCAAAAGAACCATAGAGATAACGAAGGTGATTAGATCCAGGGGCAAGCCCACCCGGAAATAGTCGCCGAAACGATAGCCCCCAGGCCCCATGACCAGCACGTTGGACTGGTGGGCCACCGGCGTCAAAAAGCCGGCCGAGGCGCCGACGGCCACGACCATCACCAGGGCGTGGGGATCGGAGCCCATCTGCCGGGCGACGCCGATGGCAATGGGGGCAATGATGACGGCTGACGCCGCATTCGACATGACCTGGGCCAACAAATTGGTCAGAATGTAGAATCCGGCCAGCAAGGCCATCGGCCCCACGTTGCCGATGGTCTGGATCATGAGATCGGCCAGGAACTCGGCCGTGCCCGTGTTCTCCATGGCGATGCCCAGGGACAGGGTGCCGGCCACCAGGAACACGGCCTTCCATTCGATAGACTGGTAGGCTTCGTCCATGGTGAGGCAGCCGGTGATGACCATCAACAAGCCGGCCAGGAGCGCCGCCGCCGTGATGGGCAGCCAACCGGCCATCACCGGCACCAGCATGACGAGCAACAGCCCCGCCGCCAGGGGGGCCTTCCGGGGTCGCAAGGCCAACATCGCATCCACGTCACCCAACACCACGAAATCTGCCTCGTGCTGCAAGATGCGTAGATTCTGCCGAGGCCCCTGCACCAGCAGCGTATCGCCAAAGCGCAACGGCAGCTCGGCCAGGCCGGTGCGTCGCGGCCGCCCATCGCGCAGGATGGCCAGGACCGTCAGGTTGTACTTGTCGCGAAAATGAATGTCCGCCAACGTCCTGCCGACAAACCGGGAGTGGGGCGATAGCAGCACCTCGGCGATGCCGACCACCTCCGATTGCAGGTCCTTGTCCTCCATCCTGACTTCTGGCTGGATGTCGAGATGGCCGATGGCTTCCGACCAGACCAGGTTGTCCACCAGGCCTTCGATGAGGAGCACGTCGCCCCGGTGAAGGAGGGTATCCTTCTCAGGTGCCAGTTGCACTCGTCCCCCTTTTTCCAGGCCAATGACCGACAGTTCAAAATCCTGGCGCAGGCCACTTTCGGCCAGGGTCCGGCCGATGAGCGGGGAGCCAGCGGGCACGCGCGCCCGGAAGAGGCGCTCGCTCAGTTGGTAGACGCCCACCAGGTCGGTCTCGGGATCAAAAGCACCCGCCAATCGTTCGTCCGGCGAGCGATCGGGCACGAGGCGCTGCCCCAAGAGGACAAAGTAGATCAGGCCGACCACCAAAGCCGTCACCCCCACCGGGGCAAAGTCGAACAAAGAAAAAGGCTCCAGGCCAGCGAATCGCAGGGCGTCGCTGACGAGGATGTTGGACGGCGTGCCGATGAGGGTCGTCATGCCGCCCAGCAGCGAGCCAAAGGCCAGGGGCAGCAGTAGCCGCGACGAGTTGATGCGGGTCTGCCGGGCCAGGCTCACCACGGCCGGCATCAAGACCGCCGTAGCTCCCACGTTGTTCATCACCCCCGACATCAGGCCGACCGTCGCCACCAACCAGCCGACCAGCCGGGACTGGCTTTGGCCGGCCACGCGGAGCAGGCGCCGGGCCACCAGGTTGGCCACGCCGGTGTGAAAGAGCCCCCCGCTGACAATAAAAATAGCCCAGACCGTAATGACGGCCGGGCTGCTAAAGCTGGCGAATGCCTCCGTCGGAGTCGTCAAGCCGGTCAGCACCAGGGCGAGCAGGACCAGCAGTGCGACGACGTCCACCCGCAACCACTCGGTGATGAACAACAAGACGGTGATGCCCAGGATCGCCAGGATCAGTGTAATTTCGCTCGTCAAGCCGAGGCCCCTCCCTTCCGTCGTATCGTACCACGATGCGGGCAATTTGGCAACCCCCCGCTCTTCTCTTTCTCTTTTGACCAAGGCCGAGATGGCTGGATTTTCCCTGCTCCGCGGATGGCTACACCGCAGCCAAGACCTGTTTCTCTCCTCATCTTTTTTTGCTTGCCCCAATCCTGCCGACCTGTTTGCGGTTCGTGGCACGGCCGCCTATCGAGCGTAGGGTAGTCGTCGTGCATCCATCAAGCAGACCCAGGCGATCTATGATAAGATGCACTCACTTGAGTGGCATGGCCCATGGCGGGCGAGCAACCTCAGGTCAAGTTCTACAACCGGGTAGGGCGGTTCACCAGAGGACATCATGGGCCATGCTGAAATCGATATCTCTTCTCCTCCTTTTGATAGAGAGCCAGGGGTATGGGGCCACCCCTGGCTCTCTTGATCTTGCCCCCTGACCCCCTGGCGCTTTGAGGGCTATAGATTTGCACGCCTGCCGATTCTGTGCTAGAATGCCATAGTCTTGACGGATGAGCGGAGGCGCGTGAGTAGATTCAACAAACACGCAAAGAGCACAAATGGAGCACCAGCGGGGGCCTGTCCCCCGGTTGAGTGCTCTTTTTTTATGCTGGGCCGGGGGCAAGCATGACACCTCTCCGGTTGCCCGGCCTCGTGGACGTGCACGTCCATCTGCGAGAGCCGGGCGGAACGCACAAGGAGAATATCACCAGTGGCAGCGCCGCCGCTCTCGCCGGCGGCGTTACTCTGGCGCTGGCCATGCCCAACACCGCGCCGCCCATCGTGGATGCCGAGGCCCTGACGGCCCAGCGGCGGCTGGTGGACCAGAAAGCCCTGTGTGACGTCGGCTGTTTCGTCGGCGCGACCGAGACCAACGCAGCCGAGGCCGCTGGCCTGGCGGGCGAGGCGGCGGGCCTCAAGATCTACCTGGACCAGACCTACGGCCCGCTGCGTATGCGCAGCTTGACTGCCCTGCTGGGCCACTTTCGCGCCTGGCCCACCGGCCGGCCCATCGCCGTCCACGCCGAGGGCCTGTCGGCGGCGATGGCCATCGGTCTGGCGCGGAGCTTTGGCCGGCGGCTGCACCTCTGCCACGTCAGCCGCGCCGACGAGGTGACGCTCATCCGCGCCGCCAAGCGCTCGGGCGCGGCGCTGACCTGCGAGGTCACACCCCACCACCTCTTTCTCACCGAGGCCGACGCCCGGCGCCTGGGGCCCTACGGCGCCATGAAGCCGTCCCTGGGCAGCGAGGCCGACGTGGCAGCGCTGTGGGCCAACCTGGACGTCGTGGACTGCATCGCCACCGACCACGCACCTCACACCCGCGCCGAGAAGGAAAGTGCCGACCCGCCGCCCGGCGTGCCCGGCCTGGAGACGATGCTGCCTTTGCTGCTGACCGCCGTCGCCGAGGGCCGACTGGCGCTGGACCGCCTGGTGGAATTAACCCACGAGGCGCCCCGGCGCATCTTCCGCTTGCCCGCGCAGCCCGACACCTGGGTCGAGGTGGACCCCGAGGCACGCTACACCCTGCGCGACGCAGACCAGCACACCCGCTGCGGCTGGACGCCCTTCGCCGGCATGGCCGTGCGGGGCCGCGTCCGGCGCGTCGTCCTGCGCGGCCAAACCGCCTTTGAAGATGGAAGCATCCGGGTTCAACCCGGCTACGGCCGCTTTGTCGAACCCGTAAAGCGTATTGCGTAAAACATGCTCGCCGGGTCATACGCAATACGCAATACGCAACACGCATCACGCATCACGCATCACGCAACACGCATCACGCAATACGCTTGAGGAGGAAACAACCATGACCGCCGAACCACGAAACGGCACCAAGACCGTGGGCCTGGCGCCCAACCTGGACAGCGGCTTTTATGGGCAGGACATCATCTCCGTCCGCCAGTTCAGCCGCGACAACCTGGCCTACATTTTCGACGTGGCCGACGAGATGCGGGCCATCGTCAAGCGAGTCGGCTCCACCGACTTGCTCAAGGGCCACGTGCTGGCCTGCGTGTTCTACGAGCCAAGCACACGCACCAGCTCGTCCTTCATCGCCGCCATGTCGCGGCTAGGGGGTAGCGTCATCCCCATCAACGAGGTCCGCTACTCGTCGGTGACCAAGGGCGAGAGCCTGCCCGACACTATCCGCACCCTGGAGTCGTACGCCGACGTCATCGTCCTGCGCCACCCGGAGGTGGGCGCCTCGAAAGTGGCGGCCGAATACGCCCGCAAGCCGATCATCAACGCCGGCGACGGCGTGGGTGAGCACCCGACCCAGGCCCTGCTCGACCTCTACACCATCCGCTCCGATCTGGGCACCCTCGACGGCCTGCACGTGGCCATGGTCGGCGACCTGCGCTACGGCCGCACGGTCCACTCACTGGCCCGGCTGCTCTGCCTGTACGACGTCAAGATGACGTTCGTCTCGCCCGAGATCCTGCGCCTGCCGCTGGACGTGATGAACGACATCAAGTGCGATGGGCGCCAGGTGCGCGAGACCTACGACGTGCACGAGATCATCGGCGAGATGGACGTGCTCTACGTCACGCGCGTGCAGCGCGAGCGGTTCGCCGACCAGGCCCAGTACGACTCGGTGAAGGATTATTACGTCATCACCGCCGAACTGATGGAACAGGCCAAGGAGGAGATGGTCATCATGCATCCTCTGCCCCGGGTCGGCGAGATCAGTTACGCCCTCGACGACGACCCCCGCGCCGCCTACTTCCGCCAGATGGAGAACGGCATGTACATTCGCATGGCCCTGCTGGCGGCGGTGCTGGGCAAGGTATAGCTCTCGAGGGCTTGGGCTAGCAGGCTGTCGGAGAGAGCCTCCGGCGTTCGTAGTAGGTGCTTCGCCCCAGGCGTGCCTCTGGCAAGCACCGCAGAAACGCGCTGAAGCGCTTACTACAAACGAACCTCTCCGACAAGTTGCCAGGTCGTTGACTTGGCTTTCCCTCTGTGTTATACTGGCCTCAGAGGAGGTGGGACGAGGCAGAGAGATGGACGAGTACGCGATCTACCGGCAGCAGTGGGCAGAGCGAGCCGAACAGGAGTATGAGGAAAGACTGGCCCTGGCCGACGAGGCCCGGGAGCTTGCCCGCCAACTGGCCGAGCTGCTGGCCGCGGAATTCGGAGCCACCCGCGTTTACCTCTGCGGCTCCCTAATGCGAGAGGGGCGATTCCGCCCGGACTCGGACATCGACCTGGCCGCCCAGGGCATCCCGCCGGGCGAGCTCTTTCGCGCCGGTGCCGCGCTGGCCCGTGCCCTGGAAGGACGCTATCGAGTTGACCTGTTGGACCTGGACACCGCCCGCCCCGGCGTCCGGGCCCTCATTCTTGGCGAAGGCGAGCTGCTCTATGACCAGAACTGAGACCCGCCGGCTTCTCGTCGAGATCCGGGATGAGCTGGCCGAGCTGTCCCACCTGAAGGAAACGCTGGACGCGGCCCGATCCGATTTTGCCCGTCACACTCCTGACACTCTTGAGCAGGGCGGCATCGCGCTGGCCCTGCACGACTTTTACAACGGCGTCGAGAACGTCTTTCGACGAATCGCACTGGAGTTGGGGGAGGGCGTGCCCGGCGGCGACGACTGGCACGTCCGCCTGTTGCGCAACATGGCCCTGCAACTTCCCGACGTTCGCCCCCCGGTGATCCAGGCCGAAACCCGCCTGGCCCTGGAAGAGTTCTTGCGCTTCCGCCACATCGTGCGCCACACCTACGGGCACGGCCTGGAATGGGAGCGCGTCAGCGCGCTGTTGGACCGATTTGAAGACACCTACGCCGCCTTTATTGCCGACGTAAAGGGTTTCATAGTTTTCCTGGAGGCCATGGCCGCAGAATGACCCCACTCTGCCGTTGGAAAGACGAACCCAGGTTTGCCCCATGACCTTGATGAGAGATTTTTTCCTCGCCCTCTCCCGCAGCGACCGGCTCCGCGCGTTTGCCGTCGGCTTTGGCCCGGCGCGGGCCATGGTCCGCCGCTTCGTCGCCGGCGAGACGCTGGCCGACGCGGTGGCGGCCATGCAGGCCCTCAACGACGAGGGCTTGTTGGGCACGCTCGACCACCTGGGCGAAAACGTCACCAGCGAGACCGAGGCCCGCGACGCGACGACGAGCATCCTCGACCTGCTGGAGACCATCGAGGAACACGACCTCCAGTCGGGCGCGTCGGTCAAGCTGACGCAACTGGGCCTCGACCTGAGCCCGGCGCTCGCGCTGGAGAACCTGGAGCGCATCGTGACCCGCGCCGCCCGGGCCGAGCGGTTCGTGCGCATCGACATGGAGAGCTACGAGTACGTGCAAACCACCCTCGACCTGTTCGAGGAGCTGTGGGGGCGGCACAAGAACGTCGGCGTCGTCATCCAGAGCTACCTCTACCGCAGCGCCGACGACGTGGCCCGCCTGGTGGAGATGGGCGCCTCGGTGCGGCTGGTCAAGGGCGCCTACGACGAGCCGCCGGAGGTGGCCTACCCCGACAAGGCCGACACCGACGCCAACTTTGTGCGGTTGATGGAAATGCTCCTCAGCCCCGAGGCGCGGGCCAACGGCGTCTTTGCGGCCATCGCCACCCACGATACGGCCCTCATCGACTGGGCCAAGGACCACGCCCGCCAGGAGGGCATCCCGCCCGACCGCTACGAGTTCCAGATGCTCTACGGCATCCGGGGGCGCTTGCAGCGCCAGCTCGTCGCCGACGGCTACCGGGTGCGGGCCTACGTGCCCTACGGCCAGCAGTGGTACCCCTATTTTATGCGCCGCCTGGCCGAGCGTCCGGCCAACGTCTTTTTCCTGCTGCGCAACCTCCTGCGCGCCTGAACTCGTTGAATTCAGGGCTTGACTTTTCCTCAGTCTTACGCTATAATGGCCCCAATTGCAATTGATTCGCATTTGCGTTTACAATCGGTGAGCGCACATGTGCCAAGCATCGGAGCTAGGAGATCGATGGCAGATCTGGTAGTTGAGAGCGAGCGCCGCTTACGAGCGGCAGGCAAACGCATCACGCCCCAGCGCAGACTGGTGGTCGACATTTTGGCCGAGGCCAACGAGCACCTGGACGCCGCCGACATCTTTGAAGAGGGCCGGCGCCGGGACACGAACCTCAGCCTGTCCACCGTCTATCGCACGCTGAGCGTCCTCAAAGAGACGGGTGTGGTGCGTGAATTACACCTGGACGACGAGCACCACCACTACGAGCTGGACGGCAAGGATGAGCATTCGCACCTCGTCTGCCTGGGCTGTGGCCGGGTGATCGAGGTGGACTGCCAGGCGCTGGACGCGATGGCCGCGAGCCTCGGCGAGGCCCACGACTTTGAAATCGCCAGCGCGCAAATCGAATTGAGCGGCTACTGCGCCGACTGCCGCCAGGGAGGAGAAGCTAAGGGCTGATCTGTTCGATCCCAACTGGGATCGGCAGGCGCCCTTTCTTTTTGTCCCGGTTTCTGCAAACGATTTGCACTTGCAATTGACTCTTGTCCGATGTGAGCGCACAATACTGGGTAACAGGAGATAACATCGGTGAAAACAAACACATCGCAGAACGACACAAACCTAAGCAAGGTGCGCAACGGCGAGCGGGTCCAGATAGCCAGGATGCTGGGCGGGCATAGCTTTTTGAGCCGGTTGGCCTCCCTCGGCTTCACGCCCGGCGCCGAGCTGCGCGTCGTCCAGAACTTTGGCCGGGGGCCGATTATTGTCAACGTGCGCGACACGCGGGTGGCCCTGGGCCGCGGCGAGGCGAGCAAGATCCTCGTCCGGCAGGCGGGGGGCAATGACCATGGCGACTAGGCTGACGACGTGCCACAGCGGGACCGACCAGGTCCCGACCGTCCTCAAAGGGGAAGTCGCGCTGCGCGTCGCCCTGGCCGGCCAGCCCAACGTCGGCAAGTCCACGGTCTTTAACCTGCTGACCGGCCTGAGCCAGCACGTCGGCAACTGGCCGGGCAAAACCGTCGAGCAAAAGACCGGCACCTATCGCCACAACAGCACGACCATCCACCTGGTGGACCTGCCCGGCACCTACAGCCTGACGGCCAACTCGCCCGAGGAGGTCATCGCCCGGGATTACATCATCAAGGAGCGGCCCGACGTGGTCGTGGTCCTGGTCAACGCCGCCTCGCTGGAGCGCAACCTCTACCTGGTGGCCGAGCTCTTGCCCCTGGCCGAGCGCGTCATCGTCGGGCTGAACATGGTGGACGTGGCCGCCGGGGAGGGGATGCGCGTCGAGCCGCAGGTGCTGGAGGCGGCGCTGGGCGTGCCCGTGGTGCCCATGACGGCCTCCAAAAACCAGGGGCTCCGCGAGCTGGTTGAGACGGTGGACAAGCTGGCCCACGGCGAGCTGCCCTACGCGCCCAACGTGCCCGATATCCGCGACGACCACCGCGACGTGCTGGAGGCGCTCCACGCCCTGGTGGCCGATTTTGTACCGGCGCCCTATCCCGGCGAGTGGGTGGCCCTCAAGCTGCTGGAGGGCGACAACGAGATCACGGCCCTGATGCGCGACGAGTGCCTGCCGCCCGAGCGCTGGGATCAGGTCCACGAGATCCTGATGGACCACGAGGACGCGGTGCTGGCCGTGGCCAGCGGCCGCTACGACTGGGTGGGGCGCATGATCCGGGCAGCGGTGACGCGTCCCCGCGCCGGCCAGATCACGCTCACCGAGCGGCTGGACCGCTGGGCAACCCATCCGCTCTGGGGCCTGGGCATCCTGGCCGCCATCCTGGGCCTCGTCTTTTGGCTGACCTTTGTCATTGGCACACCGTTGCAGGAGCTGCTGGACGCCTACGTGATCGGCGGCCTGGCCGACGGGGCCGCCCGGCTGCTGGCCGGCGCGCCCACCTGGCTGAGCGGCCTGGTCGTGGACGGCATCATCGGCGGGGCGGGGACGATGATCACCTTTCTGCCGATTTTGGTAATTTTCTTCGCCGTGCTGGCCCTGCTGGAGGACCTGGGCTACATGGCCCGCGCCGCCTACGTCATGGACCGCTTTATGCACCTGATGGGCCTGCACGGCAAGAGCTTTATGCCCCTCTTTCTGGGATTCGGCTGCAACGTGCCGGCGGTCATGGGCGCGCGCATCATTGACTCGCGGCGGGCGCGGCTGCTGACGATCTTGCTGGCGCCGCTGGTGCCCTGTGCGGCACGCATGACGGTGGTCGTGTTCATCGCCCCCATCTTTTTCGGGCGGGCAGCGACGCTGGTCGCCTGGGGCCTGGTGGCGACGAGCCTGGCGGTGCTGGCCGGGGTGGGCGTGCTCATCAACAAGTGGGTGCTGAAGGGCGAGCGGGCGGCCTTTATCATGGAGCTGCCCCTCTACCACCGGCCCAACCTGCGCACCATCGGCATCCAGGTCTGGCAGAATACAGCCGAGTTTCTCAAAAAGGCGGGCACGTTGATCCTGCTGATGTCGCTCGTCATCTGGGCGCTGTCGGCGCTGCCCCACGGCGAGATCGAGACCAGCTACCTGGCCCAGGCCGGGCGGGCGCTGGCTCCCGTGGGTGCCCTGATGGGCCTCGACTGGCGGATGCTGGTCGCCCTGCTGGCCAGTTTCGTCGCCAAGGAGAATTCCATCGTGACGATGGGCATCCTCTTTGGCGCGGGCGATGAGGCGGCCGGTCTCGGCGCGGCGCTGGCGGGCGCCCTCACCCCGGCGGCGGCGCTGGCCTTCCTGGTGGTGCAGATGCTGTTCATCCCCTGCGTCGCGACGGTGGCCACCATCAAGCAGGAGACCCGGAGCTGGCGCTGGACGGCGTTCAGCGTGGGCCTGCTGCTGATCGTGTCCCTGGCAGCTGGCCTCGCCACCTACCAGTTGGCGAGTGGATTTTAGCGTGTTAGAAACACTCTTGCAGGCGGTGGCCGAGGGGGGCTTGCACAGCTACGACGAGCTCACCGGGCGCCTGTCGATTTCTCAGGGGATGCTGGAGGCGCTGCTGGCCGATTTGGCCCGGCTGGGCTATTTGCGGGCGGTGAGCGGCGGCTGCGACGGGGCGTGCGGCGGCTGCTCCATAGGCGGCTGCTCCATCGCCGGGCCGGGCCGCCTCTGGGTGCTGACCGACAAGGGAGCGCGAGCCGCCACCCGGCTCTCGGGCTAGTCCCTCCGTAAACTTTCACTGTCACAAACGGATAGTCCTGCGGATTGCGAGGGCGCGCCGTTTGCGCCCGCCTGTCCTGAGCCAGGTTTCAGGGGCCGGGCTTGGCCGTGATGACGACCCAATAGTGGCCATAGTCGCTGTCCGGCTCGTAGACGTAGCCGATGCCATAGTCGATCTGCTCGGCAAAGAAGGAGTTCAGGCCGAGCAGATGGGTGCGGTGCCCCGAGGAGTTCATCCAGCCCTGCCAGGCGGCGTCGGCGGTCGGATAGCCGCCGGCGATGGACTCGATGTTGTTGGCGTCGGGCGCCTGCCCGTAATCGTCGGGCAGCACGTAGCCGGCCTGCTCGACCAGATAGTTGGGTCCGTAGCCCTCGGGGTTGACGTGGCTGAAGTAGTGGCGGTCGGCCATGTCCTGGGCCCGGGCGCGGGCCACCTGGGCCAGGATGGGGTGGCAGGTCAGCGACGGCCGCTGCTGGTCGGGGTGGTCGATCATGTACTGGGCGATCTGCAACTCTTGGGCGTTCGGCTCGCAGCCGGTGGTGGCCTCGCCGTTGGCGACCAGGGGCAAAAAGACGTTCTCCGGGGCCGAGGGCGTGGGCTGGAGGCGCACACCGGCCGCCGGGCTCGAGTCGCCAGTGGCCACGCCGGCCCAAACGGCGGCCAGCACCAGGGCCACGACCAGGACGATCCCACCGGCAATAAAACGTTTCCTGGATTTCATGGCTACACCAATGACTCGCCGTCCAGGCCGGGCGGCGGGGGCACGTCCATCAGCCGCAGAATCGTGGGCATGACGTTGAGCACGCTGAAGCGCGTCTGCGAAATCTGCTGCCCGCCGACGTAGAGCATGGCATCGTCGTAGGTGTGCATGCCCACCAACTCGTCGCCCTTGTAGGTCAGCGTCTCCTTGTAGAGCGGCCCCTTGGGGTCGTAGCCATCGTAGGGCGCCAGCACCAGGTCGGCGGCCTGCTCGAAATAGGGACCGTGGTAGAGGTCCTCGCGCTTGAAGGCCGCCTGGAAGATGGGCGCGCCGTCGTCGGGGTCGCGCAGGGCCAGGGCGGCGGCGGCGATCTCGTCGCGCAGGGCCTCATACTCGGCCCCGGGGGCGACTGTACCCTCCTTCTCGCGGCCCCGCACGCGGAGAAATACCCGGCCGGGGTCGAGGCTGTAGGCCACCGACGCCGGGTCGATCTCGTCCAGCCCCTTTTTGCGGTCGGGCGGCGTGTTGCGCAGTTTGAGCCAGCCGTTGTCGGCGAGCCAGCGGTTGACGTACACTTCCTTCTTGATGGTGCAAAAGCCGTGGTCGGCCATCCACATCAGCGTGGTGTGGTCGTCGAGCCTGGCGGCCAGCCGGCCCAGCATGTCGTCGATGCGCCGGTAAAAGTCGTAAAAGGCCGGGGCGTAGGTCGGGTCCCCTTCCTCCATCTGCTGCCAGAGAAAGTGGTGCAGCCGGTCGGTCTCCATGACGTGGACGTGCAGATAGTCCCACGCTTCGTTGTCAAAAAAGTGGAACAGCGCCCGGATGCGGGCGTCCAGCGCCTTGTTGACCTCCTCCAGCGCCAGGTCCTTCGACTCGCGGGCCTTCCAGGGGTCGGCGTCGACGATGTAGCCCAGCGACTGGAGCGTCGGCACGTAGGAGGGCGGGTAAACGGCCTTTTCCAGGCTGGGGCTGAGAAAGCCACCGACCAGGATGCCATTGACCTGCCGGGGCGGGTACGTCACCGGCACGTTGGCGACGACGACGCGTTTGCCGGCCTCGCTCAGCACCTCCCACAGGGTCTTGGCTTGCATATTGCGCGAGGTAGGGATGAACTGCTTGTAGGTCGCCGGGTCGCGGTCGATGAAACCAAAGATGTTGTGTTTGGCCGGGTTGACACCGGTCATCATCGTGCTCCAGGCCACCGAGGAGACCCAGGGCCACATCGAGTCCATGCGCAGCAGGCTGCCCTGCTCGGCCAGGCGTTTGGCATTCGGCGCCCGGCCCTCGGCGATGAGGCGCTGCATGAACGTGAACGGCGTGCCGTCGATCCCGATAAAGACGACGCGCCGTTCTTTTTTCTTGCCGCGTAGTTTGTCCAGGAAGCCCATTTGGAAGCCTGCCTAACTCGTGGCCGCCAGCCCAAACCGCCGACGAACCTCGTCCAACGAAACACCGCCCTCGTCCCGGTATCGAGCTCGGGATCGCTCGATGATCTCCATGAAAGTCGGATTTTCACCCAGTTTCCAGGCTTCCACGTCGGATTCGTCCAGGAGGATAACTGCCAATGCACTGCCCTCTTCTCGGGTGAGAATCAGTGGCTCTGCCTCGGCGAGCACAAAGAGATCGTGCGCTTTCAGATCTTGTCCAACTGTAACTGTCTTCATAACTCGATTTCCTCTCCAGCTATCAGCAACCGATTTCGGACCTTTCGGCCTATCGCCAGAATGATCACGTACTCCGTTTCGGCATCAACGTCATAGAACACCCGCAAGTTTCCGAGACGAAGCTCCCAGGGAAAGAGAGGGTTGGGCCGCAACGGCTTTCTGCGACGTGTTTCTATATCTGGCTCATGGGCAAGCTGAATCCCAATCTGGTCGAGAACGAGCGATCGTTCTCTGGCTGTCAAGTTTTTCAGATGTTCAACTGCTTCGGGCGAGAAGTCAATCTCAAAAGCCACGTTGCCACACCCCTGCTATCCCGCTCACGCGACCATTATAACACCAAGGGGAGCCAAAGGCAAGCGCCCCGGCCCCTCCGTTTCCCGTTGGGCAAGTTTGAAACTTGCCCTACAAGTAGCCCAGCGCCGCCAGCCGGGCCTCGACCTCGGCCTCCTCGTCCTCGGTGTAGGGTTCATCGTCGGCGGCCGGGGGCACATAGCCCAGCTCCTCCAACTTGTGCAGGATCTTGGCCAGGCTCTCGTCCACGGCCTCGGTGCTGGAGTCGATGGTCACGTCCGGGTTCTGTGGCGGCTCGTAGGGGTCCGAGATGCCGGTGAAATTCTCAATCTCGCCGGCGATGGCCTTTTTGTACAGGCCCTTGACGTCGCGCTCGATGAGGGTCTCCAGCGGGGCGTAGCAATAGACCTCGACGAAATTGCCCACTTCCTCCGCGACCTTGGCTCGCACGGCGCGGTAGGGCGAGATGAAGGAGCAGAGCACGGCCACGCCGTTGCGCGTCAGCAGCTTGGCGACAAAGGTGACGCGCTCGATGTTTTTGTCGCGGTCCTCCTTGCTGAACCCCAGGTCGCGGGTCAGGCTCTGGCGCACGATGTCGCCGTCGAGCCGCTCGACCTTGAGGCCGCGCTTTTTCAACTCTTGCTCCAGGGGCACGGCCAGCGCAGTCTTGCCCGCGCCCGACATCCCGGTGAACCAGATAGTTACGCCTTTTTGTTTCACGGTGATTTCTCCTCTTGCGTGATGCGTGATGCGTGATGCGTGATGCGTGAGAGACTGTCACGCATCACGCATCACGGTCTAGACAAACGACTCCCCCCGCATATCCCCAGGCACCGGCACGCCCATGAGTTCCAAAATCGTCGGCGCCACGTCCATCAGGTGGCGGCGGGGACCGAGGCCTTGACCTGGTCGCCTGGGGTCGTAGTAGATGTACATGCCCTGCTGGGCGTGGTTGGCGTCGTCGGGGCCGGTGTCGTTTTCAAAGGTGTGGATGCGGTTCAGCCCCAGGCTGCCCACCGAGCGCCAGCTCAGGTTGCCGAAATAGACGATCAGGTCGGGGGCGATGTTGTTGACCTCGCGGTAAATGTCTTCCGGCTTGTGGGCCACCGAGCCGATGTTGACCCCCTCCGGGTCGGTGATGCCGGCGATCTTTTCCGCCAGCTCGTCGCGGACGCGCTCGTAATCGGCGGGGTCGATGATGCCCTCCGGCTCGCGGCCCTTGACGTTGAGAAAGAGCCGGGCGTAATAGCCGCCCGAGCCCCAGGCGGTCGTCCGGCTCCAGTCCACCTCGCACTTTTCCAGGGGCACGATCCCCTCCGGCTCGTACTCCAGCGCCAGGTAGCCCTCCCGCTTAAGCCACTCGTTGAAGCAGATGCCGCCCATCATCGGCTGGCCGCCGTGGTCCGAGACGACGAGCACGGCGGTGCCATCGTGGTCATTCAGCTTATCGTCGTCGAGGAGCACCAGCCGCTCGCCGATCTGGGCGTCGAGGTGGACGTAGTAGTCACGGATGGCGTGCTCGAAGGGGTTGCCCGGCTCGTGCAGCGGGTGGCGGTCGTCGAAATACTTCCAGAAGCCGTGGTGGATGCGATCCACGCCCATGTCCACGTGCATGAAAAAGTCCCAGGGCCGGGTCGTCATCAGGTGCTTGATGAGCGCCTGGTGCTGGTCGGCCAGTTGGTAGATCTGGGCCAGCAGGTCGGCCTTGTTCTCGGTGCGAAAGTTGGGCACGTCGAGCATGTACGTGCCGCCCACGACGCCCGGGATCTCGTGCTTCAGCTCGGCCGGGTAGGTATAGGCGCTGTGGGTGCTGGGCGTGAGAAAGCTGGAGATCAGGCAGCCGTTGACCGGCTTGACGGGATAGGTCTGGGGCACGCCGTGGACGACCACCTGCTTGCCCGCCCGCGAGAGCACGTCCCACACCCGGTCGGCCTTGACCAGCTTGGAGGTGGCGATGTTCATCCGCTCGTAGCTGTGGTCGGCCCGGTTGCGAAAGCCGTAAACGCCCAACTGGCCGGGATCCTTGCTGCTGAGCATCGAGCTCCAGGCCGGCACGGTGATGGCCGGCACGGTGCTAGTCAGCTCGCCGTAGGTGCCGCCCGCCATGAGGCGGCGAAAGTTGGGCAAGTGCTCGCGCCAGCGGTCGAATACCAACGCCGGGTCGCCGCAGTCCAGGCCGATGACAAATACTCTTTTCATCGCTACTCCCTACCTGATACCTGATACCCAGTACCAGGTATCAGGGGCTATGCCTGCTTCTTGGCCCGGATGCCGTTCACCAGCACCCGCGAGACCTCGGGACGCGTCATCTCTTCGGGCAGCATCTCGCCCCGCTCCAGCATCTCGCGCACCTGGGTGCCGCTCAGGTAGACCCAGTCGTCCTTGCCGTGGGGGCAGGTCTTGGCGCTGACGACCATGCCGCACTTCCTGCAGAAAAAAGTATAGTCGAAAAAGAGCGGCGTGATGCCCAGCTCGCCCGGCTCGAACTCGTCGAAAATGTGGTGGGCGTCGTAGGTGCCGTAATAGCTGCCCACCCCGGCGTGATCGCGGCCGACGATAAAGTGGGTACAGCCGTAATTCTTGCGGGCGATGGCGTGAAAAATCGCCTCGCGGGGGCCGGCGTAGCGCATGGCCGCCGGGAACACGCCCAGCAGCACCCGGTCGGCGGGATAGTAGTCGCGCAGGATGGCCTGGTAGCTCTCGATGCGCACATCGGCCGGGATGTCGTCGGCCTTGGTCTCGCCCACCAGCGGGTGGAGAAAGAGCCCATCCACGATTTCGAGCGCCGTTTTCTGAATGTACTCGTGAGCGCGGTGGATGGGGTTGCGCGTCTGGAAAGCGACGATCCGCCGCCAGCCGCGCGCGGCAAACATGCGCCGCGTCTGGGCCGGCTCGTGGCGCAGCTCAGGAAACTCGGCGCCCTGGGGGCCGTTGAGCATAAAGACCTCGCCGCCCAGCAGCCAGTCGCCCTGGCGGTAAACCCGCGCCACACCGGGATGCGCCTCCTCGGTGGTCTTGTACACCTCGCGGGCCTCGCGCTCCGGGTCGGCCCTGAATTTCTCGGCGACGGTCATGATGCCCATCAGGTGCTCGCCGGCGACCAGCGCGACCTCGGCGCCCTCGTCCAACCCGGCCGCCGTCTCGCCGTCCACGGGCAGCGTGGCGGGGAGGGTCCAGGGCAGGCCGTTGGCCAGCCGCATGTCGTCGATGACGCTATCGTAGTCGTCCTGGCCCATGAACCCGGTCAGCGGGCTGAGGGCGCCGACGGCGATCAGCTCTAAATCAGAGGCAGCCATCGGGGTCAGTTGCACCTGGGGAAAGGACGCAGCCCGTTCCAGGGCCGCTGCGCGAAGCTCGCCCCGCAGGACGCGGTTGACCAACTGTCCGCCGTGGGGCCTGATACCTATTACTCTAGCCATGAACTCTCTCCTTGTGGTTGCTGCCGGCTGCCGTAGGGTGGGAGTCCGACGGAAGGATACCCGGCCTACGAGAACCAAAACAAAAGCATGAACCGCATGACGGCCCGGTTTCATGCCGGGGGATTTTAGCAGAAGGCAAACCCTTTGTCAATTCGAATGCATCCGGTGGGGGTAGTGGTAACACGGTAAGTGATAATGTGGGGGACGTCCCCCACATTATCACTTACTACGTAACCACTACCCCGGTGGGATGCTGAAGGGTTTCGGCCGTTGTCAGACATTCTGGACAATTCGTCTGATCGC